>NZ_JBFAWA010000010.1:0-361948 GCF_040680035.1 Nonomuraea sp. NPDC052116 | reverse complement strand
GTCACCCCTGAGGACGTCGATCTGGACAAGCTGCGTTCGTTCCTGTCCGATCGGCTGCCCGGCTATGCCGTCCCGCCGACGATCACCGTACTGGACGGGCTGCCACTGACCGCCAACGGCAAGATCGACAGGGGTGCTCTGTCCACCCGGCTCGAACCGCTCCCGGATGACGACCCCCCACGCCCGGGCACGGAGGCGCTGCTCGCCGAGCTGTGGGCCGAACTGCTGGAGATCCCGCCGCCGGGCCGGGGCCAGAGCTTCTTCGCTCTCGGCGGCGACTCCCTGCTCGCCACCCGTTTCGCCGAGATCGTACGGCGGCGGCTCGGCGTGGAGCTGTCCCTGCGCCGCTTCTTCGCCACTCCCACCATCGCCGACTGCGCCGAGGCGATCGGCCTGACGGCGGACGACACCCAAGAGACGGAAGAGGGCGTGCTGTGACCCAGGCACCGGCCGTACACGAACTCATCGCCGACATGGAGGCCGCGGGGATCCGGCTGTGGGAGGACGACGGCAGCCTCCGCTTCCGGGCGCCCAAGGGAGCGCTGACCGAGGACCGGCGGGCGGCGCTGATCGGCGCGAAGCCCGAGATCATCGCGCACCTGCGCCGCGAGTCCGAAGCCGAGACGGTCCGGCCCGAGCCCGAACGCCGCCTCGACCCCTTCCCGCTGACCGACGTGCAGCAGGCCTACCTGCTCGGCCGCAACGACGCGTTCGGCTACGGCGGAGTCGCCTGTCACGGCTACGTCGAGGTCTCCTTCCCCCGGCTCGACCCGGAACGGGTGCGGGCCGCGTGGCGCGCCCTGATCGCCCGCCACGACATGCTCCGCGCCGTGATCCACCCCGACGGCCACCAGCAGGTGCTCGCCGAGGTCCCCGGCTACGAGGTCCGCGTGACGGACCTGCGCGGCACCGACCCGGAGGAGCGGCTCGCCGCCGTCCGCGAGGAGATGGCGAACACGGTCTATCCGGCGGGCAGCTGGCCCCTGTTCGAGCTGCGGATCTCGCTCACCGATCGCGGAGCCCTCCTGCACGCCTCGATCGACCTGCTCATCGCCGACTATGTCAGCATCCAGCTGCTGCTCGGCGAGCTGCACCTGCTGCATGAGAACCCCGACGCCGACCTGCCACCCGTCCCGGTCAGCTTCCGCGACTGCCTGCTGGCCCTGCGCGCGCAGCGCGAGAGCGCCCGTTACGACCGGGATCGCGCCTACTGGTGGGAACGGATGGACGACCTGCCGCCCGCGCCCGAACTGCCGGCGCTCGACCAGGCCGCCGTGGACGCCCGGTTCGGGCGGTGGGAGAGCAGGGTGGAGCCGGCGGAATGGGCGCGGTTACGCACCCGGGCCGCCGCGGCCGGCATCACGCCGTCGCAGGCCGTGCTGGCCGCCTACGCCGAGGTCATCGGGAGGTGGAGCCGGCGGCCCAGGTTCACGCTCAACCTGACGCTGCTCGACCGCCCGCCGCTGCACCCGTACATCGACCGGGTCGTCGGCGACTTCACCACGCTCAACCTGCTCGCCGTCGACACCACGCCCGGCCGGTCCTTCGCCGAGCGCGCCCACGCCATCGGCCGGCAGCTCTTCGCCGACATGGAGCACCGCCGCTGCGGCGGCATCGAGGTCATACGGGAGCTGGCCCGCCGGCGCGGCCGGGACGCCGCGCTGATGCCGGTGGTGTTCACCAGCGCCATCGGCCTCGGCCGTGACGACGCCGAGCACGGCACGCCGGAGTACGGCATCAGCCAGACACCCCAGGTGTGGATCGACTGCCAGGTCAAGGAGCACCGCGACGCGCTGCTGGTCAACTGGGACGTGCGCGCGGGGGTGTTCCCCGAAGGGCTCGTGGACGACATGTTCGCCGCGTTCACCGCGCTTCTGCACGGCCTGTCCTCGGACGAGGCCTGGTCGTCGGAGGACCCCGTCGAATTGCCCGGAGCGCAGGCGCACCGCCGCGCCCTCGTCAACGCCACCGCCGCGCCGCTCCCGGACGGGCTGCTGCACGAGGAGGTCGTGGCCCAGGCACGCCGCACACCGGAACGAACCGCCGTCGTCACGGGTGCCGGTTCGATCACGTACGGCGAGTTGCTGGGCCGGGCCGCCGGGGTGGCGCGGGCGCTGCGCGAGGCGGGGCACCGGCCCGGCGAGATCGTCGCCGTGGTCATGGACAAGGGGGTCGAGCAGGTCGTGGCCGTGCTCGGCACGCTGCTGGCCGGTGGCGCCTACCTGCCGGTCGACACCGGGCAGCCACCGGCGAGGCGCGACCGCATCCTCGCCGACGCCTCGGCCCGCCTGGTGCTCACGCAGTCCTGGCACGCCGAGCACGACTGGATCGCCGTCGACACCCTCCCGCCGACCCACGCCGAGCACGACTGGATCGCCGGCCACGCCCTCCCACCGGCCCACGCCGAGCCCGCCTTCTCGCCGGCCCACGCCGAGGACGGCGTCCGGCGGCAGCCTGACGATCTGGCCTACGTCATCTACACCTCCGGCTCGACGGGCGTGCCCAAGGGCGTGATGATCAGCCATCGGGCCGCCCGCAACACCATCGACGACATCAGCGCCCGCTTCGGCGTCGGCCCGGACGACCGCGTGCTCGGGCTGGCCGGCCTGGGGTTCGACCTGTCGGTCTACGACATCTTCGGACCGCTCGCCGTCGGGGCGGCACTCGTGCTGCCGGACCCGTCACGCCGGGGCGACCCGGCCCACTGGGCCGAGCTCGCCGCCGGGCACGGGGTCACCGTGTGGAACTCGGTGCCCGCGCAGCTCCAGATGCTCCAGCACTACCTGGACGCGGAGCCCGCGGTGGAGCTGCCCACGCTGAGGCTGGCGATGTTGTCGGGCGACTGGATCCCGGTGGCGCTGCCCGGCCAGATCCGCCGCCGCGTGCCGGGACTGGACGTGATCAGCCTGGGCGGGGCCACGGAGGCCGCGATCTGGTCGATCTACCACCCCGTCGGCGATCCGCTGCCCGGCTGGGTGAGCGTCCCGTACGGCAAGCCGCTGGCCAACCAGACCTTCCACGTGCTCGATGCCGCCATGCGGCCCTGCCCCGACTGGGTGCCGGGAGAGCTGTACATCGGCGGCTCCGGCGTGGCGATCGGCTACTTCGGCGATGAGGGCAGGACCGCCGAGCGCTTCGTGCGCCACGGCGGCGAGCGCCTCTATCGCACCGGCGACCTCGGTCGCTACCGGCCCGACGGCAACATCGAGTTCCTCGGCAGGGAGGACTCGCAGGTCAAGATCCGCGGCCATCGGATCGAGCTGGCCGAGGTGGAGACCGCGCTGCAGGCACACCCCGCGGTCGCGGCCGGGACCGTGATCGTGGACGGCGACCGCGCGCTGGAACGCCGCCTGATCGCCTTCGCTCAGGCCGCCGCCCGCAAGGACGACGGCGCGCCGGCCAAGCGGACCGGAGAAGGCAACGCGCCGGACGCGGGGGCCGAGCAGGGTGGCGGGCTCGATGTCGCGGGTGCGGCCGAGGTGGCGGCGGTCGCGGCCCTGGAGGGCGTCGATCTGGCGCGCGTCGTGGCGGTGGCCGAGACGCTCGACGAGATCGCGCTCGCGTCGATGGCGGCGGCGCTCCGTACGGGCGGCCTGTTCACCACCGAGGACGGCCACGGTCTCGAGGAGATCCTGGCCGCCGCGCGGGTCGCGCCGGACCACCACCGGCTCGTCCGGCGCTGGCTCACCGCGCTGCACGAGCGCGGACGGCTCGACCGCGACCCCGACGGGCGGTACCGGAACCTGCGCGGGGACACCGGCGTGGAGCCGCTGTGGCGCCGGGTCGGGAGCCTGACCGAAGGGCTCGACTACGGGGCCGAGCTGGTCAGGTTCCTGCGGGTCAGCACCACGCACCTGCCCGAGCTGATGCGCGGCGAGCTCGACGCCCGCGAGCTGCTGTTCCCCGAGGGCGACGTGGGGACGGCCGAGGGCGCGTACAAGGACAACGTGCTCAGCAGGTACGTCAACCGCATCGTGCGCGCGGTGGTCGGCCGCGTGGCCGAGGACCACACCGGCGGGCCGCTGCGCGTCCTGGAAGCGGGCGCGGGCGTGGGCGGCACCAGTGCCGAGCTGATCCCCGAGCTGGCCGGACACCAGGTCGAGTACGTCTTCACCGACCTGTCGCGGTTCTTCCTCACCCAGGCCGCCGAACGGTTCGCGGACCACCCGTGGGTGCGGTACGGCCTGTTCGACATCAACGCCGACTACCGCGCCCAGGGCTACGAGCCGAACTCCTTCGAAGTCATCCTCTGCGCCAACGTCCTGCACAACTCCCACGACGCCGCCGCCGTGCTGGCGAGGTTCCGCGAGCTGCTGGTGCCCGGCGGGTGGCTGGTGTTCATCGAGACCACCCGCGAGCACGTCCAGATCATGAGCTCGATGGAGTTCCTGATGAACCCGCACGACTACGCCGACGTGCGGCAGGGCCGCGACCGGACGTTCGTCACCCGTGACGAGTGGCTCGACCTGCTGCGCGGGGCGGGCGCCCGTACGCTCGCCTGCCTGCCCGGGCCGGGCGACCCGCTGGCGTCCCTCGGGCAGTGCGTCTTCGCGGCCCGCTTCCCCGACGACCGGGAGCGGATCGACCTGGCGGAGCTGCGGGCGTTCCTCGCCGAGCGGCTGCCCGACTACATGCTCCCGACCCACGTCCAGGTGGTCGACGAGCTGCCGCTGACGGACAACGGCAAGATCGACCGGGCGCGGCTGCGTACCCTCCTGCCCAGCACGGCCGGAGAGAGCACGCCCGGCGGCGAGGAGCCGCGCGACGACCTCGAACGGCGGCTGGCCGCCCTCTGGGCCGAGCTGCTCGGGCTCCCGCGCGTCCACCGCGACCAGGACTTCTTCGCGCTGGGCGGCGACTCCCTGCTGGTCACCCGCCTGGCCGGGCGGGTACGCGAGGAGCTGGAAGAGGCGAGCGGCTTCTACTGGGACAGCCTGGTCCGCCAGCTCGTCAACCAGCCGACCGTCGCCGCGCTGGCCGCTCACCTCCGCCAGGCCCGCGACGACCGCGAGCAGGGGCTGCCGAGAACGCACGCCAGTCCGCTGGTACGCCTGTCCGGGGACGGGACGAAGGGCGGTTCGGTGCGGGTGCTGCTGCACGACGGCACCGGCACCCTGACCCCGTACCGGGCGCTCGTCCCCGAGCTCTCCGGGACGCCGCTGCTCGGCCTCGTGATCAACGACGCGGAGCGCTACCTGGAGCTGGACCCTGCGAAAACGGTGGAATCGCTGGCCGGATCGTACGCGCGGCTCCTGATCGAGGAGGGCGCGGCCGGCTACCACATCGTGGGTTACTGCATGGGCGGCCTCATCGCCACCGAGGTCGCCCGCAGGCTCACCGAGAGCGGCGCGGTCGTCGAGGGGCTCACCGTCATCAGCAGCTCCCGCTTCCCCTACCGGATCAGCGACGAGCTCATGCTGGAGTACGGCTTCGCGCAGGCCTGCGGACTGGACCCGGCGCGGCTCGGCCACCCCGGCGGGGACCTCGCCGGGGCTCTGAGGGTCGTGCTGGAGTCGTCGCCCGGACATGTGCCCGAGGGCAGCCTGGCCGCGCTCGCCGGCAGCGCGGATCCCGGCCTCGCGCAGATCGGCCGCCACTTCGCCGAACTGGCCGCCATCTCGCCCCCGGACCGGCTGGCCGCCGTCGCCCGCGCTCTCGGCCATCCGCAGGAGCGGGTGGACCTGGCCTACCGGGTCTTCCGGCAGAGCTTCACGGCCGTCACCCACTACGACCCGGAGCCGTACGCGGGGGACATCACGTTCCTCCGCCAGCGCGGCGTCACCAACCTCGTGCCGACGTTGCAGGACGACATGACGGACTTCTGGCAGAACCTCTGCCTGGGCCGGCTCACCGCGCTCGACATCGAGGGCGACCATTTCAGCTGCCTCAGCGGGCCGTACGCGGCCGACGTGGCGAAGCTGGTGACCGAGGTGACCGCGTGATCGGCGTGCTCGGCGGCTACGGCGCGGTCGGCGGCACCGCGGCCCGCCTGCTCGCCGACCACCCGGGGCTGCGCGTGGGCGGGCGGGACGGGGCGGCGGCCCGGCGGTTCGTCGAAGAGGAGCTGGGCGGGCACGGCGAGGCGTGGCAGGTGGACGCGCTCGACGCGGCCGAGCTCGCCCGCTTCTGCACGGGCTGCCAGGTCGTCGTGAACTGCGCGGGCCCCTCCTACCTCCTGCGGGACCGGGTGGCGCGGGCCGCGTTCGCCGCCGGGGCCGACTACGTGGACGCCGCCGGTGACGCCGCCGCCTTCGCCCAGGCCGATGCGGGCACGCAGGGACGTACGGCGGTGCTGTCGGCGGGGATGCTCCCCGGCCTCACCGGACTCGTACCCCGCCACCTGGCCGCCCTCGCCTCCCCGAACGCCGGGCTCCGGCTGGACGTCTACACCGGCGGGCTGGACCGGCTCACCCCCGCCGCCGCCGGTGACTTCCTGCTGGCCGGCCAGGAGGAGCGCGGTGCCGCGCTGGCCGCGTGGCGCGACGGCGCCAGGGTCGCCCGCGCCCTGACCCCCGTCCACGACGTCCAGCTCCCCTACTTTCCAGGGCCGGTCACCGCCTATCCCTACCTGAGCGCCGAGGCGGAGCGGGTGGCCGCGGAGCTCGGGCTGGCGGAGGCCCGCTGGTACAACGTCATCACCGGCGACGGCGTCCTCGCCGCCGCGAGCACCGCCGGCCGGGCCGCGGACCTGACGCGCGCGGCCGAGCTCGAACTGGCCGGGCGCACCCCGTACTACGTCCTGCTCTTCCAGCTCAGCGGCCCGCACGGCACCCGCACCCTGGCGCTGCGCACCCACGACTCCTACGCGCTCACCGCCGCGGTCGCCGCCCACGCGGCCATGGCGGTGCTCCGCGGCGAGGTCGCGGCGGGGCTCCACCAGGCCGACGCCGTGCTCGACCCGGCCCGGGTGCTGGCGGACCTGGAGCCCGTGGCGAAGATCGAGATCACCGAGGCGGTGGCGCCGATCGACCTGGTGGCGCCGGTGTTCGAGGAGGGCGCGCTGTGAAGCGGGTGGTGGTGTGCGGGACCAAGTTCGGCCAGATCTACCTCTCCGCGCTGCGGGACGGCCCCTTCGAGCTGACCGGCGTCCTCGCCCGCGGCAGCGCCCGATCCGCCGCGTACGCCGAGGAGCACGGGGTCCCGCTGCTCACGGACCCCGACCAGGTGCCCGGGCTCGCGGACCTGGCCTGCGTCGTCGTACGGTCGGGAGTCGTCGGGGGAGAGGGCAGCGAGCTGGCCGGCGCCCTGCTGGCCCGCGGCGTCCACGTGCTGCAGGAGCATCCGCTGCACGCCGACGAGCTGGCCCGCTGCCTGCGCACCGCCCGTACCGCCTCCGCGGTGCACCACGTGAACACCCTGTACGTCCACCTCGACCCGGTACGCCGGTTCATCGAGACCGCCCGCCGCCTGTTCGAGCTCCAGCGGCCCCTCTACGTGGACGCCGCCTGCAGCGTCCACGTCGCCTACGCCCTGTTCGACATCCTCGGCCGGGCCCTGGGCGCGTTACGCCCGTGGACGTTCACCGCCACGGCCCCCGGCACGCCGTTCACCTGCCTCACCGGAACCGTCGGCGGCGTGCCGCTGACCCTCCGCGTGCAGAACCAGATCGCCCCCAACGACCCCGACGCCCACCTGCACCTGCTCCACCGCGTCACCGTGGGGACGGAGGGCGGCAGCCTCACCCTCGTCAACACGCACGGCCCGCTCGTGTGGAGCCCCCGCATGTACGTCGGCCGCGACGCCGACGACCGCTTCGACACCGGCGCGGACCACCTGCGCCTGCCCAGCGCCACCACCATCGGACCGGCGCACGCGCCCACCTTCCACGACATCGTCACGTCCGTGTGGCCCGACGGCGTCCGGCGGGCGCTGTCGGAGCTGCGCCAGGACGTCGAGGAAGGGCGGGATCCGCTGCGCCAGGGCCAGTACCACCTGACGCTCAGCCGCCTCTGGCTCGACGCCACCGCCGCGATCGGCCGGCCCGAACTGCTGGTCCAGACGGCACCACGACCCCTGTCCGCCGCGGAGCTCACATGAACTGGTTCCACTGTTACCGGCCCAGGCCGTACGCCGGGCTGCGGCTGTTCTGCTTCCCGCACGCGGGCGGCTCCGCGAGCTTCTACCGGAGCTGGCACGGGGACGCGCCGCACTCCGTCGAGGTACGCGCCGTGCAGTACCCGGGACACGGCGATCATCGCGCCGCCCCGCTCGTGGACGACGCCGTCCACCTCGCCAAGCTCGTCACCGACGCCATGGCGCCGCTGCTCGACCGGCCGGTGGCGCTGTTCGGGCACAGCATGGGGGCGCTGATCGCGTACGAGGTGGCCCGCGTGCTGGAGGCCAGGGGCAGAGGCGTGACGCACCTGTTCGCCTCCGGCCGGCACGCCCCTCACGAGCACCGCCCCGGCGACACGCACGCCCGCTCCGACGACGAGCTGGTGGACGAGCTGGTCCGGCTCGGCGGCGTGGACCGGGAGCTCATGGACGATCCGGACATCCGCGAGCTGGCCCTGCCCGCCGTACGCAATGACTACCGGGTCGACGAGACCTACCGGCACCGGCCGGGCGGCGTGCTCGCCTGCCCCGTCACCGCGCTGCTCGGGAGCGACGACCCCGAGGTGACCGCCGGGCAGGCGGCGCGATGGGGCGAGCTCACCAGGGACCGATTCGCCGTCCGCGTGATGGAGGGCGACCACTTCTACCTCGTGCCGCGGCAGGGCGACGTCATCGCGGAGCTGTCCCGCGCCGTCGCCACCGCGTGGCCGTCCACACCCTGAGGAAGGATTCGATGGAGCAGGATCTGATGCGCATCCTCACCGGAGGATGGGTGGCGCAGGCGACCTTCGCCGCGGTGCGCCTGGGTGTCGCGGACGTGCTCGACGGGCGGCGCCTGGCCCCCGAGGAGATCGCCGAGGAGGTCGGCGCGCACCCGGACGCGCTGCACCGCCTGCTACGGCTGCTGGCCGGCGTGGGCCTGGCCGACGCCGACGGCGACAACAGGTACGGGCTGACCCCGATGGGGGCGCAGCTGCGCGGCGACGCGCTGGGCCCGCTGGCCACCCTCTACGGCGAGGACTATTTCGCCTCCGCCTGGGACGGCCTGGCGCACGCGGTCCGCACCGGGGAGCCGGCGTTCGAGCACGTCCACGGCGAGCCCGTCTTCGCGCACCTGGCCGGCGACCCGGGCAAGGCGGCCGTCTTCAACCGGGGAATGGCGGCGGGCGCCTCGTTCTTCCGCGGCGTCCCCGACGCCTACGACTTCTCCGGCGCGCGCCGGGTGGTCGACCTGGCCGGCGGCACCGGCGCCCTGCTGGCCACGGTCCTGCGGAGCAGCCCCGCGGCGCGCGGCGTGCTGTTCGACGTGCCGGACGTGGTCGAGGCCGCGCCCGCGCACTTGGCGCGGATGGGCGTGCTGGACAGGTGCGAGCTGGTCGGCGGCGACCTGTTCGACGCCGTGCCGGAGGGCGGCGACGTCTACGTGCTCTCGCGCATCCTGCACGACTGGGACGACGAGCGCTGCGCCGTCCTGCTGGCCAACTGCGCCAAGGCGATGGAGCCGGGGGCCGAGCTGCTCGTCGTCGAACGGGTCGTCGGCCAGGACTCGTACCTGCCGCTCGCGTACGACCTGCACATGATGGTGATGACCGGGGGACGGGAGCGCACCGAGGCGGAGTACCGCGCGCTCCTGGAGGAGGCCGACCTGACCCCCGGCAGGCTGCTCGACCTGCCGCTCGGGATGCGGCTGCTCACCGCCACCCGCTGAAACCGGGCCGAACACCACGAAGGCGCCGGGCTCCTGGAGAGCCCGGCGCCTTCCGTGTGGCCTCAGCTCAGGACGAGCGCCTCCTCCCGCTCCCGCGCCGACTCGCCGATCACCTCGACGCTGCCCTTGCTGCCGTCGACGCGGATCCGGTCGCCGTCCCGCACCAGCATCGTGGCGTTCCTGGTGCCGACGACGGCGGGGATCCCCAGCTCACGGGCGACGATCGCGGCGTGCGACAGGGGAGCGCCGACGTCGGTGACGACCGCCGCCGCGCGCGGGAAGAGCAGCGTCCAGCCCACGTTCGTCACGGTCGTCACGAGGATCTCGCCCTCGCCCAGCCGGTCGCCCTCCGCCACCGACGCCAGCACCCGGGCGGTCCCCTCGACCACGCCGGCCGCGCCGGGGAAGCCGCTGATGGTCTGCGACGGGGGCGCCGCCGTGTCCTCGGCGTCGAACACGTCGCCGCGCCGGTGCGGGTCCGCGGCCCACCGCTCGGGGTCGAACCGGCCGCGGATGATGCCCGGGTACGGCGGCAGCGCCTTGTACAGCTCGTACGTGGCCCGCCGCCTGGCGACGTACGACAGCGGCCGGTTCCAGCCGCGCAGCACGCCCAGGATCTCCTCGACCGTCAGGAAGAACAGATCGTCGCCCTGCCCGGTCACCTCGCCGGCACGCAGGACGAAGTCGCGCACCATCCAGAAGCCGCGCATCATCTCCGACCGCGTCTCCTCGCGGGAGCGGACGATCGCCTCCCAGCGGTCGATCTGGCGGCGGAACTTCTCGGCCTGCCTCGGGTGACGCTCGCGGAAGCGCCGCCAGGCCGCCGTGCTCGCCGCCTCCTGGCGTTCGAGCAGCTCGGTGGGGTCGACCGTGAGGCCGGCGAGCTGCTCGTCGATCCACGCCGGGTCCTCCACCGGCCGGGCGGCCGAGACCTCGAACTCGTCCGGGCAGCGGTGCCCGTACCTGCGGACGTACTCCTCGCGGGAGATCTCGCCGCGCTTGAGCCGGGCCAGCCCGAGCAGCGGGCCGAGGCTCTCCAGCCGGCCGTCCCGGGCCTGGATGCCGGACATCAGCACGGTGGCGTCCGCCTCCCCGACCAGCTTCGTCAGCCGGGCGCCGAGGTAGACCAGCGAGCCGGCGTCCTGGCGGGCCGCGGCGGCCAGCATGCGGTTGCACTCGTCGAACCTGGGCTCGATCTCGCTCTGCCAGAGCGCGACCAGGTCGTCGCTCTCGGCGATCATGGCGCGGAGCTCCTCCGTGCGGCGGGGCGCGTCCGCTATGTACTCGGGGATCCGCTCCACGAGCTTCTGGATCTCGCGCCGGCCGCCCGCCATCGGCCTGGCCGCTCTGAGGGTCTGCCAGCGCGACATCGGCAGCAGCGGGGTCCCCACACCTTCCGGCAGCCTGCCGTAGATCGGCTCCTGGGAGTCCTTGATCTTCTTGGTCATGCCGAGCGCCCTGCCGAGCGAGGCGGTCAGGCTCATGTTCATGTAGACGCGGCCGCCGATGTTGCCGCAGATGGGGTGGCCGCCGAGGTCGCCGACGACCATGATCTCGGCGATGAACGCCTGCACGAGCGACCAGGTGCACGGCGTCATGACGCTGGGGATGGCCTCGCCCAGGTTGCCGTTGGTCCACAGGTAGTCGCCCTTGAGCGAGTCGTTCCACACCTCGCGCTGGCCGGTGATCGGCCTGGCCTGGAGGATGTGCGGGCGCCCGTCGTGCAGGGCCCACTCGATGTCCATCGCGCGGCCGTACAGCTCCTCGATCGCCAGGCCCAGCTCGGCCAGCCGGGTCGCCTGCGCCGAGGTCAGGACCGGCTCGTCGCGCCTGGCGTCCGGGACGGGCTCCTCCCGGGTGCCGTCCGGGGTGCGCACGGTCATGACGGCCTTGGACGCGATGTGCTCCTCGACGACCGTGAGGCCGGCGCGGTCGACGGTGATCGTGTCGGGCGTGACGAGGCCGCCGACGACCGCCTCGCCCAGACCCCATGCGGCGTTGATGGTCAGCCGGTCGTGGGGGGAGACCCGGTCCTCGGTGAACAGCACGCCCGCGGCGTCGGCGGGGACCAGCTCCTGGACGACGACGGCGATGGCCACCTGGTCCCGAGGGATGTCGTGGCGGTCGCGGTAGGCGATCGCCCGGTCGGTCCAGAGCGA
Source organism: Nonomuraea sp. NPDC052116 (assembly GCF_040680035.1). Classification (NCBI taxonomy): domain Bacteria; kingdom Bacillati; phylum Actinomycetota; class Actinomycetes; order Streptosporangiales; family Streptosporangiaceae; genus Nonomuraea; species Nonomuraea sp. NPDC052116. Next base: position 350,026 of record NZ_JBFAWA010000010.1, on the reverse strand, counting down.
GGCCCAGCAGCGCCTGACCGCGTCCAGGAGCTGTTCGGCGCCGCGGATGTTGAGATAGCTGTCCTGCTGTCCGGCGAACGACATCCCCGGCAGGTCCTCCGCGGTCGCCGACGACCTGACGGCCACGGCGGCGTCCTCGCCCAGCGCGGCGTACGAGGCCAGAATGTCCTCGGCGATCTCCGGCGGGATCTCGCACCCGGCGAACAGCGCCTGGATCTCCTCGGCGTCCCCGGACAGGATCGCCTCGCGCAGACCATGGCGGGCCACGAAGTCGCGGTAGGCGCCGGTGGTGACGTGGAAACCCGCCGGCACGGGCAGCCGAGCCCTGGCCAGGCGCGCCAGGGACTCCCCCTTGCCGCCGACGATCTCCAGCTCGGCCCTCGGGTCGGCCAGGGCAAGCGTGTTCATGAGCTCATCTCCAAATCCTTCCGGACGATCTCCAGGAACCGATTCGGCGGCACGCGAAAGAATTCATCAGGGGAAAAGGAAATGCGGTGGCCATGTTTGACACACCGCTTGACTCGTCGCGTCCGGGGCGGGAAAGGTGCCCTCGGGTAGAGATGGAACGGCCGCCTGTTCCACGGTACGAAGCGGCCGGAGGGGCGGCACACCCCTAGGCGCCCTTAATCAGCTGTCGGCGCCCGGCCTGAGCAGGCCCGTCTCGTAGGCGGCGGCGACGGCGGCCGCACGGTCGTTGACCTCGAGCTTGGCGAAGATGTGCAGCAGGTGCGTCTTCACGGTGGCCTCGGTGATGAACAGCCGCTTGGCCACGTCGCGGTTGGTGGCGCCCCGGGAGATGAGCGACAGGACCTCCAGCTCGCGGCGGCTGAGAGGCTGCTGGCGCGGCGCGCGCAACTTCTGCGTCAGCACGCCGGCCACGGAGGGGGACAGCACGGTCTCGCCGCGCGCCGCCGCCTGCACGGCGCGGCGCAGCTCGGCGCGCGGGGTGTCCTTGAGCAGGTAGCCGGTCGCCCCCTCCTCGATGGCCGGCAGCACGTCCACGTCGTCGTCGAACGTGGTCAGCACGAGCACGCGGACGTCGGGCGCCTGCTCGCGCAGCCGGCGGATGAGCTCCGCGCCCTTCATCCTCGGCATGCGCAGGTCGGTGAGCACGATGTCGGGATTGGTGCGCTCCACCACGGCCAGCGCCTCGAACCCGTCACCCGCCTCCCCGACCACCTCGAACTCGTCGTCGGTGAAGATTCCGCGCAGCCCGTCGCGGACGACCGGATGATCGTCCACGATGATCAGCCGAATCGGCATGTCTCACCCGGCGTTTCTGGATCGGTCGGATGGCTCGAGGCCCGTTTCGGCGGGGATGGCGGGGACGGCGGCGGAGATGCCGGTGCCCTCGCCGGGGGCCGACTCGATCTGGAAGTCGCCCGCCAGCCTGGTCACGCGCTGGCGCATGGACAGGAGGCCGAAACCGCCCGCCTCGGAGGCGGGCGCGGCCAGCAGGCCCGGTGCCTCGGGGGCGAAACCGGCTCCGTCGTCGCGTACGTCCAGCACCACGACATCTTCCATGTACGACAGAGTGAGGGCAACTCGTCCGGCGGAAGCGTGCTTGGCGACATTCGCCAGCGCCTCCTGCGCCACCCGCAGCAGGGTGATCTCCACCTCCGCGTGCAGCGGCCGGGCCTCGCCCGTGACCTCCAGGGACGAGGCCACGCCGCTGGCCTGCGACCACTTGCCGGAGACGTCCTGGAGCGCGGCCGGCAGCTGCGACTCGGCCAGCGGCGCGGGGCGCAGGGCCTGCACCGACCGGCGGGCCTCCTTCAGGCTGTCCCTGGCCAGCATGCGAACCGTGTCAAGGCGGGCACGAGCCGCCTTGACGTCGTCGAGCGCCTCCTCGGCGGCCTCCACCTGGGTGACGATGGCGGCCAGACCCTGGGCGATCGTGTCGTGGATCTCCCTGGCCAGCCGCTGCCGCTCCCCGACCACTCCGGCCTCGCGGGCCTTGGTCAGCAGCTGGGCCTGCAGGTTCGCGTTCTCGGCCGCGAGGGCGGCCAGCCGCGCGCCGGTCTCCTGGAGCTGCGCGATCATCACCCTGCGGCTCTCGTTCTGGTCGGAGATGGTCTGGACGACCAGGCCGACCGCGGAGGCGACCAGCGCGGCCACCAGGAACGAGAAGAGCATCTGGCCCGGGCTCCGCCCGGCCTCCGGCCGCATCGAGACCAGCACCCCCGCGGTCGCGACCACCCCGGCGTAGGCCCACCAGCGGGGCAGCAGCGCGAAGGACTGGATGAACACCGCCGGGCCGGCCACCGTGAACACCGAGTCGATGCTGACCAGCGCCCCGATGGCGGCGAGCAGGACGGCGAAGTAGACGAGCGCGACGAGGTGGTGCTTGATCCACTCCGGGTGCGCGCCGACCATGAACCAGTGCCAGGCCATCGCGAACAGCGCCAGGACCAGCGTGTCCGGCCGCCAGTTCTGCAGCAGGGAGAAACCGGCCGGAAGCAGGATGAACAGGTAGGGCAGATAGGGCCAGACCCGGTCCCATCGTGAAGGGCCGGGGCCGGTGGAGGTGACCACCGGCCCCGGCCCTTCACGGTCGACGCTGCTCACCACCGGAAGGCCTTGATGGCGACACCGCCGGCGACGAGGCAGATCCCGAGCATGACGGCCAGCGAGATCGGGGACATCGCGCTGCCCTCCCAGCCGGCGCGGATGGCCTGGACGGCGGGCGCCATGGGGGTCAGGTCACCGATCGCCCGCATCGAACCGCCCATGCTCTCGCGGGGGATGATGGCGCCGGAGATGAAGACCATCGGGAAGAACAGGCTCAGCCCGATCACGGTCGCGCCGCGGCCGGAGGGCACCACCGCGCCGAGCAGGAAGCCGATGGCGCTGAGGCTCAGCGCGGCCAGGAGCCACGCCACGACCACGCCGCCCACGTTGGCGGGGGCCGACGCGCCGTAGACGAAGAAGCCGATGGCCACCAGCAGCGCCGTGCCGAACACGGCCAGCAGCATGTGAGCGACCCACTGGGCGCCGAACAGCATGCCGGGCGAGGCCGGCGTGGCCCGCAGCCGCTTCAGCACCAGGCGCTCCCGGTACTGGGCGACCGTGGCCGGCAGGATGACCAGCGCGGCCATGCCGATGACGAACGTGGTCAGCATCGGCACGTTGGCGTCCGCCAGCGACAGCCCGCTGGGAAGGGATCCGCCGTTGCGCAGCTTGACCCAGAGCATGATCGCGGGGAAGGCCAGCGCGAAGAACGCCGACATGGGGTCCCGTGCGATCAGCTTGAGCTCGACCGCGATGACCTGAGTGATGCCTCTCATGCCGCCTGCCCTCCCGTCAGAGCGAAGTACGCGTCCTCGAGCGATTCGGTACGGCCCTGGGCCTTCAGCTCGCCCGGGGTGCCGTGGGTGATGACGCGGCCCTGGTCGATGATCGCCATGCGGTCGCACAGCGCCTGGGCCTCGTCCATGAAGTGGGTGACCAGCACGACGGTCACCCCGCGGTCGCGGATCTCGCGGACCAGGCCCCACGTCATGCGGCGGGCCGAGGGGTCCAGGCCGGTGGTGAGCTCGTCGAGGAAGACGACCTCCGGGTTGCCGACCAGGGCCAGCGCGATGAACAGGCGCTGCTTCCAGCCGCCCGACAGGCTCCTGAAGCTGGAGCGCTGCCGCTCGGTCAGCCCCCACTCGTCCATGAGCGCCCTCCAGTCGGCGGGCTTCTCGTAGAAAGAGGCATACATCTTCAGCGCCTCGCCCACCTTGAGCGCGTCCGGCAGCGCCGCCTCCTGCAGCTGCACGCCGACACGCGGAAGGAGCCGGCGCCGGTCGGTCTGCGGGTCGAGTCCCAGCACGCGCAGCACACCGCCGTCGCGCTGCCGCAGGCCCGCCATGCACTCCACGGTCGTGGTCTTGCCCGCGCCGTTGGGGCCGGCGATCCCGAAGATCTCGCCCTTTTCCACCTTCAGGGATACGCTCTCGAGAACCTGCTTGCCTCGGTAGCTCTTACTCATGCCCTCGATTTCGATGACTGTCATGTTTACAGAATCATCGGTGGCCGCGACTTCCGACATCCTCCGAACGGTTGATAGGGGGTCAGCTCCTTGATTTGGGGTCCGACCTGCGGCTTAGACGTTTGACCAGGTGAAACCCTAAATAGGGGTGTCGGTGGCGGAGCCGATCCCCAACCCTGATGGGTATGAGCGATACAGCGGTGCGGGTACGTGAGCTGCGCAAGCGATATGGCGACGTGGTCGCCATAGACGGCGTCGACCTGGACATCGCCAGGGGTGAGGTGTTCGCGCTCCTCGGCCCCAACGGCGCAGGCAAGACGACCACTGTTGAGATCCTCGAAGGGCACCGCCGCCGCGACGCCGGCGACATCAGCGTGCTCGGCGAGGACCCCGGCCAGGCCGGCAGGGCCTGGCGCGCCAGACTCGGCATCGTGCTGCAGTCGGCCACCGACGCCGCGGAGATGACCGTCCGGGAGATGGTGCACCACTACGCCACCTACTACCCGAGCCCGCGCGACCCCGACCACGTGATCGAGCTCGTCGGGCTCACCGGCAAGGCCGACGTCCGCACCCGCCACCTCTCCGGCGGCCAGCGGCGCAGGGTCGACGTGGCGCTCGGCGTCGTGGGCAATCCCGAGCTGGTCTTCCTGGACGAGCCCACCACGGGGTTCGACCCCGTGGCGCGCCGCCAGTTCTGGGACCTGATCTCGCAGCTGGCCGACGAGGGCACCACCATCCTGCTGACCACGCACTACCTGGACGAGGCCGAGGCGCTGGCCGACCGGGTGGGAGTGATCGTGGGGGGCAAGGTCGTCGCGCTGGGGGAGCCGGCCACGCTGGCCGGCCGCGCGCAGGCGATGGCCACCGTCAGCTGGGCCGGCCCGGACGGGGAGCGCAGCGTGAAGACGGCGACGCCCACGCAGGTCGTCGCCGAGCTGGGCCGCCAGTTCGAGGGGGAGATCCCGGAGCTGGCCGTGACCCGGCCGACCCTCGAAGACATCTACCTCGGCCTGATCGGAGACCAGCCGTGACAACCACGATGTCGAGACCGACGACTCGCATCCCCGCCGCGAGCTCGGTGAGCCTGCCCGGCGCCTGGGGCCTGGCGCTCAAGCGCGGCGGGCTGGAGCTCAGGAGCTTCTTCCGCACCAAGAGCCAGTTCATCGTCATCTTCTCGCTCCCGGCGATCATGCTGATGCTGCTCGGCGCGATGCAGATCAACAAGCCGGCCATCGCCGGGATCACGGGCGCCCAGATCCTCACGGCCGGCATGATCGGCGCCGGCGTGATGGGCACGTCCTTCCAGAACCTGGGCATCAACATCGCCCTGGAACGCCATGACGGAACCCTGAAGAGGCTCTACGGCATGCCGCTGCCACGGATGGCGTATTTCGGCGGGAAGGTCATCCAGGTCCTGGTGTGCATGGTCGCCGAGGTGGCCATATTGGTCACGGTGGGAGTGCTGCTGTTCGGCATCCAGGTGCCCACCTCTTTCGACCGGTGGCTGACGTTCACCTGGGTCCTGCTGTTGGGTGGTACGGCCTGCGCGCTCCTGGGCATCGCGGCCGGCAGCCTGCCGAAGTCGACGCGCGGGGCCAACGCGGTGATCACGCTGCCGTTCCTCATCGTGCAGTTCTGCTCCGGCGTCTTCATGCCCTTCTCGGATGTGCCGGGCATTCTCCAGTTCTTCGCGTCGCTGTTCCCACTCAAGTGGATCACTCAGGGCATGCGATCGGTGTTCCTGCCGGAACACGCGGCGGCGCTGGAGCCCTCCGGCTCGTGGCAGCTCCCGATGACCGCCCTCGTGCTCGGCGCCTGGTGCGTCGGCGCGCTGCTGCTGTGCCTGAAGACGTTCCGCTGGACGGCCAAGGACAGCTGACCTCGAATCCTCGTGACGGTGGCGGGTCGTCTGAACGCCACCGTCAATCGCATGCCCGGCCTCTGTGCCGGGCTTTCGCGTCGGTGGGTCCTCACGCGTCGGAGCGGGAGCGGTTCACGCGCCTCGCGGTCGCGGAGAGAGGAGGGCGCGCGACACGCCGGTACCCGGCCGGAGGTACGGAATCGGGCGCGGCAGGAGTGGGCCGCGCCGTCCGGCCGGGTCAGGCCTTGACGGGCTGGGTAGCGGGGCGCCTGTGCGCCGCGCGGTGGCGGCGGGTGGCAGGACCGCTGGCCTTGACGATGGCGGTGACGATGAGACCGTCCTGGGCCTTCCACGTGCCGGAGAAGCCCATCAGCTGCCGGCCCTCCACCTGCGGCCCGGTCACCAGGAGCCGGGCGGAGAACGTGCCCTGCACCGGGTTGAAGGTGAGGATCGCGTCCTCGAAGTCGAGCCACCGCTTCGCCAGCGGGAACCAGGCCTTGTAGACCGACTCCTTCGCCGAGAACAGCAGGCGGTCCCATGCGACGTCCGGGTAGTCGGCGGCGAGCGCGCTCAGCGACTTGCGCTCCTCAGCCAGGGAGACCGCTTCCAGGACGCCGTACGACAGCGGCTGGTTGGGCTCGGCGTCGATGCCGATCGTGATGGTGTCGGTGCCGGGGCTGAGGACGGCGCCGCGGTAACCGGCGCAGTGGGTGATGCTGCCCACGAAGCCCGTCGGCCACTGAGGTTCGCCGCGCACGCCGGGCAGGATGGGCTGCTCGGGCAGGCCGAGCAGCCCCATTGCGGTCCTGGCGCACATGCGTGCCGTGGCGAACTCCTTGCGCCGGCTCTCCACCGATCGGCTGATCACCTCTTCTTCCGCAGGGAAGAGCACCGCGTCGTGGTCGTCGAACGTGTCGACCGCCACCACCCACGGCGGGAGGATGCTCCCGATGAATGCATTGGTGTTCACAATTCCACGCTAGGCAGGGCCTTCGCGGAAGAAAATGTTCGGGCGCTTCTTCTCGGGCTCTCCGGAGACGGTTGCGGGGTGAACCTACCCCGGGAAGGGGGTCTGATTTATACAGATATATGGCGATTTAGGGTTAATTGTCGGATCGTGTCCGTGATGGTGTGATCAGTGAGGCATCGATCGCCCGGTTGACGGCGTCGATGCGCGAGGCGGCCCCGAGCTTGACGAAGATGTTGCGCAGGTGGCGCTTCACCGTGGCTTCCGTGGTGTTGATGCGGGCGGCGATCTGCCGGTTGCTGAGCGCCTGCGCGGCCAGCTCGAGGACCTCCCGCTCCTTGCTCGTCAGCACCTCGGACGGTGAGCTCTCCATCTGGGCCAGGCTCTCGCGGGAGACGGCGAGCACGACCCGTTCCGGCTCGTCGTGCACGCTGCGGATGGCCGACACCAGCTCGTGCCAGTGGACGCTCTTCAGCAGGTATCCGCGGATGCCGGCGGCCAGGAGCCGGTGCAGCAGCTGCGGTCCGTCGTACATGCTCAGGATGATGATCTGCGTGTTCGGTGACTGGATGCGCAGGCGGGTCACGGTGTCGGTGGCGGAGTCGCCGGGGATCTCCACGTCGAGCAGGAGAATGTCCGGCTTCTTGTCGGCCACCATCTTGAGCGCGCCGCTGGAGGTGCCGGCCTCGCCCACCACGACCAGCCCCTCCTGAGACTCCAGGATCTCCCTGAGGCCCTCGCGGAAGAGCGCGTGGTCGTCCACGATGGCCACTGTGGTCGGTTGCTCACTCCTGATCATCGGGTCGCCTCTGGATGGGCACCGCGAGGTCGACCCTTGCCCCCTTGCCGGGTTCGCTCACGATGTTGACCGTGCCGCCGAGCAGCTGGGTGCGTTCCCGGATGGAGGACAGGCCCAGGCTGCCCTTGGGCGCCTGCTGGCTCGGGTCGAAGCCGCGGCCGTCGTCGATCACCGAGGCGATCAGCTCGTGCGGCGCGACGTCGATCCTGATGAAGATGGTCGAAGGGTCTCCGTGGGTGAGCGCGTTGCGGGCCGCTTCGCGCAGGATGAGGAGGCACTCCTCGCTGACGATCGGGGGCGCCCAGCTCTGGTCGCCGTTGACGACGAGCTCGACCTGTACGTCGTCGGTCCCGATCACGTCCAGGTAGCCGAGCAGTCCCTTCTCCAGGGTCCTCCCGTCGGGAGGGTGGAGGTCGGAGGTCACCTGGCGCAGGCTGCACATCGTCTCCTGGATGGCCTGCTGCGCCATTTCCAGCTTGGCCAGCGCCTTGGCCGGCTCGGACGGCCGGTAGAGGTTCGACAGCTCCAGCTGGCGCTGGGCGACGCTGAGGCTGTGGCCGATGCGGTCGTGTAACTCCCTGGCGATCCGGCGGCGCTCGGCCATCTGCGCCTCGGTCACCTGGTTCAGCAAGAATCCGGTGTAGCTGCTGGAGGCCTCCCTGATGCGCAGGGAGATGCTCTGTTCGAGAGCCGTCACCACAAGCCTGAGCAGCCGTGCGGCCTGGGTGTCGTCCTGAAGTCGGTGACTGAGAGTAGTGAATGCGGCGCGGAAGAAGACCGACGCGGCCAGGAGGGATTCTCTCGGATGGATACCGGCGGACGCTCTGGACACGCCGATGTCCCAGGACAGGAAACGGGACGTCTCGTCGTCGAGTAAGCGGCCTGCTCGCAGCGTGCCGGCCATCTCCGTCAGGATCTCGCCCGCGTTAGCCATGACCTGGGCTTTCGTGTGCTGATCCCTGATCAGTACGCTGCCGATCGAGGCCAGTCCCTGCTCGTACTTGCTCAGTATGTCGGCTCGACACTCCTCGATAAGATTCGCCGTCCCCGTGGCATCATGCTCGTCCCTTTGCGCAATTTCTCCCACCATGTCCCCTTGGAAATGCACGAATGCTTACATCTTGGGTCAACACTGATGAGTAGGCAACTGTATGAACATAGGCCCCGATGCGCCGCGGGGCTGCGCTCCGGCCCGCGAGCCCTGTGACCAGTGGGAACGCCTGCGACGTAGGAATGTCAATATTTCGTGACTTAGGGTGCCCTATCTTGTGGCGGCTCGGCGGGGGGCTCCAGGGCTGGGGAGGCGGGGTCGATCTTGTGCTCACCGTCCAATAGGGGTCGTTTGTGAGATGTGAAGCCGCCGCGGTCGGTAAGGCCCAGATCGACATGAGCACGGCTCGCATTGGCGCTGCTCGGTCATGTTGACGCGTGGGTAATAAATGATTCAAGCGCTTCGCTGGACCCCAGCCCACCCCTGGGTCGCGGGGCCGCGGACGGTGGCCCAGGGCCTGGTGCCGCACCGAGGCGCCGCACCGAGTCGACCGCCCGGCCGATCGACTCGGACCGCCCGTTGGTCCGAAAGTTGGAGACGGACTGGTCCGTGTGGAGCGGCGGACGTTATTAAGGATAAGCCATATTGTGGGCACCCCGAACTGACACCTAACGTGATGACCGTCAACCCATAACCGGATACGGAAGAGGTTGAGGGTCATGCGGCAAGTCCGGCGGATCGTGAATGCGAAGCCGAAAAAAGAGCTGAATGGCTCCTTGGACCTCAGAACCCCTTCCGGCCGGAAATTGCCTTTCTAAAAGGGGTGTCCAACATGGGGCTGTACGAAAGAGACACCGCCATGGCCTCCATGCAAGGTCTCCTCGCCGAGGCCGTGGGCGGCAAGGGCCGGGTCGCAATGGTGACGGGAGTCGTTGCGACGGGCAAGAGCGAGCTCCTGCACGCCTTCGCCGAGCAGGCTCTGGAGCACGGCGCGCTGCCGCTGGTGGCCACCGCCACCCGGGCGGAGAGCGACCTGCCGCTGGGCGTGCTCGGCCAGCTCTTCCAGAACGCGCCGCTACAGGAAGACGTACGCGCGCTCGCGGCGGACCTGCTGCGAGAGGGCGCGCAGATGGCCTCCCCCGCGAAGGGGGAGAGCTTTGAACAGGTGGACGCCCAGATCGTCCACTCGTTGTCCGCGGTGCTGCTCTCGCTCGCCGAGCGCCACCCGCTGGTGATCGTCGTCGACGACGTCCACCTCGCCGACAGGGCCTCGCTGCTCTGCCTGTCCTACCTCGTCCGCAGGGCCAGATACTCCCCGCTCATGGCGGTGTTCGGCCAGACCGACTACCGGCCGCACACCCACGGCTTCTTCGCCACCGAGATGCTGCGCCAGCCGCACTGCACGGCCGTGCGGCTGGCGCCGCTGTCGTACGACGCGGTGGTGAGCATGGCGGCCGAGCACGTGGGCGAGGCGGCGGCCGAAGCCGTGGCCCCGGACTGGTACGCGCTGAGCGGCGGCAACCCGCTCCTGCTCAGGGGCCTGATCGAGGACTTCGGGACGAGCGGCGGCGCCCCCGCCGAGCGTTACGGCGAGGCCGTGCTGTCCTGCCTGCACCGGGCCGACCCCGCGCTCCTGCAGGTCGCCGGCTGGCTCGCGGTGCTGGACGACCCGGCGCTCCTGCAGCGCCTGGTCGACGCGGACGGCACGACGGTCGCCCAGGCCACCCGCTGGCTGGAGACCGCCGGGCTGCTGGAGTCGGGCCACTACCGGGCCGAGATCGCCAGGGAGACGGTGCTGGCCGAGCTGGGCGACGAGCTGCGGCGCAGCGTGCACCGCAGGGCCGCCGAGCTGCTGCACCTGGAGGCGGCCGACGACGTCGCGATAGCCGAGCACCTGGTCGGCGCCGACGCCACCGACCTGCCGTGGGCCGTCCCCGTGCTGGAGGCCGCGGCGCTGCACCGGCTGGACGACGGGTTCGTGGACGAGGCCGTCGACTATCTCAAGCTCGCCTGGCGCTGCTGCACGGACGAGCGGCGGCGTACGACCATCGCCACGCTCCTGATGCGCGCGGAGTGGCGCATCAACCCCAGCACCCCGGCCGAGCACATCGCCGAGCTGACCGACGCCCTGCACAACGGCACCCTGCGCGGCAGCGACGCGGTCGTCCTGGCCAGGGCGCTGCTCTGGCACGGCAAGGTGGACGACGCCTGCCAGGTGCTCGAACACCTGAAGGAGAGCGGCGACACCGAGCCGCAGACCGTGGCCGAGCTCGTCGGCACCCGGTTGTGGCTGCGCGCCTCGGCGCCGCCGTTGCTCGCCCACGTCAACCGGGCGACCACCGAGCAGAACAAGGAGGCCGTCCTGCCGGTGCGGGTGAGCCGGCGGCTGGAGGCGATCAACGCTCTGACCTCGGTGCTCACCCGCGGTCCTCGCGAGCGCACCCTGGCCACGGTGGAGCGGATCCTGCACAGCTCCCGCCTGGACGAGATGTCCATGGACACGGTGGAGAGCTCGCTGCTCGCGCTCACCTACGGCGGCTGGCCGGACAAGGCGGCGCCGTGGTGCGACGCCTTCATCGAGGAGGCGCAGTCCCGCAGCGCGCCGGCCCGCCGGGCCCGGCTCACCGCGATCCGCGCCGAGATCGCCATGCGGCGCGGCGACCTGGAGACCGCGGCCTCGTCCGCGCGTCTGGCCCTGGAGCTCATCCCGCCGGCCAGCTGGGGCGTGACCGTGGGTTCCCCGCTGGCCAACCTGATGCTGGCCAGCACGGCCATGGGGCAGTACGACCAGGCGCTCGCCCAGGTCAACACCGTGGTCCCGGAGGCCATGCTGCGCACCCGCTTCGGGCTGCACTACCTGCACGCCCGCGGGCGCTACCACCTGGCCGTGGACCATCCGGCGGCGGCGCTGCGGGACTTCCGCTTCTGCGGCGAGCTCATGGGCGAGTGGGAGATGGACACGCCGGGCTTCATCGCCTGGCGTGCCGACGCGGCCGAGGCGCTCATCCGGATGGGCGAGCACGACGAGGCCCGTTCCCTGGTCGAGGAGCAGTTGTCGCGCTGCGGCCCCATGGCCTCCCGTACGCAAGGCATCGCGCTGCGCCTGATGGCCGCCACGAGCGAGCTCCGGCACCGGCCCATGCTGCTGCGGCAGTCCACGGACCGGCTGCAGGCCTGCGGCGACCGCTACGAGCTGGCCCGGTCGCTGTTCGAGCTCACCGAGGCGTTCCACAGCGTCGGGGAGTTCCGCAGGGCGGGGATCATCGCCAGCCGTACGCGCATCCTCGCGCAGGAGTGCGGCGCCCAGCCGCTGAGCCAGGCGCTGGCCGGTGACGGCTCCTCCGCCGGCGACGGGCAGAACGCGGAGATCAGCAAGGTCGTGGCGATCCTCAGCGACGCCGAGCGCCGGGTCGCCGGCCTGGCCTCGGTCGGCTACACCAACCGGGAGATCGCGGCCAAGCTGTTCATCACGGTGAGCACGGTGGAACAGCACTTGACGCGCATCTATCGCAAGCTCGGAATCACTCAGAGATCGGATCTTCCCACCGATCTGGAGCTGAGCCCGGCCGTCCGCTAACCCCTCCCAGATCCTGCCCACCGCGCGGAGTCCGCGCGGTGGGCAGCTCCATTAACTGGGTGTATAACTGGTCGTTGCGTTCTGTGTCAGGCGGCTTAAACGGGAAAGATTCTCCCCTTATTCATCCGCCCGCAGGGGGGATAGGGGTTGTGACACAATCGCGGCCCGCAGATCGTATGTATTACGTGACGGCCAAATGGAGGGGAGTGTCGTGGACAGCAGAAGGCTGGGCGATGCGGGGCTGATCACCTCGTGTCTGGGCTTCGGGTGTCTGGCCCTCTCAGGTGTGTACGGCGACGTGGACCGCTCGGAGTCCCTGGCGTTGATCCACTACGTCCTCGACGTGGGCGTGACGCTGCTCGACATGTCCGACGACCACGCCGACGGGGAGGTCGAGCGGCTCGTCGGCGAGGCCGTCCGGCCCTGGCGCGACGATGTGCTCCTGGCGACGCGGACCGTCCGGCGCGGCACCGGCTGCGGCGAGCTGGCGCAGTCGTGCGACGCCTCGCTGAAGCGCCTGGGCGTCGACTACGTCGACCTCTACATCGCGAGCCACGAGGAGCCGTCCGTGCCGGTCGAGGAGACCGCCCACCAGCTGGCGGACCTGGTGACCGCGGGCAAGGCCCGCCACGTCGGCCTGGCGGGGGTGACGGGGGACGAGCTCCGCCGGGCGCACGCGGTCCATCCGGTGGCCGCCCTGGCGATGGAATACTCCCTTTGGCACCGTACGGTCGAGCTCGACCAGCTGCCGGTGGCGCGCGAGCTCGGGATCGGCGTGCTGGCAGGCCGGCCGCTGGGCCGCGGCTTCCTGACCGGGCGTAGCCTGTCGCCCTCGCGGCTCGGCCCGGCCGACCCTCGCCGGGCGGATCCCCGGTTCTCGCCGCACAACCTCCCGCGCAACGGCGCGATGCTCCGGCGGCTGCAGACCGAAGCGGCGAACATGGACGTCAGCACGGGCCGCCTGGCCCTGGCCTGGTTGCTGTCGCGGGGGCCGGACGTGGTGCCGGTGCCCAGCACGCGTGACCCGGTCCACCTGGAGATGAACGTGGGTTCGGTCAGGCTCCTGCTGACCGAGACGGTGTGCCGGCGGGTGGAGGAGGCCTTCCCGCCCGGCTCGTCCGGCGCGGACTGCGCGGTCTGATCGGCCGGTCCGCCTGTCAGATGAGGAAGAGCGGCAGGATCGCCAGGCCGTGCAGCGCGTACTGGGTGGCCATGAAGGCGCCGTACGGCTCGCGGCGGCGGCCCTTGAAGCACAGGACCGTGATGACCAGCGCGCCGCCGATCATGGCGAGCGCGGACGGCCACAGCGGGAGCCTCAGCAGCAGGACGGCCGCGGCGAAGGCCAGCGCCAGCCCGATCGCCGTGCAGCAGATCGTCAGCCGCAGGACGCGCTCGCCGTGCATGACCGCGAAGGTCATCCGCCCGGCGCGGGCGTCGCCCTCGATGTCGGGCAGGTCCTTGGTCGTCGAGCCCACGAGAGCGGTCCACAGCGACGCGGCGAGCACGAAGACGACCAGCATCAGCGAGCTCCTGATCTCGCTCGCGTAGGAGAAGGCGCCCCCGTAGTAGGTGAGCAGGGTGGCCACGCCTCCGGTCAGGACCGTGCCGCCCGAGCTGCGCTTGAGCGGGAACGGCGGTCCCGAGTAGAGGTAGCCGAGCGTCAGCACGACGGCGAGCATGCCGCCCATCAGCGGGGCGAGCGCGAAGCCGGCCGCGAGCGACAGCAGGGCCGCCCCGATCGCGACCGCGCTGGCGAAGCCCGGCGGCAGGTCGCCGCGGACGATCGGCCTGCGTGAGCCGTTGAGCCGGTCCTCCGGCACGTCCATGACGCCGTTGAAGAGGTAGACGGCGAAGATCATCATCACCCATGCCGCGGCGCCCCAGACCGTTCTGCCCAGGTGGCCGTCGTCGCCGGCGACCGAGGCGCACAGCGCCGTGCCGGTGAGGAAGCGCAGCAGGAAGATGAACTGCACCGTAGGCCGCGCCTCCGCGAAACACAGACCGCCTCGCCGGATCGCCGGTTCGATAGTCGCCATGATCGGAGTGTGCAGGGCCGGCAGGGGCCGGAGAAGGGGGGTGCGTCGAAAGATACCGGGGGCGCGCACTCTCGATACCCCTGCGGAATCCCTTGGTCAGGACCGGCACTCTCATGATCCCCGACCTGTTCGCGGGCCCGTCGCCGCTTGTACGTTGAGTGCGGAGATCTCCTAGAGCCACACCATGAGACCTGCGAAGGAGATTCACGATGGCCCCGACCCGTCCCGTCGAGCGCTATTCGAACTTCACCCCGCTGGCCCTGCCCGACCGTACCTGGCCGGACAAGAGGATCGTGGCGGCGCCCCGCTGGCTGTCGACGGACCTCCGCGACGGAAACCAGTCGCTGGCCAACCCGATGTCGCCGGCGCGGAAGCTGCGGATGTTCGAGCTGCTCGTCGACCTCGGCTACAAGGAGATCGAAGTCGGATTCCCCGTGGCCAGCCAGGACGACTACGACTTCGTCCGGATGCTCATCGAGCAGGACCGCATCCCGGAGGACGTATGGATCTCGGTGCTCGTACCGGCGCGGGACGAGCTGATCGAGCGCTCGGTCACCGCGCTGGCCGGCGCCCCCCGCGCCACCTTCCACCTCTACAACGCGACCGCGCCGCTGTTCCGGCGCGTGGTGTTCAACATGGACCGCGCCCAGTGCAAGGACCTGGCCGTGCAGGGCACCCGGCTGATGATGAAGTACGCCGAGCGGGACCTGGCGGACTGCGACCTGCGCTACCAGTACTCGCCCGAGCTGTTCAACGAGACCGAGGCGGACTTCGCCCTCGAGGTCTGCGAGGCGGTCATGGACGTGTGGGAGACCGGCCCCGGCCGCCCGATCATCCTGAACTTCCCCACCACCGTGGAGCGCTCCCTGCCCTCGGTGTTCGCCGACCAGATCGAATGGCTGGACCGCAACCTCTCCCGCAGGGAGCACGTCTGCCTGTCCATCCACCCGCACAACGACCGCGGCACGGGGGTGGCCGCGTCCGAGCTGGCGCTGCTGGCCGGGGCCGAGCGCATCGAGGGGTGTCTGTTCGGCAACGGCGAGCGGGCGGGCAACGTCTGCCTGGTGACGCTCGGCATGAACATGTTCACCCACGGGGTGGACCCGGGGATCGACTTCTCCGACATCGACCGGATCCGCGACACCGTCGAGCTCTGCAACGAGATCCCTGTGCACCCCCGGCACCCTTACGGCGGCGAGCTCGTGTACACCGCCTTCTCCGGCTCGCACCAGGACGCGATCAAGAAGGGCTTCGACGACCTGGAGCGGGCCGCCGGCGAGAGCGGCGTCGAGGTCGACGAGATGCCGTGGAGCATGCCGTACCTGCCGGTGGACCCCAAGGACGTCGGGCGCACGTACGAGGCGATCGTGCGGATCAACAGCCAGTCGGGCAAGGGCGGCATCGCGTACGTCATGAGCGCCTGGCACGGGATGCGGCTGCCCCGCGAGCTGCAGCGGGAGTTCGCCGGGCTGGTCCAGGCCCGGGCGGAGGCACGGGGCAGCGAGCTGACGCCCGACGAGATCTGGGCGCTGTTCGAGCAGGAGTACCTCACCGGCCAGGACCGGACCGACACCCTGGGGCGGGGCGACCGGATCACCGCGACGCTCCACATGGACGGCCAGCAGGAGCAGGCCGTGCGGGCCATCGGCGTCACGATGGCGCCCTGGGGCGTCGACGTGCGGGCGGTGCACCGGGCCGACGACACCGAGCGCGTCACGAGCATGAAGACGACGGTCTACGCCGAATGCAAGGTGGACGGCACGACGGTCTGGGGCGTGGGCGTGGACACCAACGTGGTCGACGCGACCCTGGCCGCGGTCGGCTCGGCCGCCAGGCGGAGCGGCCGGACGGGGGTCACGCTCGCGAACGCCAGCTGATGCCGGAGGACACGCCGACGGCCGCCGAAAGGCGGCCGTCGCGGCGTTTTTTCTCGAAAAGCAAGAACGAGAGCCACCGTCCATTTGATTGAGGACGGTGGCTCTCGTTCTGCTGGGGGCTTCGCAAAAGGGGAAGGGCCGTCTAGATCAATGCCTCACCTCTCCGGCGGGATAAACATCCGGCAAACCCGACTATTCATATTGAATCGCCGGTCCGGCTGTTTTCCCACCCCTAGCGAACCCTTAGGCGGTCACCTGTCACTCGGCAATGGCCGTCCGCATGATCCAGTGGTACGCGGGCACCTCCTGCCCGTCCACGCGCGTGCGCTCGCCATTGTGGAGAAAGTGCTCGTACCCGCTGCCGAAAGGCAGTTTGATCTTCTCACAGAACTTCGCGAGGGTCACGATCCGCTGCTCGGCCGGGAGGTGGTTCGGTCCGCCGACGAGCATTACCTTGATGTTCGACATGGTCTCCTCGATTCAGAGCGGGATATTGGAGTGGCAGCCGCGGTCCTGCGGTGCCGATGCCAGTGCTTCCGCCAGCCGGAGCCGGGTCTCGAGAGGCGAGACGACCGCGTCGACCACGCCGAGCGACATCGCCCGCTCGACCCCGCCGGCCGTCCGCCGATGCTCTTCCACCAGTCGCGCGTGCAGGTCCGCCTGCTCGGACTCGGGCACCGCGGCCAGCCGCTTGCGGTGCAGGATGCCGACCGCCGCCTCGGCCCCCATGACCGCCACCTCCGCGTCGGGCCAGGCGTACACCGCGGTCGCGCCCAGCGACCTGGAGTTCATGGCGATGTAGGCGCCGCCGTACGACTTGCGGGTGATGAGCGTGACGCGGGGGACGACCGACTCGGCGAAGGCGTGCAGGAGCTTGGCGCCCCGCCTGACCACGCCGCCCCACTCCTGCTGGACGCCGGGCAGGTAGCCGGGCACATCGACCACGACCACGAGCGGGACGCCGAGCGAGTCGCACATGCGCACGAAACGCGAGGCCTTCTCCGCCGAGAGCGAGTCGAGGCAGCCGCCCTTGCGCAGCGGGTTGTTGGCGATCACGCCCACGGCCCGCCCGCCCAGCCGGCCGAGCCCGATCACCATGTTGGGGGCCCAGCGGGGCTGGAACTCCAGGAACTCCGGGTCCAGGAGCTCGCGGAGGACCGGCCGGACGTCGTAGGCGCGGCGCGGCTGCTCGGGGAGGAGGGCCCGCAGGTCGCGCGGCTCGCTCAGCGCGGCGAAGTCGAACCGGCCGGGCCGGGTGAAGAACCCCGTCAGCAGGCGGGCCCGGCTGTAGGCCGCCTGCTCGGAGTCGACCGTGATGTGCGCGACCCCCGATTTGGGGCCGTGCGCCTCCGGGCCGCCGAGGCCCGCCATGTCGATCTCCTCGCCGGTGACGCTGCGGACGACGTCGGGCCCGGTGATGAAGACCCGCGCGACGTCCGACATGATGATCACGTCGGTCAGCGCGGGCCCGTAGGCGGCCGCGCCCGCGGCCGGTCCGAGGACGACCGAGATCTGCGGGATCAGGCCGGAGGCCGCGGTCATGGCGGCGAACATGCGGCCGACGCCGTCCATCGACTCCACGCCGTCGGCCAGCCGGGCGCCGCCGGAATGCCACAGGCCGATCACCGGGCAGCGCCGGCGGACGGCCAGCTGGATGGCCTCGACGATGCGATTCGCGCCTGCCCAGCCCAGCGCGCCGCCCATGCGCGTCGCGTCCGTGCAGTAGGCGATGACCGGCGAGCCGTCGATCGCACCGTGTACGGCCTGCACGCCGCTCTCTTCGTCGCCGGGCATCGGCACCATGGAGCCGGGATCCAGGAGCCGCGAGAGGCGTGCCGATGGCGTCCGCGGATCGAGTGGTGCTTCCGTGGGAAAAGCGGTCAGGACCGTCATCGTTGTCCTTTCGCAGGTATCTGTGCTTCGAATTTCCCGACCGACCCCTATCCCGGACAACCCCTACTGCCTCGTACCTCTTACCAGGGGGAGGCGCCGATATAGGGGGGACGTGGGGTAACCGGGAATGGCCGCCCGTGTGACACTCGAGCTGTGTTGTTAATCACATCGACGTAGCGGACGGGGCCGCGCAGAAAGGCATGGACGTCATGAAACGTGCACAGCTCAAAAAGGCGCGCCCGGCGCGTACCACGGTGCGGAACGAGGTGCCTGACTTACGCACCCCGTCCGGCCGGATGCTGCGGTTCTAGGAGCTCCGGATGACGACCGAAATCACCGCGCCGGCCATCAGCCTCGCCACGCTTCTCGACCAGGATCCGGCTTTCCGCCTGCACGAGGGCGGCAAATTGGAGACGCGCCCGTCGGTGCAGGTGCGCGACGCCGACGACCTGTCGCTCGCGTACACGCCGGGGGTGGCCCGCGTGTGCACGGCCATCGCCGAGCGGCCGGAGCTGGCCGACGACTACACCTGGCGGTCCAACGTGGTCGCCGTGGTCACCGACGGCACCGCCGTGCTCGGGCTCGGCGACATCGGCCCCACCGCGGCCATGCCGGTCATGGAGGGCAAGTCGCTGCTGTTCAAGCAGTTCGGCGGAGTGGACTCGGTGCCCATCTGCCTGGACTGCACGGACGTCGACGAGCTGGTGGAGACGATCGCCCGGATGGCCCCGTCCTTCGGCGGCATCAACCTCGAGGACATCAGCGCCCCGCGCTGCTTCGAGGTGGAGCGCCGGCTCAAGGAGCGGCTGGGCATCCCGGTCTTCCACGACGACCAGCACGGCACGGCGATCGTGGTGCTGGCCGCGCTGCGTAACGCGGCCCGGCTGACCGGGCGGCGGCTGTGGGACCTGCGGGCCGTCGTGGCCGGCGCGGGCGCCTCCGGGCTCGCGGTCACGAGCATGCTGCTCAAGGCCGGCATCTCCGAGGTCATCGTGTCCGACAGCAAGGGTGTGATCCACCAGGGCCGCGGCGACCTCAACACGTACAAGGCCCTGATCGCGACCTGCACGAACCAGTCGGGCCACACCGGCACGACCGAGGAGGCCATGGCCGGGGCGGACGTCTTCATCGGACTGTCGGGCTCGACGATCAGCGAGCGGGCCATCGCGTCGATGGCGCCGGGCTCCATCGTGTTCGCCCTGTCCAACCCCGAGCCGGAGATCCACCCGGGGATCGCGCTGGAGCACGCCGCCATCGTGGCCACCGGGCGCAGCGACTTCCCCAACCAGATCAACAACGTGCTCGCCTTCCCCGGCGTGTTCAGGGGCGCCCTGTCGGCGCGGGCCGTGGAGATCACCGAGAACATGAAGATGGCCGCCGCGCACGCCCTGTCGAGCGTGATCGAGGAGGAGCTGTCGGCGGAGCGGATCATCCCGGAGCCGTTCGACCCCCGGGTGGTGCCCGCGGTCGCCGCGGCGGTGGCCGACCAGGCCCGCCGCGACGGCGTGGCCCGCCTGCGCGGCCTCTGAGGCGCACCGGCCGGGGCGCCCGGCTCCGCGGTCACACCGCGGAGGCCGGTCGCGTCCCGGCAGGCCGCTCGTCGCGCGAAGGGTCAGACGTAATAGCCCTCGACGGGTACGCGCGCCTCGTCGTACAGGGCCGGGCCTTCGACGGGCGGGTCCACGAAGGCGCTGCCCGGCGGCTTGAGGCCGTTGAGCTGATCGCCGGACAGCGCGTAGACGACGCGGCCCAGGCCCGAACGGGCGATGGCCCCCGCGCACATCCCGCACGGCTGGCAGCTGGTGTACATCGTGGTCGTGGCCGCGGCCGCGGGGTCGAGCTCGCGGGCGGCCCAGCGGGCCAGCTTCAGCTCCGGGTGCGCGGTGATGTCGCGGTCGGTGAGCGAGCTGTTGCGCTCCTCGACCAGGATCGAGCCGTCCGGGCCCGCCAGCAGCGAGCCGAACGGCGGGTTGCCGCCGGCACGGGCCTCCGCGGCCAGCTCGATGGCGCGGCGCAGGAGTTTCTCTTCGTC
The DNA here is from genome assembly GCF_040680035.1 of Nonomuraea sp. NPDC052116. Lineage (NCBI taxonomy): Bacteria > Bacillati > Actinomycetota > Actinomycetes > Streptosporangiales > Streptosporangiaceae > Nonomuraea > Nonomuraea sp. NPDC052116. The sequence continues at coordinate 330,017 of NZ_JBFAWA010000010.1, read as the reverse complement.
GTGGGTCACGCTAGGTTCTCCGATCCTGGGCATCTGGCCACATTCTGCCCCGCTCGGGCGGGGTCACGTCTCCTGGAGGCGGCGGATCATGGCCTGCTTGGCCGCCGCGAACTCCTCGTCGGTCAGCACCCCAGACCGGTGCAGCTCCCCGAGCTCCCCCAGGCGGCGCAGGACCGCGTCGTGCACGTCGTCGGAGACGGGCGGGGGAGGCGGCGGCAGCTCGGCCTCCCTCGGGAGCCGGGCCAGCACGGCCGCGGCGACCAGGGCGGTGGTCCCGCCGAAGCGCTGGATGCCCCACGACACGCAGTGGAGGTCCTTCTGCGGCGGCTGCGCGGCCCCCTCACCCTTGACGCGGAACCGCAGCGTGCCGTAACCCATGCCGGACTGCGGCTTCCACTCCACGCCCGCCACGTCCGACAGCGGGAACTCCTGCGGCCCGGCCTTCTCCTTCTCCGTGCTCGCGAACCCGGTCCACTCCAGCCGCACCCGCTCGCCGTCGAAGAGCGCGGTGCCGTCGCCCGCCGTGGCCGAGATGGGCACGGAGGGCCCGGCCAGGAGGTAGTCCTCGCAGGCGGCGGTGGGCGTCTGGTAGACGAGCAGGGTGTCGCGGACCTCGTCGGCGAAGTATTCGGCCGCGCCCGCGCGGCTCTTGGGGACGGTCAGCCGGTACGGGTCGGCGGGCGGGCCGAGCAGCCCCGCGACCGCGTCGGAGAGCGGGTCGGCCCCCTTGCGCAGCCGCATCCGCACGTGGCCGCCCTTGCGCGACGGCTCGAACGCCATGCTCGCGATCGCCTCCAGCGGCACCACGACTTCGCCCAGCGTCCTGCGCAGCTCGTGCACGCCCTTGTCGCTTCCGGGGACGATGCGCAGGAACTCGCCGTTGAACGTCCACGAGCCGTCGGCGACGGCGATCTCGGCCATATTCTCAGCCTAGGACACGCGGGACGAGAGGAGCGGGATGGAGATCTTCACGAGCTGGTCGTCCTGGGCGCAGGCGGAAGGCCCCCTGAGCGAGGCGCTCCCGCCGGGGACCACGGATTCCCTGCGCGACGCGGTGGAGTTCGCCCGCGCGCAGCACGGGGTGCAGCAGCGGCCGACCGGGCGCCCGTACGTGGAGCATCTGCTCGAGGCGCTGGAGGTGGCCGTGGTCGGCGCCGAGCTGACCGACCGGGACGTGCTCGTGGCGATCTTGCTGCACGACGTGCTGGAGGACACGCCGTGCACCGAGGCGGACATCGCGCGCAGGTACGGCGCCGGCGTGGCCGAGCTCGTGCGGTGGGTGACCAAGCCGCGCGGGGTCGCGAAGGTCGACTACCTGAGCACCCTCGTGCAGGCGCCGCTGCACGCGGTGTTCGTGAAGCTGGCCGACCGGGTGAGCAACGTGCAGGAGCTGCAGCGGATGCCGTGGCGGTTCCAGCGGCGCTACTACCTGGAGACCGTGGCCTACATCATGCCGCTGGCCGGCGCCCACCCCTGGTTCGCCCGGTGGTTCGGGGAGTGGCGCACGCGCTGGCATCCCCGCGTGGAGCGGCTCAGCGCGTACTAGCCGCCGATCCTGGCCACGCGGTTGCGCACACCCTCGAAATGGGCGTGCACGGCGGCCACGGCCGCATCCCGGTCGCCGGCCAGCAAGGCCGTGTAGATGTCGCGATGGCGCCTGACCACGTCGCCCGGCGACTCGTCCGGCGCGCCCAGCTCGTCGCGCAGCTGGTAGTAGACGTCCCAGAACGCCCCGAGGAGCTGGCTCACCAGCGGGTTGCCGAGCGGGCGGTAGAGGAGGTCGTGGAAGAGGCGGTCGGTCTCGGGGGAGACCGGCCCGACCGGCGCCTCGGCCTCCATCCTGGCGATGACGTCGGCGACCGGCGTCAGGTCGACCTCGGGGCCCAGCTCGATGAGGCGCTCGACGAGGCCGCTCTCCAGGATCTCGCGGATCTCGATCAGGTTGGCCAGGTGGTTCTTGCCGTTCTGCAGCGTGATGCGGCTGTGGAAGGTCAGCTCGTCCACCAGCCCCGCCAGCGACATCCGGCCCACGAACATGCCGAAGCCGTGGCGGATGTCCACGATCCCGACCGCCTGCAGGGCCTTGAGCGCCTCCCTGATCGAGTTGCGGCTGACCCGCAGCTCCTCCATGAGCTCGGACTCGGTCGGCAGGGGGTCTCCGGCCACCAGTCCACGCCGGACGATCAGGTCCTTGACGCCCTCCTGGGCCTCGACGGCACGGCTCGGCCGCGCCGGACGCGGGACTGTGGCCATGAAAATTCCTTTCGCCCTATGTAACATTCCGGAAATCTTCTGTTGACCTCAAGCGGTGGCACCATCTAGCGTCCACGTTACGGCAAAGATAGGACATGGGATGTCCCACGTGCTACGTCCCAGGAGGATTCCGTGAGCTCTGAGTTCAGCCGCCGCGACTTTCTGCGTTACAGCGGGGCTACGGGTGCGGCAGCGTTCGTCGCGGCGACGCTCTCCGCGTGTTCCGGCGGTCCGGCCTCGACCGGATCGGTCGGCGCCGGATCCAACAAGGATCTGATCACCGCCGTCATCGGGTACGGCAACGACCAGAGCTGGGACCCGACGCAGACCGCGTCGGCGTTCGCGATGGCGGGGATCAGCCACATCTACGAGGGGTTGCTCGACACCGACCCGATCACGCGCGAGCCCTACCCGGCCCTGGCCACCGCCCTGCCCACCGACCTGAACGCGACCTCCTGGAAGTTCACGCTCAGAGACGGCGCCAAGTGGCACGACGGCCAGCCGGTCACCGCCGACGACGTGGTCTTCACCTTCGAGCGGATCCTGGGCCCCGACAACGTCCTGACCGGCAACTTCTTCAAGTCCTGGCTCCAGGAGGTGAAGAAGGTCGATGACAAGAACGTCGAGCTGGTCTTCAAGTTCCCCTTCCCCGACGCCGCGCCCAGGCTGACGATCGCCAAGATCATGCCGAAGCACGTGTTCAGCCAGGCGGGCGCGTGGGACAAGGCCAAGAGCGGCATGACGATGGGCTCGGGGCCGTACAAGCAGACCGCGCACAACCCCAAGTCCAACACCACCTTCGAGGCGTTCGACGGCTACAACGGGCCGCGTCCGGCCACGGCCAAGAAGATGAACTGGCTGACGATCGTGGACGCCGCCGCCCGCGTCGCCAAGATCTCCGGTGGCTCGGCCGAGGCGCAGATCGCCGACAACATCCCGTACGCCAACGTCGAGCAGCTCAAGCAGCAGGGCCTGACGGTCGAGGGCGGCAAGGGCATGAACCACATGTTCCTGATGTTCAACACGGGCGCCAAGCCCTTCGACGACGTACGGGTGCGCCAGGCCCTGCACTACGCGATCGACAAGCAGAAGATGATCGATGTGGCGCTCAAGGGCCACGGCACGGCCTCCAGCTCCTTTCTCAACGAGGGCAACCCCGCCTACAAGCGGGCCTCGGTCGTCTACGACTACGACCCCGAGAAGGCCAAGGCGCTGCTGGCCGAGGCCGGGGTCAAGAACCTCACGATCAACCTCATGGCCGTGAACGTGAGCTGGATCGCGGACTGCCTGCCCACCATCGCCGCCTCCTGGGAGGCCATCGGCATCAAGACCACGCTGGAGCCGCAGGACACGGCCGCGTTGTTCGCCAAGATGGACCAGTTCCAGGACTACCAGGTGGTCGCCGCCGCCTCGAACCCCAACCAGTTCGGCATGGACGCCGACCTGATCCTGCACTACAACTACGTGCCCGGCGGCCTGTGGATGAAGTACAGCCACTGGGACGGCACCGCGGACGCCAAGAAGCTGTTCGCGATGATGGACGAGGCCAGCAAGGAAACCGACAAGGCCAAACGGACCGAAGTTATCCACAAATATCTGGACTTTGTGGCTGAGCAGGCCATCCTCTACCCCGTCGTCCACAATGAGCTGATGACCGCCTGGGACCCGAAGAAGCTGTCCGGCATCCGCGCCCAGCCCTACCCCGGCATCAACCTGCTGCAGGCCAAGAGGACATGACGCTCGTCGCCAGGATGCTGCTCCGGCGGCTCCTCATGCTGATCCCGCTGCTGCTCGGCGTGGTCGCGTTCGTGTTCATCGTGATGCGCTTCTCCAACAGCAAGCCGGAGTACGCGTACTTCCAGGGTGCGAACCCGACCCCCGAGCAGATCCACCAGTTCCAGGTCGAGAACGGCCTGCTGGACCCGCTGCCCCTGCGCTATGTCCGGTTCGTCGCCGACCTGGCCCAGGGAGACATGGGCACCAGCGTGCTCACCAAGCAGCCGGTGGTGGACTCCATCACGACCGCGCTGCCGCTGACGTTGCAGCTCACGTTCCTGGGCCTGGCCGTCGCGGTGGTGCTGTCGCTGGTGTTCGGCGTCACCGCGGCGCTGTTCCGTGACCGCTGGCCGGACCAGGTGATCCGCGTGGTGTCGCTGGTCGGGGTGGCGGCGCCGTCGTTCTGGCTGGCGCTGCTGATGATCCAGTACCTGGCCGTCGGCGAGGGCCTGTTTCCGACGGGCGGCTACATCAACCCGGCCGACTCCACGGCTGGCTGGCTGCAGTCGATGACGCTGCCCGCGCTGTCGCTGTCGCTGCCGATCGCGGCCCAGCTCACCCGCATCATCCGCACCTCGATGGTGGAGGAGCTGGACCGCGACTATGTGCGCACCGCGATCGGCAGCGGCCTGCCGCCGATCGTGGTCGTCGGCAGGAACGTGCTGCGCAACGCCCTGATCACCCCGCTGACCGTGCTCGGCCTGCGCATCGGCTACCTGATCGGCGGCACCGTCGTCATCGAGACCATCTACGGCCTGCCCGGCATGGGCCAGCTCATGATCAACGCCGTGCGCGACGGCGACCCGGCCGTCGTCCAGGGCGTGGTGCTGACCATCGCGGTCGGCTTCATGGTCGTCAACCTGGTCGTGGACGTCCTCTACCTGCTGGTCAACCCTCGCCTCAGGAGCGCCGCATGAGACGTGGACTGACGGAACGACTCTCCCGGCCGGGCGTGGCCTTGCGCCGCCTCAAGCCCCTGTCGTGGCTGGCGGTCGGCATCGTGGCCGTGGTCGTGCTGGCCGCGCTGCTGGCGCCGTGGATCGCGCCGCACTCGCCGTACTTCCAGGAGGTCACCGGCGGCGGCCCGTCGGCCGCGCACTGGATGGGCCTCGACAGCGCCAACCGCGACATCCTGTCCAGGCTCCTGTACGGGGCCCGCTGGTCGCTGATCATCGGCCTCGGCGCGACCGGGCTCGCCCTGGTGGCCGGGGCGATCGTCGGCGCGACCGCGGCCACCTCGCGCAGGGCCGTGGACGAGACCATCATGCGCCTGCTCGACATCATCATGGCCTTCCCCGGCATCGCGCTGGCGGCCGTGCTGGTGGCGGTGTTCGGCGGCAGCATCCCGGTGCTGGTCATGGCCATGGCCTTTCTCTACATGCCGTCCGTGGCCAGGGTCGTGCGGGCCAACGTGATCGCCCAGTACGGCGAGGACTACGTGGCGGCCGAGCGGATCATCGGGGCGCGCACGCCGTACATCGTCGTCAAGCACGTCGCGATCAACTGCGCCGCGCCCGTGCTGGTCTTCTGCACGGTGATGGTGGCCGACGCGATCGTGTTCGAGGCGTCGCTGTCGTTCATCGGCGCCGGCGTGCGCCCGCCGAACCCCTCCTGGGGCAGCGTCATCGCCGACGGCAAGAACCTGGTGCTGCTCGGCGGCTGGTGGGCCACCGTCTTCCCGGGCCTGCTGATCCTGCTGACCGTGCTCGCGCTCAACATCCTCTCGGAGGGCATCTCCGACGCCTGGGCCGCGCCCGCCACCCGCAGGGCGGTCGCGAAGAAGGACGACGCGTTCGAGCGGGCCAGGCCCGGCTCCGGCGAGGTCGTCGAGCTCCCCGGGCTGGCCGAGGCCGCCCGCAGGCTGGCCGAACGCGCCCGCCCGCTCCCGCAGGGGCCACCGATCCTCTCGGTGGAACGGCTGCGGATCGGGTTCGCGGACGGTGTGGACATCGTGGACGGCATCGGCTTCGAGGTGCACCCGGGCGAGGTGCTCGGCCTGGTCGGCGAGTCGGGCTGCGGCAAGTCGCTGACCGCGCTGACCATCATGGGCCTGCAGCCGCGCAACGCCCGCGTCAGCGGCCACGTCCGCTTCGACCAGCGCGAACTGCTCGCGGAGTCGCGCCGCGCCCGCCGCCGCCTGCTCGGCCACGAGATGGCGATGATCTACCAGGACGCCCTCTCGTCCCTGAACCCGGCCATGACCATCAAGGCCCAGCTCAAGCAGCTCACCCGCCGCGGCGGCCGGCGCACCCCCGCCGAACTGCTCGAACTCGTCGGCCTCGACGCCCGCCGCACTCTGTCCGCCTACCCGCACGAGCTGTCGGGCGGCCAGCGGCAGCGGGTGCTGATTGCGATGGCGCTGTCGCGCGACCCGAAGCTGATCGTCGCCGACGAGCCCACCACCGCGCTCGACGTCACCGTCCAGGCGCAGGTCATCGAGCTGCTGCTGAAGCTGCGCGAGGAGCTGGGGTTCGCGCTGATCCTCGTCTCGCACGACCTCGCGCTGGTCGCCGACGTCACCGACCGCGTGGTCGTCATGTACGGCGGCCAGATCGTCGAGACCGGCGCCACGGCGACCCTGGTCGGCGCGCCCGCCCACCACTACGCCCGCGGCCTGCTGGGCTCGGTGCTGTCGCTGGAGTCGGGGGCCGAGCGGCTCACGCAGATCCCCGGCGTGGTGCCCGCCCCGGCCGACTTCCCGCCCGGCTGCCGGTTCGCCGACCGGTGCCCCATGGCCACGGACGTGTGCCGTACCGAGGCTCCGGTGCTGACGGGGGACACCACGCACGCGGTGGCCTGCCATCACCCGGCGCTCGTAGGAAGTGAGCAGCATGCTTGAGCTGAAGGATGTGCACGTCGTGCACAAGGCCCGCTCGGGTGGCCTGTTCTCGCGGGACCGCGTCCACGCGCTGACCGCGGCGAACCTCACGGTGAGCGCCGGCGAGACGGTCGGGGTCGTGGGGGAGTCGGGCTGCGGCAAGTCCACGCTGGCCAGGGTGCTGGTCGGCCTGCAACAGCCCACCCAGGGCAGCGCGACCTTCCGCGGCAAGGACCTGTGGGCGCTGAAGGAGGGCGAGCGGCGCGCGCTGATCGGCTCCAGCGTCGGGATGATCTTCCAGGACCCGTCCACGGCGCTCAACCGGCGCCTGCCCGTCAGGCAGGTGCTGCGCGACCCGCTCAACGTGCACCGCCGCGGCACCCCCGCCCAGCGCGACGCCCGCGTACGCGAACTGCTCGCCCTGGTGGGCCTGCCCGCCAGCGCCGCCGACGCGCTGCCCAGCCAGCTCTCCGGCGGGCAGCGCCAGCGCGTGGCCGTGGCCAGGGCGCTCGCGCTCGAACCCGACCTGGTCGTGGCCGACGAGCCCACCAGCGCGCTCGACGTGTCGGTCCGCGCCCAGATCCTCAACCTGCTGCTCGACCTGAAGGAACGGCTCGGGCTCGCGCTGGTGTTCGTCTCGCACGACATCCAGACGGTACGCAGGATGAGCGACCGCGTGGTCACCATGTACCTCGGCAGGATCGTCGAGCAGGCGCCCGCGCGGACTGTGCCGATGGGCGCCCGCCACCCGTACACGCGGGCCCTGTTCTCCGCGACCCCGGGCCTGATCTCGCCGATCAACCCGATCCCGCTCGTGGGCGTGGTGCCCTCCGCCACCAGACCACCGAGCGGCTGCCCGTTCCGCACCCGGTGCTGGCGGGCAGACCACCTTTGTGCGGAGGACTGGCCGGCGGCGCAGACCGAAGGCGACCACCTCTTCCACTGCCACCACCCGGTGGCGGCGGGAGCAACTGATGTAGAGCTGATCCAGGAGCGCGCATGACTTTGACCGGCGTCATTCCCCCGGTTTGCACCCCGTTGACCCCTGACTACGAGGTGGACGCCGCCTCGCTGGTCCGGTTGGTCGACCACCTGCTGACAGGGGGCGTGGACGCGCTGTTCGTGCTGGGGTCGTCGTCGGAGGTGGCGTACCTGACGGACGCGCAGCGCCGGGTGGTGCTGGACACCGTGGTCGGCCACGTGGGCGGGCAGGTGCCGGTGCTGGCCGGGGTGATCGACATGACGACGCCACGCGTGCTCGAACACGTGCGGGTCGCGGCCGAGGCGGGGGTGTCGGGGCTGGTGGCGACCGCGCCGTTCTACACGCGTACCCATCCGGAGGAGATCCGCACCCACTTCCGGACCATCGCCGCGCGGGGCGGGCTGCCCGTTTACGCGTACGATCTGCCGGTTTCCGTGCACACCAAACTGAGCGCCGAACTCCTGCTCGGGCTGGCCGCCGAGGGCGCGCTGGCCGGAGTGAAGGACTCCAGCGGCGACGACGGCGGCCTGCGCCAGGTCATCCTGAGCCGCGAGGCGCCCTTCAGCGTGCTCACGGGGTCCGAGGTGACCGTGGACTCGGCGCTGTGGATGGGCGCGGACGGCGTGGTGCCCGGGCTGGGCAACGTGGACCCGCAGGGGTACGTCGAGCTCTACCAGTGCGCCTCCCGGGGTGACTGGCAGGCGGCAAGGGCGGAGCAGGAGCGCCTGGTCAGGCTGTTCGAGATAGTCCGTGTAGGCGGCTCACGCATGGGCGGCAGCTCGTCGGGCCTCGGAGCCTTCAAAGCCGCGCTTCACCTACGCGGTGTCATCGACTGCCCGATCACCGCGCTCCCGCAGGTTCCGCTCAATGACGACGAGGTAGGCCGGATCGGCAAGCTCCTGGCTGCCGCCGGGCTGCTCTGAACTATGCCGTGCCGGCCAGCTGGGCCACGTCGTCCGCGCCGTCCTCGATCAACTTCGAGGCCAGGTTGGACAGGGCCCGCCCAGCGGCCAGCTCGTCCCCGATCCCGGGCACCGGGCGGTCGGTGGGATTGCGTCGGGCGTGTGCCACGCTCTCGTGACGTTTGCCGTCCGCGGTGAACAGCACCGCCGTGGCCGTGGTCACGGCGTCCTCGTCGTCCTCACTGATCCAGATCTGTATGTTCCACTGTTTGTACTCCATGGGAAGACACCTCCCTACCTTCGAGGGTCTCTCTTACGAGCCCAAAGGTAAAGGTCAGGCCCCCGGAACGGCCCTGGTGCCACCCCGGCGGGGGGCCCACGCCGGGCTGCTGGTCTCCACCCGGCACGAGCCCGGGTGCTCTGCTCGTCCCGGTGGCCGCGCCACCCGCCTTCGCGATCGGCCTTGCCGCATGGCTAATAGATTGACGCAATGATTGCGTCAATCTATTATGGCAGCATGTTGTATGCCACGCCGTCCCTCGCCGCGGAAGACGGTCGGGTCCTCGAGGAGATCGAGGCAGCCCGAAGTGCGTTGCATCATCAGGTTCGCGCCACACCCACCAAGTGGACCGCTGGGCTCCGGAAGTTTCTGACCGCCGACGCGGTCGCCGCCTCCAACTCCATCGAAGGCTTCAAGGTCTCCACCATCGACGTGGAAGACCTGATGGAGGGTGAGAGGGACGTGGATGTCTCGGAAGAGAACCGCGAAGAGACCCTCGCCTACCAGCGGATGATGACCTACATCCAGACTCTCCACGACGTCGAGGACTTCCGCTACAGCGCGGGCTTCCTCAACGCGCTCCACTGGATGCTCCAGGGTCACCGCCACACCGTGCGCAAACCCGCCGGGCGGTGGCGCAAGGGTCCCGTCTACGTCACCGACGCCCGTGATCCGAGCATCGCCGCCTACACGGCTCCTGAGGCGCTGGACGTACCCAGCCTGATGCGCGAGTTCTGCGACTGGCTCAACACCGACAACGGTGATTACCCGCTCATCAGAGCAGCTATGGCACATCTGCACCTGGTCTCGATCCACCCCTGGGCCGACGGCAACGGACGGATGTCACGCTCACTGCAGACCCTGATCATCGCCAGGGACGGGGTGCTCGCGCCGGAGTTCTCCTCCATCGAGGCTTGGCTGGGCAGGCCGGGCAACATCTGGGAGTACTACGCTGTGCTCGCCCGGCGCGGCGCGACCTATCGTCCGGACCAGGATGTTTCCGACTGGATCCGTTTCAACCTCACCGCCTACCACCAGCAGGGACAAACGGTAAAAGCCCGCCTTGAGCGCTCTAATCGGGTATGGGTGCTGCTGGAGGAGTTCGCCCGGCAACGGCGGCTCGACGAACGCGTGGTGACCGCGCTGCACGATGCCGCGATATCCGGACGCGTCCGCCGCACCCGCTACGAGAGCGCCGAAGGCCTCAGCGTTCAACAAGCCCAACGCGACCTACGCGACCTGGTCACCGCCCAACTGCTCACCCCAGTCGGTAAGACCCGCACCCGCTTCTACACCACCGGGCCGGCCTTCCCCGAGGAGGTGCTGGAGGTCGCCCGGACCCCGTCACCCCTGGTGGACCCGTACGCTCCCTAGACCGCGGCTCAGTGCGCCAGGCCTTCCGCGCCTGGGGCAAGGAATGTCGCGTAATTCCCTGGGGTTCGTAGGCGATCTTCGCGTCGGCTCTCGTGACTCTGCCGACAAGATCGCACTCCTGGCGTGTGGGCTGACGACTCGCTGAGACTTGATCGCCTGACGAATCGGCGAAGCGAGCGGGGGTTTGGGGGGCCGCGCCCCCCAAACTCACAGCCTGAGCTCCAATGCGCGAAGCGCTATCCAGCGAAGACCATGCCGTTTCCCGTCAGGGCTTGGAGGCGCCGTCGGAGACCGTGATTTCGTGTTTGTCGCCCGGCGCCAGGAACTCCAGCAGCCTCCGCGCCTCCTCCTCCACCTCCTCCAGGACCGGGATCGGCATCCACCGGTGGATGGTGAGCGTGGAGGTGCCCTTGGCGCGGGCCACCGTCCAGTCCCCGGCGGTGAAGCCGTCCACCAGGATGACGCGCGGCATCACGTTCGTGCCCATGAAGCCCTGGAGGGCGGTCGCTCCCGTGTCGGAGATGGCCCGTGAGCGGTCGGCGTACGACAGGAACAGGTTGTCGAAGTCGTACATCAGCCGCACCGGCGCCGGGGTGTCCTCGTCGGGCCGTACGGCGTCGGGCAGGTCGTACAGGGTCCGGCCGGCCTCGTCCCTGAAGCGGACCAGGTCGAGCGAGTCCACCACCTCGCCCAGCCGCGTCAGCCCCGACCACGTCTGCACGTCCATCACCGACGCCGGCCCGAACGCCGCGAGATAGCGCCGCACCAGCTCGGCCGCCGTCATCGGCGGCACCTCGAAGCCCAGCCAGGACTCGGCGCTCGTGTGCGCGATGGGCCCGCTCTTGCCCCACACGCCCCTGGGCGGCACCTGTACGAGCGGCACCAGCCACCGCACGCCCTGGCCGAGCGCGTGCGGATCGTTCGACGGCCACCGCTCGGCCAGGTTCCGGCCCAGCTCGGCGAACGTCATGGGCCGCTCCTCCAGCAACTCCCGCCCGACCGCCGCCAGCTCGTCCAGGTCGACCCCTTGCCACCGCTTGCCGAACGTCGACGTGGTCATGCGCCCGATGGCGGGCTGCAGCAGCGGCCGGATGGCCAGGCAGTCGCGGGCGGAGACGAGGTGGATCGTGCCGCGCTGCAGCGCGATGCGTACGAGCTCGCGCGAGAGCAGCAGGTCGGCGGCGTCGGCGGGTTTGAAGCCCTCCACCCGGTTCCACAGGCCGGTGTACCAGGTGTGCGGGGTCTGCGCCTGGAGCCCGCCGAGGCGCTCCACGACCTCGACCACGGAGTTGTCGGTGCGGCGAAGCAGGTGCTGGCGGTCGAGCGTGGCCCGGTTGAGCGCCCTGCGGCTGATGAGGGGGTCCATAGGTCAAAGGTAGGGGGTATTGAGGTCGATTCCGGACCTCAACAGCTCTTGATCGAACGAAACTAAAACGATCATTTCGAAAGGCATAGGATCGAGGCATGTCCGTCGAGCAGCGCCACAGGCTCATCCTCCGCCAGGTTCGCGACCGCGGCTCGGCCCGGGTGGCCGACCTGGCCGAGGCGCTGGGCGTCTCCGCCGTCACCCTGCGCAGGGACGTCGAGCACCTGGCCGCCCAGGGCCTGCTCACCAGGGTGCACGGCGGCGTCACGCTGCCCGCCGCGGCCCCCGCCCCGCGGGCCGGCGGGCTGACCATCGGCATGCTGGTCCCGACCGCGCACTACTACTACCCGGCCGTGATCAAGGGCGCCCAGGAGCAGGCGGCCAGGGCGGGGGCGCGGCTCGTGCTCGGCATCTCCCGGTACGAGGACGCCGAGGACCGCGCCCAGGTGCGCCAGCTCGTCAAGGGCGGCGCGGAGGGCCTGCTGCTCACCCCGAGCAGGCAGCCCGACGGCTCCCACGTGGAGTGGCTGGCCGGGCTGAGCGTCCCGGCCGTGCTCGTGGAGCGCCGGGCCGAGCCGGCGGGCCCGGCCGCCACGCTCGACGCGGTCGCCTCCGACCACGCCCACGGCGCCTACCTCGCCGTACGCCACCTGGCCGAGCTGGGCCACCGCGGGCTCGCGCTCGTCGCCTTCCCCAGCCCGACCACGCCGGGGATCCGGGCGGGTCTGCTGGCGGGCGCCTCGGCGCTGGGCCTGGACACCCCCGCGGAGATCGTCATCGACCGCGACCGCACCGACGAGCTCGTGGCGGGCGTGCTGCGCCTGGTGCGCGACCGGGGCGTGACGGGACTGCTCGTGCACAACGACGAGGACGCGCTCACGCTGGTCAGGCACCTGGTCGCGGCGGGTGTGGACATCCCGGGCGAGGTGTCGCTGGTCGCCTACGACGACGAGGTGGCCGCGTTCTGCTCACCCTCGCTCACCGCCGTGGCGCCGCCCAAGGAGGAGGTCGGGCGCTGCGCGGTGGACCTGCTGATCGCCCGACTCACCGCGGGCGCCGCCCCGGTCGGCCGCCACGTGGCGCTGCTGCCCGAACTCAGGCCCCGGGAGTCGTCCGCACCCCCTTCGTTATGATCGATTCGATCGTATTGATTGCGGGGGGAGCGATATGAGCGAATCACGGCCGAAGACGCTGCTGGCCATGGGTCGACCGGTGGCGGCCCGGCTCTTCACCGGCGAGGTGCGCGACCGCTTGGTCGGCATCGCCGACGTGGACCCCGGCCTGGTGGCCGAGGACTTCGCGGATCCGGCCGTGGCCGAGGCGCTGGCCGGCGCCGAGGTGCTCTACACGAGCTGGTGGTGCCCACCCGTCACCGCGGACGTGCTGGCCAGGGCGCCCAGGCTGCGCGCGATCGTGCACGCCGCCGGCACCGTGAAGCACCACGTCACCGAGGCGTGCTGGGAGCGCGGCATCGTCGTGTCGTCCGCCGCGGCGGCCAACGCCGAGCCGGTGGCCGAGTTCACGCTGGCCTCGATCCTGTTCGCCAACAAGCGCGTGCTCGACATCGCCGCGCTCTACCGGGAGCGACGGGCGCGGATCGACGTGGACGGCCGCTTCCCCGGGTTCGGCAACTACCGGCGCACGGTCGGCATCGTCGGGGCCTCCAGGATCGGCCGCCGGGTGATCGAGCTGCTGCGGCCGTTCGAGCTCGACGTGCTCGTGGCGGACCCGTACCTGACGGAGGACCTGGGCGTGCCGCACGTCGGGCTGGACGAGCTGATCGAGCGGTGCGACGTGGTCAGCCTGCACGCACCCTCGCTCCCCGAGACCAGGCACCTCATCGACGCGGCCCGCCTCGCCCGCATGCGCGACGGCGCCACGCTGATCAACACGGCCAGGGGCGCGCTCGTCGACCAGGACGCGCTCGTCGCCGAGCTGGCGAGTGGACGGCTGTACGCGGTGATCGACGTGACCGAGCCCGACCCGCTGCCCGCCGACTCGCCCCTCTTCGACCTCCCGAACGTCCTGCTCACCCCGCACATCGCCGGGTCGCTCGGCGGCGAGCTGTCCCGTCTGGCCCACCAGGCGCTCGACGAGCTGTCCAGGTACGCCCAGGGCCTGCCCTTCCGGTACGGCGTCGAAGCGGGGTCGCTGGCGATAAGCGCGTGATGCCCGTACTGCCGGGGTCCGATGGCGCGGGCAGCGGGTCGGCCCTACGCTGCTCTGCATGCGCAAACGGGTGATCGACGACCGCTTCGAGCTCACGGAGCGGCTCGGTGGCGGGGGCATGGGCCTGGTGTGGCGGGCCTGGGACGTGGCCCTGCACCGCGAGGTCGCGCTCAAGGAAGTACGCCCGCCCGACCCCTCCATGGACGAGCACGACCCGGCGGGCGCCCGCGAGCTGCGGGCCAGGGTGCTGCGCGAGGCCCGCGCCCTGGCCCGGCTGAACCACCCGCACGTGGCCACCATCCACCACATCGTCGACCCCGGCGAGCAGGGCTACCCGTGGATCGTCATGGAGCTGGTCACGGGCGGCTCCCTCCAGGACCGCATCCAGCGCGGGCCCATGTCGCCGCAGGAGGTGGCGCGTCTGGGCCGGGAGGTCCTGTCCGCGCTGCGGGCCGCGCACGCCGTCGGCATCCAGCACCGCGACGTCAAACCCGCCAACGTGCTGTTACGCGAGGACGGCCGGTCGGTGCTCACCGACTTCGGCATCGCGGCGGTACGCGAGTCCACGAGCCTGACGGCGACCGGGTCGTTCATCGGCTCGCCCGAGTACATGGCGCCCGAGCGCATCAACGGCGTCGAGGGCGACCCGGCCTCCGACTTCTGGTCGCTCGGCATGATGCTGTACGTGGCGGTGGAGGGCCGGCACCCGCTGCGCAGGAGCACCACGCTGGCGACCCTGGCCGCGGTGCTCAACCAGGAGGTGCCGCCGCCGGAGCGCGCAGGGGCGCTCGCCCCCGTGCTGAGCGCGCTGCTCAGGCGTGACCCGGCGGGCCGCCCCGACGCCGAGACCCTCGACCGCATGCTGGCCTCGGCGGCCGACCCCGGCGCGGCCCCGCCCCCGATGCCACCCGCACCCGCTCCCGCTCCGGCGATGCCAGGCCCGCACGCCCAGGGCCCCGCCCCGGCGGGCCCCGCGATGGGCCCCGGAATGGGTCACGCGACAGGTCCTGGGATGGGTCACGCGACGGGCCCCGGGATGGGTCACGCGACGGGTCCCGGGATGCCCGGGCCGCACGCCGCCTACACGGTCCCGCCCAGGGCCGGTCACCCAGGGCCGCCCATGGCCGGGCAGACCATGCCGCCCGGGTACGGCCACGCGCCGCAGCAGCCCCCGTGGGGTCCGGCGCCGATCCCGAAGGCGACCACCATGCACGGCCGCCGCCGCCGCGGCGGCGGCGGCCTCACCGTGGGCATCGTGACGTCGGCCGTCGCGGTCACGGTGGCGGGCGTGCTGGTGTGGCAGCTGATCCCCTCCGCGTCGAGGAGCACCACGAAGAAGGACCCAACGGTGCGCTCCACCTCGGAGGACTCCTCAGAGGTGGAACGCACCGATCCCGAGTCCCCGCGCGACAGCACGCCCGCCACGCCCGGCAACCTGCACACCCCTGCGGGAATGCGGGCCCTGATCACCAAGATCAAGACCGAGCTCGGCGACACCAAGGTCGTCAGGATGACGGTCTACCCCACGTACGCGTCGATCGAGGCACCGCTCAGGCGCGACAAAGAGCTCTATGACACGTACTTCTACCGCGACGGCGAGATCACCCGCTCGAGCGCCGGCGGCAAGATGAGCGGCAAGCCTTTCGTGGACCTGCAGAAGTACAACTGGGACGCCCTCCCCGCCCTGTTGAAGAAGGCGAACAAGGACCTCGGCGTCGCCAAGCCGACCTCGCGCTATCTGATCGTGGACCCCGACTACGCGTTCGCCACCCCGCGCCAGGTGCTGCTCGTCTACGCGTCCGACGAGTACAGCTCGGGCTACCTGGTCGCCAACCTCCAGGGCAAGGTGGTCAAGACGTACGCGAGCGACTAGCAGATCTTCTGGTAGCCGCTCTCCGGGATCAGCCGGGTCCACTCCGCCTTGCTCAGCGACCCGCCCGCCCTGGCGCACACCGCCTGCGCCGCCAGCCCGGGATCGACCGGGCTCTCGCGTACGGTGCCGTCCGGCCCGACGCCGCGCAGCCGCTTGCCGTCCTGGGTGAAGGCCGGCCCGGCGGCCCACGAGCCCGCCTGGCCGACCTCCCGCATCGTGCTCGCGTCCCAGAGCGAGGTACGGGCTGCGTCGATGGCCAGCAGGTCGCCGCCGGGGGAGAAGCGGAGCTCGTCCACCGGGGCCGTCCCCGTCTGGATGGTGCCCCGCGCCTTCCCCTTGCGCAGGTCCCAGAGGAGCACGTGCCCGCCCTCCAGCCCGAACGCCAGCGTGCGCCCGTCGGGCGAGAAGGCGAGCGCGGTCGGCGCGGGCGGGTCCTCGTCGGGGTCGGCGGACCGATCGAGGACCAGCGGGGTGATCGCGCCGGTGCGCAGGTCGAGGAGTTTGGCGCCGGCGGCCAGCGTCGAGCCGTCGGGGCTGAAGGCCATCGCCAGGTCGCCCGCGCCCTCGTACGCCTTGATGCGCCGCCCCTTGCGCACGTCCCACGTCTCCAGGGTCCTGCCCCGCGCGGTGGCCAGCGTGTCGCCGGTGGGGGAGAGGGCCACGGCGAGCACGTCGCCGCCCGCGTCGATGGCGGCGACCCGGCGGCTGCTGGTCACCTCCCACACGGTCACGGGGTCGCCCGCGACGGCGAGCAGCCGGCCGTCGGCGTCGAAGGCCAGGTCGCCGGCGGCGGCGATGCGGCCGAGCGGCTTGCGCTCCACGGTGTCGGTGAGCTCGATGGAGTCGCCGACCTCCTTGGCGGCGACCCGCCCGTTGCCGGAGAAGGCGGCGGAGGGGGCGTCCTCGGACGGCAGGGGCAGCCCCGAGACGTCGAGCGAGACGACGGAGCCGGTGCCGCTCAGGTAGCGCAGCGAGCGGCCGTCGGCGGAGAAGGCCAGGCCGCGCTCGGGGTTTCGGAGGGGGTAGGCGCCCGCGAGGCGGCGTTCGGCGACGTTCCAGACCCGGACCTCGCCGTCGCCCGGCAGCGCGAGCAGGCGTCCGTCAGGGCTGAAGGCGGGCGGGTCGGCCGAGGTGTGCCCCAGGGAGTCGGCTCCGACCACCTCGACGCCGCGCACCGACTCTCGGGCCGTGCGCCCGTCCGCCCGGAACATCTCGGGTGTTCCGGACGCCGTGGGGTTCGGCGTGGTCGCCCGCTTGGGGATGACGGGGCTCGGGGGCCTGGCCGCCACGAGCGTGATCCCGTCGCGCCCGGCCACGGCCAGCGTCGCCCCGTCGGGGCTGAACGCCAGGGCGGGCGCCGCCGCGTCCGCGCCGGTGGGCGGCTGGACCGAGACGGTGCCGGTCTTGGTCCGCCCTACCAGCTCCCACAGATCGACCCGCCCGCTCAGGCTGGAGAAGGCGGCCCTGGTCCCGTCGGCGGAGAGCGCCACCTGGCGGTCGGCGACGTCGAACAGCAGCCGCCCGCCCCGGTAGACCCTGGTCCTGTTGCCCTGGCCGATCGCGTAGGTGACCGGCTCTAAGGGCGCGCGCCCCGTGGACACCTCGAACGGCCGGCCGTCGGCCGCCTCCGCGAACCTCCCGTCGTCGCTCAGCACGCTCCCAGCCGGCAGCGAGTACGAGCCGAGCCGCTGCCCGCCGGCCAGGTCCCAGACGGCGACCGTACCCGTGCCCCATTTGACCAGTTGGTCGCCGCGCAGTACGTAACGCGCCCGCAGGTCGGCGGCGGGATCGGTGAACACCCCCAGCTCCGGCTGCACCAGCGACGCCTGCAGCGCCGCCCGCGCCTCGAACACCGGCGACAGCTTCCAGGCCGCCACGCTCAGCCGCATCGCCGTACGCGGATCGGACGACCGCAGCGCCTCCGCCCGGGCGGCCACGGCCCGCGCATTGGCCTCGACGAGCTGCCCGCGCAGCTGGTTCTGCCCGTGCACGGACACCACGGACAGCGTCACGGCGATGGCCAGCACGGCGGCCAGCGCCGCCAGCGCGGGCGTGAGCAGCCTCCTGCGCTGCTTGGACAGGGTCACGCTGTCGTTGACGAAGTCGCGTTCGAGCTGGTTGAGGCGTAGATGACGGCGCTTGGTCGCGGCCCAGGCGAGCGCCGTGTCGAGCGCCTGGCCGCGGAAGAGGTGGCTCCTGCCGCGCCGGTGCTCCGACCAGTTCCTGGCGGCGTCGCGGATCTCCCGGTGCACGTGCATGCTCTCGCGCTCGTCCTCGACCCAGGCGCGCAGCCGGGGCCAGGCCCGGTAGAGGGCCGCGCTGGCCGGGGCCACCCGCTGGTCGCTGACCGCGACGAGCTTGCCCACGGGCGTCTCGGTCGGCGCCACGCGCACGCTGCGGCGTACCAGGAGACCCGCCTCCATGAGCGGGCCGAGCACGTCGCCCTCGTCGTGCGGGCTGTCGCCGTCGAGCAGGCGCAGCAGCAGCCCCGGCACCTCCGCCTGCTGCCGCGGCGTGAGCGCGAGGTAGACCTCCTCGGCCACCTCGCCCAGCGAGCGCGGCCCGGCGTGCCCCTCGGGCGGCCGTACGTCGGCCGGGCTCTCGACCCACAGCTCCGGCGCGGCGGGCCGGTCGGCGGGATCCTTGGCCAGGGCGCGTCCGACCAGCTCGCGCAGCGGCTCCGGCAGCACGCCGAGGTCGGGGTCGACGGTCAGCAGCCGGTGCATGACCCCGCCCAGGCTCGTCCCGCTGAACGGATCGTCCCCGGTGGCCGCGAACAGCACCACGGCGCCCCACGCGAACACGTCGGCCGCCGCCCCCGAGTCGCGCCCGGTCAGGACCTCGGGAGCCGTGTACGTGTACGTGCCGCCGGCCGGCACGCCCAGCTCGATCACCTTGGGCCCGTCGGCGGCCAGCAGCACGCTCTCCGGATTGAGCCCCCGGTGCGTCAGACCCGCCTCGTGCAGCGCGCTCAGCGCCGACGCCAGCGCGCCGGCCAGCGCGACCAGCTCGTCGCCCGCGTAGGGCCCGTGCAGTTCGACCGCGCGCCGCAGGTCAGGTCCGTCCACGTACTCGCTCACCACGTACGGCACGCCCTCGTCGTCGCCGACGGCGACCACCTCCGCCAGATGGGGGCAGGTGACCCGCTCGAACCGGCGACCGACCTGGCCACGCGGCACCGTCACCGCGAAGCGGCGGCCCTCGTCGTCGTAGGCGTCGTAAACCACGCCGCGCCCGCCCGCGCCGAGTCTGGCCGCCGGCCAGAAGCCGCCGAGCCTCTCGGGGTCACCGGGCACCAAGCGCATCGTCACTGATGCTTAGATGCACGCCACTGCCCAATGGTTGTCCCAAAGACGCCACAGGTCCCCCGCGCGCCTCGGGGGACCCATGCGTCATGATCATTATGCCAGGCTTCCGGATCTTGCCGGCCATTCGCGCCGGAGCACCGACATGAGCACCGCGTCGTGCCATTCGCCGTCCCACAGCAGGGCGTCGCGTTCGACGCCCTCCTCGACGAAGCCGACCTTCTTGTAGACGTGCCGCGCCCGCTCGTTGAAGGCGTAGACGCCCAGCCTGATGCGGTGCAGCGGCGTCGTGGCGAAGGCGTGGTCGAGGACCAGCTCGATGGCCTCGGTGCCGTAGCCCTTGCCGAAGGCGCGCTCGCCGATGAGGGCTATGCGGAGGTTGCAGGCGAGGTTGTGCTGGTCGAGCTCGTTGAGCACGATCTCGCCGACGTATTCGCCGGCGGCCATGATGGCCAGGTCGAGCCGGTCGGCGTGGTCCTTCCTGGTGGCGTACCACTGGTGGGCGGCGCCGCGGTCGATCTCGCCGTGCGAGCCCGTCAGGCGGCCCACCTCGGGGTCGGAGACCAGCTCGAAGAGGCCGTCGACATGCTCCGGGCCGACCGGGCAGAGGGTCACGCGGTCACCCGTCAGGGTGGGCTTCTCGGCGAACATCCCCTTTGGCTATCAGTGCCGATCGCCTTCGGGCAAACCCATTTCCCGCAGCGTCGCGTCCCGCACCTGCTCGGGGGTCAGCTCGCCGACGTCGCACCTCAGGTCCGCGACCTCCCGGAAGAACGGCTCACGGCGGGCCCGCATGACGGCGGGGCCGTAGTCGGGGCGGTGGCTGCTCGACTTCATCCGCTGGGCCAGCACCTCGTCGGCGGCGTCCACCCAGACCACGAACGCCTTGGCCAGCGCCGCGCGCACCTCGGGGAACTCGACCGTGCTGGCCGCCGCCGCGATGACCTCCGGCTCGCCGGCCAGCTGGTGCAGCACGTGGTCGGCCTCGTACCGGTGCAGGGCGTCCGCTCCCTCGCGTTCGGCGATCTGCGCGGCGGTGCCGCCGTAGCGCTCCTGAAGGAACGGATCGCTGTCGCTGAACGGCAGCCCGAGCGCCTGCGCGATCAACCGGCCGGCGCTCGACTTGCCCGAGCCCATAAGCCCGACCAGTACTACTGGTTTGTTTTTCGACATGTGGATAGAGGTTCCCGTGTCAAGGAGGTAAATCTGATGACTATCGCCGGAAGCATCATCCTCATCATGCTCGGCGCGATCCTCACCTGGGCCGTCGAGTTCGACCTCGCCGGTCTCGACATCAACGTAGTGGGCGTCATCCTCATGCTCGGCGGCCTCGTCGGACTCCTGTTCGGCATCTACAGGATCAGCGTCACCCGTAGAGCGGTCGGACCCATCGACGAGCCGGTTCACCGTCACGAGGTCTACGAGGAGCCTGAAGCCCGCAGGACCACCGTGTACGAGGAACGCCGCCGCTACGACGAACCACCGCTGTAGGAGGTGAATCGACATGCCAGCTGTTGAAGAGCTGCCGTCGACCATCAAACGTTCGCCGAAGAGGGCACAGAACACGTGGATCAAGGCGCACGACAACGCCGTGAAGGAGTACGGCGAGGGGCGGCGCGCCCACATGACCGCGTTCGCCGCGCTGAAGCGATCCTTCGAGAAGGTCGGCGACCACTGGGAGCCCAAGAAGGGCCCCTCCGACAAGGCGACGATGACCCGGACCGCTAAGGCGACCACGACGCGGACCAGTGGCCGGACCAGTGGCAAGGCCACGATGACCCGGACCGCCAAGGCCGCCACCCGGACCGCCAAGGCCGCCACCCGGACCGCCAAGGCCGCGATGACCCGGACGGTCAAGACGGCCGAGGGCGTCAACCTCAACGCCACCAGGGAGTACCTGCAGAAGATGGCCGCCAAGCTCGATGTGCGCGGCCGGTCCAAGATGACCAAGCAGGAGCTGGTGAACGCCATCAGGAGGGCCAACAGGAGGCTGACGGCGAAGGCCCGCTGACGGGAGGTTCCCGTTCAGGGGGCCGCGCCAAGAGGGCCGGGGGCATGTCGCCCTTCGGCCCTCACTCATGTCCGGCACTCATGTCCGGCATATCCATCACAGGAGCCGCTTGACCGCCTCGGCGATCGCGTGGCGGTCGATGCCGGCGTCGGCCAGCTGCTCCTCGGGTGTCGCGGACCCGGGCAGGCCCGTCACGGCCAGCTTCACCACCCGCGGCCCGAGCTCGCTGACCGCGTCCGACACCGCGTCGCCGAGCCCGCCCTCCAGCCGGTGGTCCTCCACCGTGATCAGGTTGCCCGTGGTGGTGGCCGCCTCGACCAGCGCGGCCGTGTCGACCGGCTTGACCGAGTACAGGTCGATCACCCCCACCGGGATCCCGGCCCCGCCCAGCTCGTCGGCCGCCGCCAGCGCCTCGTGCACGGTCACGCCCGCGGCCACGATCGTGGCCCGGTCGTTGGGCGAGTGCCGCAGCACCCGCGACCCGCCCACGGGGAACCGCTCGTCCGGCGGGTAGATGACCGGCGTCTCCCCGCGCGTGGTGCGCAGGTAGGAGACGCCTTCGACGTCCGCCAGCTCGGCAGTCAGCGCCGCCGCCTGGTTGGCGTCGCACGGGTAGAGCACGGTGCTGCCGTAGACCGCCCGCAGCATCGCCAGGTCCTCCAGGCCCATCTGGGAGGGCCCGTCCTCGCCGATCGCCACCCCCGCGTGCGACCCCACGAGCCGGATCGAGGCCCTGCTCACGCCGGCCATCCTGATGAAGTCGTACGCCCTGGTCAGGAACGCCGCGAACGTGGCTGCGTACGGCTTCCACCCGCGCACCTGCAGGCCGATGGCGGCGGCCACGAGCTGCTGCTCGGCGATGTACATCTCGAAGAACCGCTCCGGGAACTCCTTCCCGAACGCCTCCGCCCTGGTCGAGTCCGCCACCTCGCCGTCCAGCGCCACGATGTCCCCGCGCGCCGCGCCGAGCGCCGCCAGCGCCTCCCCGAACGCCGTCCGGGTGGCCGCCTTGTCGCCCACCTTGTACGCGGGCAGGCTCATCGGCCTGGTCTCGAACCGGTACGGCGCCGCCGGGGCCTCGGGCTTGTGCACCTCCACCCGCAGGTCCCGCCGGCCGCCCAGCTCCTCGATGGCCTTGTCCGGGTCCTTGAGCGGTTTGCCGTGGGCCCCTTCGCGGTTCTCGACCTCCAGGGCCCCCTCGCCCTTGCGCGTCTTGGCCAGGATCACCGTCGGCCGCCTGCGCGTGTTGCGGGCGTCGCTGAGCGCGTAGTCGATCTGCCCGGGATCGTGCCCGTCGATCTCGATCGTGTGCCACCCGAACGCCCCGAACCTGCGCGCGTAGGCCCCCGTGTCCCATCCGTGCCGGGTGGGCCCGCGCTGGCCGAGGCGGTTCACGTCCACGATCGCGGTCAGGTTGGCCAGCCCCTCGCAGCCCGCGTGCTCGGCCGCCTCCCAGATGGACCCCTCGGCGAGCTCGCTGTCCCCGCAGAGCACCCACACCCGGTACGGCATCCGCTCCAGCCGCCCGGCCATGGCCACCCCGACCCCGACCGGCAACCCCTGCCCGAGAGACCCGGTGGCCACGTCCACCCACGGCAGCCGCGGCGTCGGATGCCCCTCCAACCGGCTGCCCCGCCGGCGGAACGTCAGGAGCTCCTTGTCGTCGACGACCCCGGCTGCCTTGAAGAGCGCATAGAGCAGCGGGGACGCGTGCCCCTTCGAGAAGATCAAGTGGTCGTTGGCGGGGTTGTCCGGGTTCTCGAAGTCGTAGTGCAGGTGGCACGCGAAGAGCACGGCCATCAGATCGGCCGCCGACATCGACGATGTCGGATGGCCGGACCCGGCCTCAGCGGCCGCCCGCACGGAATCGACCCGCAGTTGCGCGGCCAGCTCGGTCAGGTACTGAAGATCGCGCTCAGGCATCATGGCCTCCTCGGAAGCGGTTTCCCGCCGCCTACCCCGCCAGGCCCGCTTAAGTCGGGTCGATCAGGGGGACGGGGCTCGGCTCATCGCCCGCGCAGGCGCAGGGCGGCCCACGCGGCGGCCGCGCCGCCGGCCAGCGCGAAGAGGACCGCGCCGCGGTGCTGGGCCAGCCAGAGCTGGGGGCTGTGGGCGTGGGAGCGCGCGTCGAACGAGCCGTGGGCGCCGAAGTCCACGTCCTCGTCCACCGGCTTCCACAGGTTGGCGACGCCTTCCGGCGGTTTGTCGTCCGTCTGCTGGGACCGCGCGCCGGTCCTGGCCAGATAGCGGTCCACCAACGCCGGCGCCACGCGCTGGGCCAGGAGGGTGGCGGCCGTGCTGGCCCCCACCCAGTACTCCTTGCGCTCCGGGTGCTCGGCCGCGTACACGATGGCCCTGGCGGCCACCTCCGGCTGGTAGATCGGGGGGACCGGCTGCGGGTGGCGCCGCAGCTTGGACAGCACCCAGTCGAACTGGGGGGTGTTGACCGCGGGCAGCTGCACCAGCGTGATGTCGATGCCGCTGCGGTCGGCCAGCAACTCCGTGCGGACCGACTCCGTGAACCCCTTGACCGCGTGCTTGGCGCCGCAGTACGCCGACTGCAGCGGGATGCCGCGCTGCGACAGCGCCGAGCCGGTCTGGACGATCGCACCCGCGTTGCGCGGGCGCATGAGGTCCAGGGCCACCTTCGTGCCCCAGACGTAGCCCAGGTACGTCACCGCGGTGGTGCGGGCGTACTCATCTGGGGAAATATCGGTGAATTTGGCGAAGACGGAGGAGAATGCGGTGTTGATCCAGACGGAAATGGGCCCCATCTCCGCCTCTATGCGCTCGGCCGCCCTCCGCACCTGGTCATAGTCGGCCATGTCGGCCTCGAATACCTCGCCGATGCCTCCTTCCACCCCCACGTCCACGGCGGCGGCGCCCAGCCCGGTCGTGCCCCGGGCGATGAGCGCCACCTTCGCACCCTGGTGCCCGAGCTGCCGGACGACCGCTCGCCCGACCCCGCCGCTGGCACCCGTCACCACCACTACGCGCCCTTCAAGTGGTGTCATGTCGCAGTCAGCCCGCCTCTCCGTCCTGTCGCAGCTTCTGGCGTCGTACGGCCAATGCGATGTCGACCACCGTGGCCAGGGCCACCACGAGCGCGATCCCCGTCATGACGGGCGCCCCGACGATGATCCCGAGCACCGCGAACGCGAACATGAACACCAGCAGGAACGACCCGATCCTGATGTGCGCAACGTCGCGTGGCGTCGCGGGCACCATGGCATGGCCCCTGATGTCCCGCTCCTCGTGCCACTTTCCGTTATCCGGTATGTCCCTGTTATCCGACATGCCGCCCACCTGCCCGTTCTGTTTGTCCCTTAACTTCCGGGGTAACCGCCGCCCCCCGCGGGCGGTCGAGGCGTACGGCCAGGACGGGACGATATTTCGGGCAACCGGCCACGGCGGGCCCGGTCGAGCAGGCGGTTATTGACCCTATTCGTGCCGTTTGAGGTGTTAATCCAGGGGCATGCGGCGACAGAAGAAGGAGGCGAGCGATGGAAGCTCCGCAGTACGTCGCGGCCCGTGTCCAGCAGGCGCTGGCCGAGGACGGACGCACGCACGAGCTCGGAATCCGCGTCGACATACGAGGCGACCAGCTGTTCCTGCGCGGTGAGGTCAGCGGGACAGGGCAGCGCGAGCGGCTCGGCCAGGTGGCGCACGAGGCCGCGCCCGAGCTCCACCTGCACAACGAGATCAGGGTCGTGGAGGCCAGTGAGCCGGGGGAGGATGAGCGTCTTGACTGACCTGCGTATCGCGGCCGTCGGAGACATCCACCTGGGGGAGGACGACAGAGGCCAGTACCGCAAGAGACTGGTGGGCATCGAGGAACGCGCGGACGTGCTGATGCTGGCAGGCGACCTGACCAGGCACGGCACGCTGGAGGAGGGGCGGGTCGTGGCCGACGAGCTGCGCGGCCTGCCGATCCCCGTCGTCGCGGTGCTCGGCAACCACGACTACCACTCCGACTTGCAGTACGAGATCGCCGGCGAGCTGCGCGACGCGGGCGTCGTGGTGCTCGACGACGACGGCGCCGTCGTCCAGTGCGGCGACAGGAAGCTGGGCGTGGTCGGCGGCAAAGGGTTCGGCGGCGGGTTCGCGGGCAAGTGCGCCAGCGAGTTCGGCGAGCGGGAGATCAAGAACTTCGTCGCCCACACCCGCTACATCGCCGAGTCCTGGAAGGTCGCGCTGAAGGAGATCGTGGCCGAGAAGCGCGTGGTGCTGTCGCACTACTCCCCGATCAAGGAGACGCTGGAGGGGGAGCCGCACGAGATCTACCCGTTCCTGGGCAGCTACCTGCTGGCGGAGGCGGTCGACACGGCGGGCGCCGACCTGATCCTGCACGGCCACGCGCACAAGGGCAGCGAGAAGGGCATGACGCCGGGCGGCATCAGGGTCCGTAACGTGGCGCTGCCGGTGCTGGGCCGCGCCTACGCGGTCTACTGCCTCGACTGCGAGACCGGGTTCTAGAGGATCATCGCGGCCAGGAGGCAGATGTCGTCCTCGGTCGTGTCGAACGCCCCCAGCATCATCCCCGACACCCCCTCGACCAGCGCGGCGCTGCCGCCCCTCGATCAGCACGGGGCGGGGCGCCCGGCGTTCGTCCAGGCGTAGGTGCGCTCCTTCGGGTCGCTCAACGTGGTCGGCACCCGGCCGGCTCGCCGGCGGGGTGCCCGGACACGGTCCTGGAGTGGCGGTTGGCCGCCAGGATGCGGAAGTCGACCACGCGACCCAGTGAGTCTTTGAAGGGGGTCAGGTAGAGGGCCGAGGCGTGGGACGGCCTCCAGCATCCCGCGTACCCGGGTTTTGAGCGCCTGTGGTGCCGCAGCCGCGCCAGTTGTTCACGTACTCTCGCCGATGCCGCGCCGGTTTCGAAGCGGGCGAACGGCGGATATTTGTTCACACGCTCCCCACGCAACTCGGGAGCGCGGAACTTACACGTTGAAGATGCTGACCCCGCCAGGTCCGACCAGGAATCCGAGGACGATGAGCACGATCCCCCAGAGGAGGTCGCGCCTGGCCAGGATCACGTAGATCCCGGAGATGACCAGTATTACCGCGATGATCCAGAGCAAAGTAGCCATGGGTCTGCCACTGCCCTAAGGGGGGTTCGCATAACATGTTTTTTCCCTCATTAATGGGCAAGAGACCCCGGCATCCAACGCCTAGTTGACGATCGTTTGGGTAGCCCGAAAACATGACGAGCCACGGTCACGCTGTCACCGACGCCATCCTCGACACGCTCAAGCGTGCCAGCTCGGGGCTGAAGGACGCCGGGGTGAAATTCGCGCTGGCCGGAGGATGCGCGGCTTACGCGCGAGGCGCCGCACCGTCGCTGCACGACGTCGACTTCATGCTGACCGAGCACGACGTGCCGACCGCGCTGGAGGCGCTGCGCGGGATCGGCTTCCAGACGGCCAAGCCGCCGGAGGACTGGCTGGTCAAGGCGTACGACGAGGGGCGGCTGGTGGACCTGATCTTCCGGGTGTCCGACCAGCCGATCACCGACGAGTTGCTCGACCGGGCCGAGCCGCTGAAGGCGTCCGCCGTGATCGTGCCCGTGCTGGAGGCCACCGACCTGGTCATCTCGTGGCTGCTGCCGCTGTCGGAGCACGCCTGCGACTACGGGGCGCTGCTGGCCCAGGTGCGCGCGCTGCGCGAGCAGGTCGACTGGCCGCGCGTGGCCGCCGTGCTCCAGGACTCGCCGTACGCGATGACGTTCATCACGCTCCTGGAGCGGCTGGACGTGCTGAAGGGCCCGATCGAGCCGAAGGGCGACCCGAAGTGGCCGTGAAACGCCGCGAAGGGCCGCGCCCCTGGGGCGCGGCCCTTCTGTTGCGGCATGTCCGGGTTGCACGAGCCGGCCGTAGTAGTCGCCCAGCCGCGTCCGGTACTCGGGTTCCTTGAACCTGCCCTCGTCGAACTCGGGAGCGTCCTTGATCTCGGCCTTGGTGCGCGCCACGTACACGTTGCGCTCCTGAGGGTCGATGCTCGTGACGACCTGTGCCGGGAGCATGACCTTCTTACCGAAGATCCAGGTTCCTCGGGCGCACGCCTCCTGCTACCCGGCCACGGCCGCGTAAACGTCTTGCAAAGCACTTGCATGCAGGCGAGCGGCAAGCGGCCGGGCGCACCCTCTCCATGAACAGGAGGGGGTGGAACCCATGCGAACCAGCTCAGACCGGCTCTACGAGATCGACGGCCTCCGGCTGCTGGCGGCGCTCTGCGTCGTGCTCTTCCACTACACGTTCTCCGGCTGGGCCGGCGGCAACAGCCCGGTGGTCTTCGCCGCCGAGAGCTCCTGGTCCAAGTACGGCTACCTGGGCGTGGACCTGTTCTTCCTGATCAGCGGGTTCGTGGTGCTGATGAGCGCGTGGGGCAGGAGCCCGCGCTCGTTCGTGGTGTCGCGGGCCGTGCGGCTCTATCCGGCGTACTGGGTGGGCATCGCGGTCACCGCCGTGGTCACCGTGACGCTGGGGCAGGGGCTGTTCCAGGTGACGCTGCCGCAGGTGCTGGCGAACCTGACGATGTTCCAGGCGGTGCCGGACATCGCGAACGTGGACGTCGTCTACTGGACGCTCTGGGCCGAGATGCGGTTCTACTTCCTCATCCTGGCCCTGACCTGGATCGGGATGACGCGCGGCCGGGTCATGGCGGGGCTGTGGGGCTGGCTGGGGCTGACGTTCGCGGTGGAGACGGGGCTGCTGCCCGGGTTCGCCGACCTGGTCGTGCAGTCGGAGTTCTCCCACTACTTCATCGCCGGGATGGCCCTGTTCATGCTCTACAAGTTCGGGCTGAACCGCCAGATCGCGCTGCTGGTGCCGATCTGCCTGGGCAACGCGGTCTACCGGGCCATCGGGTACGCCGACGCCGTCGGCTCGCGGTACGCGGTGTCGTACTCACACACGGTGATAGTCGCCGTGGTCGTGCTCGTCTTCCTCGTCATGACGCTCGTGGCGTTGCGGGCCACCCGCCTGCTGGCCAGGCCGTGGCTGGTGACGGCCGGCGCGCTCACGTACCCGCTCTACCTGCTGCACGGGCACATCGGGTTCATCGTGTTCAACCGGGTGGGGGACGCGGTGAACAAGTACGTGCTGCTGGCCGCGCTCGTCGCGGTCATGTGCGGGGCCGCGTACCTGGTGCACAGGTTCGTGGAGCGGCCGCTGGCACCGGCGTTCAAGCGCCTGCTGTCCGGCCGGCCGGCCGTTCCGTCACTGGGCGTGTTCGTCGCGGGGCGTCCCACAATCTGACGCGTTCTTCCCGTTAAGCCCCCAAGTGCGACTACGATCCCGGTCAAAGCACGCAAAGGGGGCGGGGTTGAGTCTCAGCGGAGAGTACGAGTGGGCTCCACCCGGAGTCGACCCGACGCGGCCCAGCGTGGCCCGGGTACACGACGCGCTGCTCGGCGGCATGGAGAACTTCGCCGCCGACCGCTCGGTGGCCCGCAAGCTGAAGGACACGGTGCCCGAGGTGGTGAACCTCGTCTGGTGCAACCGCGCCTTCATCGGCAGAGTCGTGGACTTTCTCGTCCGCGAGGCCGGGATCAGGCAGATCATCGACCTGGGCGCCGGGCTGCCCACGGTGGAGAACACGCATGAGGTGGCCCAGTTCGCCGACCCCAGGGCCAGGGTGGTGTACGTCGACAACGACCCCATGGTCGAGCCGCACGCCCGCGCCATCCTGAACGGCAACCCGTACGCCGACGCCATCACCGCCGACGTCCGCGACGTGGACGCCGTCCTCGGCCACCCCTCGCTGCGCCGCCTGATCGACCCGGCCCAGCCCACGGCGATTCTCATCGTCGGCCTGCTGCACCTGCTGCCGGACCAGGACGACCCGCACGGGCTGGTCCGGCGGTACATGTCCGCGCTGCCGAAGGGCAGTTACCTGGCCGCCTCCAACATGATGGCCTCGGACAACCCCAAGGCCCAGGCGCTGGAGGCCATGCTCCACGTCACCATGGGCACCGGGTACTTCCGCGACCGGGACTCCATCGCCGCGTACTTCGACGGGCTGGCGCTGGTGGAGCCCGGGGTGGTGCACTTTCCCGAGTGGCATCCGGACGAGCGCCTGCCCGGCCCGCTGGCCACCTGGGAACAGCTCCTGCTGGGCGGCGTGGCCCGCAAACCCTAGCCGCCGCCGCGCCGCGCTAGGGTGAGCGAGTGCATCGACGCTTGATCTGCTCCCCGCCGCCCGCCCTCTAGCGGGCGGCATTCCCTGAGATTCCGGGTCTGACCGATCCGGGGGTGGTTGCTGCCCGCACACCGGGCCCATTCCAACCACTCCATCCGGAGCACTCCTGTCATGACCCATGTCTCCGCCCGGCGGGGCGCCCTTTACGTGTCCGTGGCCGCGACCGCCTGGGGCACGGGCGGCGCCGCCGGTTCGCTGCTCTTCGAGTCCGGCGGCCTCGGCGCCGTCGGCGTCTCCCTGTGGCGCTACCTCCTCGGCGCCGCCTTCCTTCTCCTCCTCACCCGCCGCCCCGTCGTGGTCGACGGCCGGATCCTGCTGATCGGCGCCGGAATGGCCGTCTACCAGACCGCGTACTTCGCCGCGATCGCCCACTCCGGCGTGGCGATCGCGACCGTGGTGACGATGGGCGCCACCCCCGTCTTCACCGCCCTGGGCAGCCGCTTCCTCCTCCGCGAGCCGCTCGGCCGCGTCGCGCTCACCGCCCTCGCCACCGCCCTGATCGGGCTCGTCCTCCTCACCGGGGAGACCGCGCTGCAGGCCCGCACGTCCTCCATCGCGGGCATCGGCCTCGCCCTGCTCTCGGCCGCCGGGTACGCCGGGGTCACGATCCTCTCCCGGAGGCACGGGGGCGACGATCCGCAGGGTGTGGCGATCGGCGGGTTCGTGGTCGGGGCGGCGTGCCTGGCGCCGTTCGCGCTGGTGGAAGGGGTTGTGCCGAACGTGAGCCTGTCGTCCGTGGCGCTGCTGGTCTACCTGGGCGCGGTGCCGACGGCGCTCGCGTACGGCCTGTTCTTCCGAGCCCTGACCGCGCTGCGCGCCACCACGGTGTCGATCATCACGCTCGGGGAGGCCGTGGGCGCGGCGGTGCTCGGCGTGGTGCTGTTCGGGGAGCGGCTCACCCCTCTTGCCTGGTCGGGGTGCGTGCTGCTGCTGGCCGCCGTCACAGTTCTCGCCGTACGGGCTGAATCCGGGTGACTCGGACATGAGCGATGTGGCGGCGCAGCGTCCCGGATGAGCTAATGTCCGGTACGGCGGCGCTTGCCGTAACGTCGCTCCGCTCCCCTCCCTTGTAAGAGGGAACGGTGTCGGCGAAGCGTGCGTTGGAGGAACTGTGGCCTCAATAAAGGGAATTATCAGGAATCTCTTGGATCGTCCAGGAGGGGTACCCCTGACCCCCTATGAGAAGACCGTCAAGGCGGCGGAAGGCCGCGCCGATCGGTTGCGCAAGCTCGACGAGCTGCCCGAGCCGAAGATGGACGATCTGGCCGAGTTCTGCGCCATCGCACGCGAGGCCGCCGACAGGACGCTGGGCCTGCGGCCGTACGACGTGCAGTTGCTCGGCACCTTGGCCCTCCTCGACGGGAAGGTCGCCGAGATGGCCACCGGCGAGGGCAAGACGCTGTCCGGCGCCATGGCGGCGGCCGGCTACGCGTTGCAGGGCAAGCATGTCCACGTGATCTCGGTGAACGACTATCTGGCCAGGCGCGACGCCGAGTGGATGGGCCCGTTCTACGAGGCGCTCGGCGTCACCGTGGGCTGGATCGGCCAGAACTCCACGTCGGAGGAGCGGCGCGAGGCGTACGCGAAGGACGTCACGTACGGGCCCGTCAGCGAGATCGGGTTCGACGTGCTGCGCGACCGGCTCCGCACGGTGGCCGGCGAGATCATCGTGCCCGCGCCCGAGGTGGCCCTGATCGACGAGGCCGACTCCGTGCTGGTCGACGAGGCCCGCGTGCCGCTCGTGATGGCCGGGTCCACCGACCCCGGCAGCGCGGTGCCGGAGATGGCGGCGCTGGTCAGGCAGCTCGTACGCGGCTACCACTACGAGATCGACGAGCAGGCCCGCAACGTCTACCTCACCCCCAAGGGCGCCGACAGCGTCGAGAACCTCCTCGGCGTCGAGCTCTACGACGAGCACGAGCCCGGCACGCTCATCGAGCTCAACCTGGCCCTGCACGCTCACGCGCTGCTGGCCCGCGACGTCGACTACATCGTGCGCGACGGCAAAGTCCAGCTGATCAACCCCTCGCGCGGCCGGGTGGCGCTGCTCCAGCGCTGGCCCGACGGCCTCCAGGCGGCCGTGGAGGCCAAGGAGGCGCTGCCGCCGAGCGAGAAGGGTGAGATCCTCGACTCGATCACCGTTCAGGGTCTGATCCGCCGCTACCCGGAGATCTGCGGCATGACGGGCACGGCGGTGGCGGTCAGCGAGCAGCTCGGCGAGTTCTACGGCCTCAAGGTCGCGGTCATCCCGCCCAACCGGCCCTGCGTGCGCGAGGACGAACCGGACCGCATCTATCCGACCGTCCCCGACAAGGACGCCGCCCTGGTCGAGGAGATCCAGGAGATCCACGCCACCGGCCGGCCGATCCTCATCGGCACGCTCGACGTCGCCGAATCGGAGAACCTCGCCAAGCTCCTCCAGCGCCGCGGCATGGAGCCGGTCGTCCTCAACGCCAAGAACGACGCCGAAGAGGCCGCGATCATCGCCAAGGCGGGGGAGCGCGACGCCATCACCGTCTCCACCCAGATGGCCGGGCGCGGCACCGACATCCGCCTCGGGGACGGCGTCGCCGAGCTGGGCGGCCTGTACGTGATCGGTTCGGGCCGCCACGCCAGCAGCCGCCTCGACGACCAGCTCCGCGGGCGCGCCGGCCGCCAGGGCGACCCGGGCGGGTCGGTCTTCTTCGTCAGCACGCAGGACGACCTGATCACCCAGTTCGTCCCCGACGAGCGTCCGCCCGCCGCCGACGCCGACGGCATCGTCCGCCACCGGCGCGGCGCGTACCTCGTCGGCCACGCCCAGCGCGTCGCCGAGGGCGTCAACCTGGAGATCCACCGCAACACGTGGCGCTACACCCGCCTCCTGGAGCACCAGCGCGAGCTCATCCTGGAGTGGCGTGACAAGGTCCTGCACGGCGACTCCGCCTCCAAGGCCCTGTCCACGGCCGATGCCGAACGCTGGGAGGCCCTGCCGGAGGACACCAGGGACGAGACCGCCCGCCAGATCGTCCTGCACGCCATCGACCGCTGCTGGACCGAGCACCTGGCGTTCCTGACGGACCTGCGCGAGGGCATCCACCTGCGCGCGCTGGGCCGGATGAGCCCGGTCGACGAGTTCCACCGGGAGGCGGTGGCCGAGTACAAGTCGCTGCTGGCCGAGGTGGAGCGGCGCTCGCTGGAGTCCTTCGAGGCTCCCGAGCCGGACCTGAAGCGGCCGACGGCCACCTGGACGTACCTGGTGCAGGACAACCCGTTCGGCACGGAGTGGGACCGCATCCTCAAGCGTGTGACGGCCGCCACCCGCCGCGGCTAGCCGTACCTGACAGGAGCTGACAGGTACGGCTGAAACCATGGGCTCATGACGACGAAAGCAAAGCTCCTGGCCGTTACCCTCGACTGCGCGGAGCCCAAGAAGCTGGCCGAGTTCTACCACGAGATCACGGGGTGGGAGATCCAGTACGCCGAGGACGAGTACGCCGCCGTGGGGAACGGCACCACCAGCATCTACTTCGGCCGGATCCCCGACCGCAAGCCGGTGACCTGGCCGAGCCCGGACAAGCAGTTCCACCTGGACTTCCGGGTGCCGGACGTGGAGAAGGCGGCGGAGGAGTACGTCGCCCTGGGGGCCACGAAGCCCGAGTTCCAGCCGGGGGTCACGGAGGACGGCGTCGGCTGGATCGTCCTCCAGGACCCCGCAGGCCACCTCTTCTGCGTCTGCCCCGACCGCTCCTGACCTCTTCCCACCCGGTCACACATGTGTCCTGACCGGGATCAGCTCCGCCCGAACGATCCACCAAAAGTATGATTCGCCAGCTTTGCTTCCCTCATAAGCTAGAGGAATGCTCTTGGAAGGATCCATGCCCCTGCGCGGGCGCCCATGACCTGGGTCGGCCTGATCATCGCCCTGGCAGGAGCGCTTGGATACGCACTCGGCGCGGCCCTGCAACAGTACGAGGCCGTGGCCGGGGGCGCCTCGCTCAAGCTGGTCCGGCGCCCCCGCTGGTTGATCGGCGGCGCCATCGGCCTCACCGGCGCCTGCCTGCACGCCGTGGCGCTGAGTTTCGCCCCGCTGGTGGCCGTCCAGCCGATCAGCGTCGCCACGCTGGTGTTCGCCGTGCCGCTGGCCGCGTTCATGTACGGGCGCAAGCCGTACCGAGCGGAGATCTTCGGCTCGATCGCGGTGGCGGTGGGCCTGCTCTGGCTCATGCTCCTGGTGCCGCACCACAACGTGACGCCGAGACTGAGTGACGGCGCCGCGCTCGTGTTCCTGGCCGTGATCGGCGTGATCGTCCTGGTGACGCAGCTGATCGCGGCCCGGGTGCACGGGCCGAGCAGGGCGTTACTGCTGTCCGTGGGCGCGGGCGTGGTGACGGCGAGCGTGTCCACGTTCGTCCGGGTCGTCGGGGGCGGCATGGAGGGGGACTGGGGCCGGCTGGTGCACTGGTTCACGCTCGCCGTGCCCGTGCTGCTGGTCTGCGCGGTGGTGCTGTTGCAGCGCTCGTACGCGGTCGGCTACTTCGGCATCGCGTACGCCGGCGTACAGGTCATCGACCCCATCACCTCGGTCCTCGCCGGCGTGATCCTCCTCGGCGAGCCCCTGCCGACCAACCCCTCCACCGCGATCCCCGCCATCCTGGCCAGCGCGCTCACCATCGGCGGCACGATCACCCTCGGCCGCCTCGCCCCCGACCACTCCCACCCCACCCCCACGCAGCCCCAGCCGGCCCCCGAGCCGGTGTCCGCGACCTCCCAGGCCGGCTGACCCCTTCGCCGGTGGTCAGCAGGTGTCGCGGTGCGGTAGTTCGGGCAGGTGCCGGGACCACTCCTGCGGGGAGAGGGCGCCGTACCGGGAGCAGATGTACGCGGCGTGATCCCGGGGCGCGGGCTCGGGTGCCAGATCGATGGTCAGCACGATTCCGTGTCCGGCCAGGACCCGCAGCCGTCGTCCGTCCCCGGTGACCGTGGCCTGGGCCGCCCGGTCGACGCCGGCCGCGGGCACCGCCCTGTCGGCCACCGGCGTGCCGGTGCCGTCATCGAGCCGCCAGACCCGCACGCGATCGCTGTCCGTGCTGACGAGCAGCCGCCCGTCCGGGCTGAACCGCAGGTGGCCCGGCGAGGGGCGCAGCCGGGTGGACCGGCTGGGCACTCCGTCGAGGCCGTAGATCTGGATCCCGCTCTCCTCGGCGATCGCCACCCTCTGGCCATCCGGGGCGAACGTCGTGTACTCCCACGGCATCCGGTCCAGCCACGGTGCGCGGGACGGCCGGGGCGGGCGGCGGATCTCCGAACGATTGCCGGCGAAGACCAGCGACACCCGATCCCCTGGGCCGACCACCGCGTACTCGCCCACGAACGCGGCTCGCCGCGCCCTCAGGTCCCACGCCCAGCGCTCGCCCGACAGCCGGGCCGCCGCGAACAGCAGGCCGCCGCCCGGGCTGAACCATGCCGACTGCTCCCCGGGCGCGCCGAGGCCGCGGCCGAAGGGCGGGCCGACGCCGTCGCCGGACGTGGTGTCCCAGAGGTACGAGCGGTCGACGCCGACGAGGGCCACCGTGTGGCCGTCGGGGGACCAGGCCATGGCGCGCACGGTCTGGACCGGGCCCGCCGTTCGAGCGAGCAGGCTGCGGGAGGGGATGTCGTACACCCGCAGGGTTCCCTCGTCGAGTGCGGCGAGGCGGGAGCCGTCGTCGCTGATGGCGTGGAGGGAGCGGGGGCCCGCGTACGGGTCGGCGAACACGTCCACCGCCGGATCCGCCGACGTCAACGCCCGGCGCGCCTCGGGGATCGGGGCCAGGCGCCACGCGGCGAGGCTGAGCTTGCGGGCCGTCACCGGGTCCGCCAGTCGCAGCGCCTCCGCCCGGGACGCCGCCACCTTCGCCATCGCCTGGTCCAGGCGTCCGTCGGCGGCGCCCCGCTGCCACAGGGCGAGCAGCACCACCACCGACAGCAGCCCCGCCATGACCGTCCACCGCCTGCGCGACCTCCGGCGTACCCTGGCGAGCCCCGCGTCCAGGAACGTCTGCTCGCCGGAGCTCAGCGTCACCCGCCTCCGGCCGCTGGCCGCCCACGCCAGGGCCCTGTCCAGCGGCTCCCCCCGGAACAGCGCCGCCTCCCGCCGCCCGCCCGCGTCCCACCGCCGGGCCGCCCGCGCCAGCTCCCTGTGCACGGCCAGTCCGTCGCGCTCGCCGTCCAGCCACTCGTGCAGCCGCGGCCAGGCCCGCAGGAGCGCCGCGTACGTGATCGCCGGCGAGCCGTCACCCTCGGTGAGGAGGCCTGCCTTGCCGTACGCCTCCAGCACCCCGTCGATCGAGGCCACCTCGTCGGCGGCGCGGCCGGCGACCAGGTCGGTTCTGGAGGCGGCGACGATGATGTCGGAGCCGTCGGAGTCCAGGTCCACCAGGCGGAGGAAGACGTCCGGCACCAGGTCCTGCTCGGCCGGGCTGAGCCGCG
Organism: Nonomuraea sp. NPDC052116; assembly: GCF_040680035.1. Classification (NCBI taxonomy): domain Bacteria; kingdom Bacillati; phylum Actinomycetota; class Actinomycetes; order Streptosporangiales; family Streptosporangiaceae; genus Nonomuraea; species Nonomuraea sp. NPDC052116. The sequence goes on along the minus strand of NZ_JBFAWA010000010.1, from coordinate 294,259 downwards.
CGTACACGGTCTCGGCGCGGACGCCCAGCGGCGGGTCGGAGACGGGCTCGGGGGGCAGCAGGCGGCCCTGCTGGGATTGCGGGGCGTCGAGGAGGGAGAGGAGGAGCTGGTGGGCGCTCGGGCGGCGTTCGGGATCTCGCTGCAGGGCGGCGGCCACCAGCCCGCGTAACGGGCGGTCCAGCCGCTCGCCGTGGCCTGATCGCTCGTCCGGGCCGTAGGCGGCGAAGATCAGCAGCCGCCCCCAGGCGTGCACGTCCGCGGCCGGTGCCGCCGGCTCCCGGGAGAGACACCAGCCCAGGCCGACCAGACGTGGTCCCTCGGTGCCCAGGATGACCTTGTCGGGGGTGAGGGACCCGTGCACCGCGCCCGCCTCGTGGGCCGCGGCCAGCGCGGTGGCCACGGCGGTGGCCAGGCGGTAGAGGGCGTCGCCCGTGTACGGGCCGTGCCGGTCCACGACCTGCCGCAGGGTGGGGCCGGGGATGTACTCGCCGACCAGGTAGGGCGGCTCGCCGTCCAGGCAGGCCTCCGTCAGCCGGGCAACCGACAGCGACCGCACCCGCCCGGCCGCCGAGGCGGCGGTGGCGAGCCTGGCGCGGGCCTCGGCGTCCGGCAGGCAGGGCACTCCCAGCGCATGCCGCGTGCCCGACTCGTCGTAGGCCTCGCGGACGACGACGTGCCCGCCGCCGTCGAGCCGGGCGCCGAGCCAGTAGCCTCCCAGCCGATCAGTCATACACCCCTTAACGGTCCAAGCGGGCCCGGTGCTGCGGCCACTCCTCTTCGAGGATGCCGAAATAGACCGTGTCGCGCCAGGTGCCGTCCGGACGCTTGCGATGCCGCCGCAGCGTTCCCTCGTGCACCCCGCCGATGCGCTTGATGGCGTTCTGCGACCGGAGGTTGAGGTGGTCGGTCTTGAGCAGGACGCGGTTGTAGCCGAACGCGAAGGCGTGGTCGATGAGCAGGACCTTGCAGCCGGTGTTCACGGCCGTGCGCCACACCGACCGGCCGTACCACGTCCAGCCGATCTCGATGCTCGCGTCGAAGCCCGGCACGTCGCCGTACGTGGTCCAGCCCACGGCCCGCCCGCTCTCCTTGAGCACCACCGCGAAGGGGACGTGGTTGTCGTCGGTCATCAGCCCGAGGGCGACCTTCCCCAGCTCCTCCTCGGACCGCGGCGCGGGCGCGGGCAGCCAGCGCCAGACCTCCTCGTCGGCGCCGGAGGCGGCGAACAGATCGGGAACGTGGTCGAGGGTGAGCGGTTCGAGCCGGACGACGCCGTTCTCGAGCACCACGGGGTCAGGCAGCTTCGCGGTCATGGCAGGCAACTCTAGGGGCGCCTGTGAAGTCCCGATGATGGCCACCTGCACCTTTTTGTGGGGAACCACCTGTCGACACTCATACCGGCCGGTCGGTAGGCTCGCAGGCATGGACTTCGCCTTTGACAGCGTCACCGAGGACCTGCGCGAACGACTGCTGCGATTCATGGAGGAATGCGTCTACCCCGCCGAGGCCCCCTTCGAGGAGCAGGCGGCGGCCAGCGGCTGGAGCCCGCCGCCCCTCATGGAGGATCTCAAGGACGAGGCCAGGAAGCGCGGCCTGTGGAACCTGTTCCTCCCGGGCGAGCACGGCGCCGGCCTGACGAACCTCCAGTACGCGCCGCTGGCGGAGATCATGGGCCGGAGTCCTACCATCGCCCCGACGGCCACCAACTGCGCCGCGCCCGACACCGGGAACATGGAGGTCCTTTCCATGTTCGGCAGCGAGTGGCAGCGCAAGGAGTGGCTGCGGCCGCTGCTCGACGGGGAGATCCGCTCCGCTTTCGCGATGACGGAGCCCGACGTGGCCTCCTCGGACGCCACGAACATCGCCACCTCCATCGTCAGGGACGGCGGCGAATACGTCATCAACGGCCGCAAGTGGTTCATCTCCGGCGCGATGAACCCCAACTGCAAGATCTTCATCGTCATGGGCAAGACGAACCCGGACGCGCCCAAGCACCGCCAGCAGAGCATGATCCTGGTGCCCCGTGACACACCCGGGCTGCACATCAAGCGCGGCATGCACGTCTTCGGCTACACCGACGCCGACCACGGCGGCCACGCCGAGATCGTGTTCGAGGACGTACGCGTGCCCGTGGAGAACCTGATCGGCGAGGAGGGCGGCGGCTTCGCCATCGCCCAGGCCCGGCTCGGCCCCGGCCGCATCCACCACTGCATGCGCCTGATCGGCATGGCCGAGCGCGCCGTGGAGCTGATGTGCAGGCGGGCCCTGGCCAGGACGACGTTCGGCAAGCCCGTCGCCCAGCAGGGCGTGGTCCAGGAGTGGATCGCCGAGTCGCGGATCAGGATCGAGCAGTTGCGCCTGCTCGTGCTCAAGACCGCCTGGCTCATGGACACGGTGGGCAACCAGGGCGCGCACACCGAGATCCAGGCCATCAAGATCTCCACACCGATCGCCGTGGAGTGGATCCTGGACAAGGCCGTCCAGGTGCACGGCGCGGGCGGCGTCTCGCAGGACTTCCCCCTGGCGGGGCTCTGGGCGGGCGCCCGCTCGCTGCGCCTGGCGGACGGCCCCGACGAGGTGCACAAGCGGTCCCTGGCCTATCGCGAGCTGAAGAGGTACATGTGAACGAGGCGGAGATCAAGGAGCGGGTCGCGGCGTTCCTCGCGGAGCACGACCCGGACGGGGACCGGCCGGAGTTCCTGCGGGCGAGGTTCGACGCGGGGCTGGCCTGGGTGTGGTTCCCCGAAGGGCTCGGCGGGCTGGGCGCGTCGCGGGAGCTGCAACTGGTCGTGGAGCGGGAGCTGGCCGGGACGCCGCAGCTCAACGTCGGCGTCCAGGGGATCGGGCTCGGGATGGCGGCCCCGACGGTCCTGGCGTTCGGGACGGAGGAGCAGAAACGCCGCTTCCTCCGGCCGCTGTGGACCGGCGAGGAGATCTGGTGCCAGCTCTTCAGCGAGCCCGGCGCGGGATCCGACCTGGCTACGCTCGCGACCCGCGCCGTCAGGGACGGGGACGAATGGGTCGTCGATGGCCAGAAGGTGTGGACGTCCGGCGCCCATCACTCCAGGTGGGCCATCCTCGTCACCCGTACCGACCCGGACGTGCCGAAACACCGCGGCATGACGTACTTCATCTGCGACATGCACGCGCCGGGCGTCGAGGTGCGGCCGCTGCGGCAGGTCACCGGTGAGGCCGAGTTCAACGAGGTGTTCCTGACCGGCGTGCGGCTCCCCGACGACCTGCGGCTCGGCGAGGTCGGCGACGGCTGGCGGGTCGCGCAGACCACGCTGATGAACGAGCGCGTCGCCATCGGCGGCGCTCCCGTGCGGCGCGGCGGCGGCATGGTCGGCGTCGTGGTCGACTCCTGGCGCGCCCACCCCGAGCTGCGCACCCACGACCTGCACCAGCGGCTGCTGTCGCTCTGGGTGGAGTCGGAGGTCACCCGCCTGTCCGGGGCACGCCTGCGCGAGCAGCTCGCCGCCGGCCAGCCGGGGCCCGAGGGATCCGGCATGAAGCTGTCGTTCGCCAAGCTCAACCAGGCGCTGTCCGGCTTCGAGGTGGAGTTCGGGCGCGACCTGGGTTACGACGACTGGACGTTCCGCCGCTCCGAGGACGTCGACTTCTACGGCCGCGGCCCCGGCTACCGCTACCTGCGGGCCAAGGGCAACTCGATCGAGGGCGGCACGTCCGAGATCCTGCGCAACATCATCTCCGAGCGGGTGCTCGGCCTGCCCTCAGAGCCCCGCGTCGACAAGGACGTGCCCTGGAAGGACCTGCCGCGATGACACGGAGCGAACTGAGCGACCCAGCGACGCTGCTGTATTCAGAGGTCGAGGAGGAGCTGCGGGCCGCGGTGCGCGGGCTGCTCGCCGACCGCTGCCCGCCCGCCGCCGTGCTCAAGCGGATCGAGTCCGAGCCCTACGACCTGGACCTGTGGAAGACGCTGGCGGGCGAGATCGGGGTGGCCGGGCTGCTCATCCCCGAGCAGTACGGCGGCGCCGGGGCGTCGGCCAGCGAGGCGGCCGTCGTGCTGGAGGAGCTGGGCAGGGGAGTGGCGCCGGTGCCGTTCTTCACCAGCTCGGTGCTGGCCACCCGCGCGCTGCTGCCGACCGGTGACGCGCTGCTGGAGGAGCTGGCCGAGGGCAGGAAGACCGCCGCCCTCGTCGTGCCGTTCGCGGCCTCCCCGTACCGGACGGGCGCGGCCGTGCGGTACGAGGACGGGCGGCTGAGCGGGACCGTCACCGGGGTGGCCGGGGCCGACGTGGCCGACGTGCTGCTGGTGCCCGTCGGCGGCAGGCTGCACGCCGTGGAAGGGGGCGCGCTCGTCCAGGTCGTGCCGTCGCTCGACCAGACCAGGCCCGTCGCGACCGTCACCTTCGACGGGGCCGAGGCCAGGGACGTGGGGGAGTGCGACCTGGCCGAGGTGCTCAGGTTCGGGGCGGGGTTGCTGGCGTCCGAGCAGCTCGGGGTGGCCGAATGGTGCCTCGACACGACGCTCGCCTACGTCAGGGAACGCCACCAGTTCGCCCGGCCGATCGGCTCCTTCCAGGCGATCAAGCATCGGCTGGCAGACCTGTGGCTGGACGTCGTACGGGCCAGGGCCGCCGCCCGGAGCGCCGCGACCGACGGCTCGGCGCTCTCCGTGGCCGTGGCCCAGTCGTGGAACGCGGGCGTGGCCGTACACGCCGCCGAAGAGGCCCTGCAGCTCCACGGCGGGATCGGGATGACGTGGGAGCACCCCGTGCATCTCTACCTCAAGCGCGCCAAGGCCGCGGAGATCGCGCTGGGCACGCCCGGCGACCATCGCGCGGCGCTGGCCTCACTCGTCGACGTGCCCGGCCCCGAGTGAGGTGAGCAGCAGGTCGGCGAAGTGCCTGCCCACCTGGGCGCCGGTCAGTGGCCCGTCCACGTGGAACCACGAGCCCAGGTGGTGCACCGAGCCGAAGAAGTAGTCGACGACCAGCTCCGCCGGGACCCGGTCGCTGAAGACGCCCTCGCGCTGGCCCTCGGCCACGAGGCCGCGGAAGCGCTCGTGGTAGCGGCGGCGCTCGGCGCGCACAGTCTTCTGCGTCTCCGGCGCGAGCAGGTGCATCGACCTGAAGAAGATCTTGGAGTCGTCCAGGTTCGCGGCCGTGGTCTCCACGACGTCGGCCGCGGCCCGGTACAGGCGCTGCCGCACGTCGCCGGGGCCGTCGGCGATCCGCGTCAGCCGGTCCATCTGCATGCGCAGCACCCGGCCGTAGATCTCGTGCAGCAGGTCGTCCTTGGAGTCGAAGTAGTGGTACATGGCGCCCTTGGTGACGCCGGCCGCCACGACGATCTCCTGCACGGAGGTGCTCTCGAAGCCGCGCTCGGCGAACAGACGGGTCGCCTCGGCGAGCAGTCGCTGTCTGACCGGTTCCTCTTTCACATGTCCCCCTTTGTCACCTGCTTTAGCATACCGACTGGTCGGTTGAGGTCATTTGCTGGTCTTGCGGGTACTAATTACGTCACCTTAGGCTCGCCTTGGTTGAGGGGCGGGTATCCCTTGACTGGCGAGGGATCTTCGGCGTGGCAGATCCTGCATCACATCTACATTGGGGGTTTGCCGTGCCCGGTGGCTCTATCTATGTGCAACCAGACGAGAAGTACACAGGGTCTTCTCCGCAGTGGTGGTACGAGAAGTTCTGGCGTGAGGACGCGTCCAACCGGCGCAAGTCCCGGTATGTCAAGGCTGCCGTGGGCTTCGTGATCGGGGTCGCGCTCGCCCTGAGGTTCGGCCTCTCCGGGGCCGCTCCGCTGTTCGGCCTGCTCCTGGGCGGGCTCGTGGCGGCGGGCGACTGGCTCCTCGACTGGCGTTCCTTCCACGCGACGGCCGTGTGGCGCGGCGCGCGGAAGGGTGAGGCGATCACCGGGAAGCTGCTGCGCAGGTCCCTCGGCCGCCTCGGCTACACCGTGCTCGACGGCCGCGCCATCCGCGGCCAGGCGTCGATCGACCACCTGGTGATCGGCCCGGGCGGCTTGTGGATCATCGACAACGAGTCCTGGAGCCCCGACACCGAGATCGCCTGCTACGCCGGCCGGCTGTTCTTCGGCGAGAAGTACGGCACCAAGACGGCCAAGCCGCTGGTGGAGGCCTCCGAGGCGTTCGCCGAGCTGCTGAGCCGCGAGACGCGCATCCCGGTGACGATCACGCCGTTGCTCGCCGTCCACTGCGGGCTGCTGCCCAAGGGCGGCATCGTGGTCGCCGAGGGCCTGACGCTGCTCAAGCCGCGGCTGGCGGCCAAGGTGATCAAGTCGGCCGACCACGTCGCGCTCAACGCCGAGCAGATCGAGCTGCTGACCCGCACCGCGGCCAGGGAGCTGCACCGCGCCTGAGGCCTCAAGCCGGCGCCTCAGGCTTCAGGCCAGCGTCTCGATGAAGGCCGCGAGCTGGGCGACGTTGCGGCACTCGTGCATGGCGACGACCGCGCCGTACTCGCTCGCGACCGAGTCTCCCGTGTCCCACTGCGCCACGGGCTCGGGGTTGAGCCAGTACGCGTGCCGCGAGCGGCCCACGAGCGACCTGAGCACGTCCAGGGCGGGCGGCTGGTAGTTGGAGCGGGCGTCGCCCAGGATCAGCAGCGAGGTCCTGGGCCCGATGGCGTCGCCGTACCGCTCGGCGAAGCGCTCCAGCGAGTGCCCGTAGTTGGTACGCCCGAAGCGCACCATGTCGGCCTCGTTCGTCAGCCTGGTCATGGCCTCGACCACGTCGGCGCCGGGGACGAAGAACCGGGTGATCTCGTCCACCGTGTCCACGAACCCGAACGCCCGCACCTTGGTGAACTGCTCCCTCAGCGCGTACGTGAGCAGCAGCGTGAAGTGGGCGAACGACGAGACCGAGTCGCTGGTGTCGCAGAGGATGACCAGCTCGGGCTTGTGCGGCCGCGGCGGCCTGAAGTGCGTGGTCAGCGGCACGCCGCCGCTCTGCAGCGAGGCCCGCACGGTCCTGCGGAAGTCGAGGCGGCCGCGCCTGCCCCTGCGCTGCTTGATCGTCAGGCGGGTGGCCAGGCGTCTGGCCAGCGGATGGACCTCGCGGCGCAGCCTGGCCAGATCCGCCTTGGTGATGCGGAGGAAGTCGATCCGGTCGAGCGGGGGCCGGACGGCGGAGCGGGCGATGCGCTCGATCCCTGAGTCCTCGGCGATGCGGCGGCGCACGTCGGTGGCCACGGCCTCCTCGAAGCGCCGGGTGTTGTCGTAGACCGTCCTGCGGGCGTTCTTCTCGGCCAGGCCGCCGCGCTCCTGGCCCTCTAGAACGTTCTGGAGGATGCGGGCCATCAGCGTCTCGGGGGAGAGGGTGCGCATGACGCTGTAGGAGAACCAGTTCTGCCGCCCGGGGGTCGCGGCCGGCTGGTGGCCGAAGCGCCCCACCATCGCCTGGGCGAACTCGCGCAGCTCCTGGTCGGTGCCGCCGGTCAGGAGCCGGGCCAGATGGTCGCGGAGCTCGTCGACGGGGGCCGTCTCCAGGTCGATCGGCCGCTCGGCGCGCTCGGTGTGCATGCCGGACGTCGAGGCCGGGAACCACAGGTCGAACAGCACGTCGAACCCCGGCCGGTACGCGGGCTTCTTGACCAGCGTGGCCGCGTAGGCGGCGCGCAGCGACTCCCGCTCGCTCAGCTCGATCACCCGCAGCGCGTGCGCGGCGTCCAGCCCCTCGGCCACCGACACCGGGATCCCGGCCTCGCGCAGCGCCCGCACGAACCCGACATGCCTATCGATCAGCGACATCCGGCAACCCCAGCTCCTTGACCGCCCGCGCCTGGTCGGAGGCGTGCTTGAGCACCACACCCAGCGTCCCGGCCACGGTGGCCTCGTCGAGGTCGTCCCGCCCGAGCGCCAGCAGCGTGTTGGCCCAGTCGACGGTCTCGGCCACCGACGGCGCCTTCTTCAGCTCCAGCGCCCGCAGCGTGGCCACCGTCCTGGCCAGCCGCTCGGCCAGGTCGGCCCGGATGCCCGGCACCTGGCTGAGCACGATGTCCCGCTCCCGCTCGGGGGTGGGGTATTCGAGGTGCAGGTAGAGACAGCGTCGCTTGAGCGCCTCGGACAGCTCGCGGGTGGCGTTGGAGGTCAGCACCACGTACGGCCGGCGCGTGGCGGCGATCGTGCCCAGCTCCGGGATCGTGATCTGGAAGTCCGACAGCAGCTCCAGCAGCAGCCCTTCGACCTCGACGTCGGCCTTGTCGGTCTCGTCGATGAGCAGCACGGTCGGGCCGGCGGCCCTGATCGCCTTCAGCAGCGGCCGCTCCAGCAGGAACTCCTCGGAGAAGATGTCGTCGTCCGCGCTGGTGGCCTGGATCCTGAGCAGCTGTTTCTTGTAGTTCCACTCGTACAGCGCCCTGGCCTCGTCGAGCCCCTCGTAACACTGCAGCCTGATCAGCGTGGCCCCGGTCGCCAGGGCCACGGCCTTGGCCAGCTGCGTCTTCCCCACGCCCGCGGGGCCTTCGACCAGCAGCGGCTTGCCCAGCGCCGCGGCCAGGAACACCGAGGTGGAGATGGCGTCGTCGGAGAGGTAGTCGACGGCGGCGAGCCGCTCCGCCACCTCGGCGGGAGAGTCGAACATCGATGATCCTGTCTGCCGGAGCCGGGGGCCGAACTTTATTCTAGCCTTGACCGCCCGACAGGCCCGCCTGCTACCGATTCGACCAGGATGCGGATCACCGGTATATTCCTCTCTGCAAGCGCCGCTAGCTCAGTTGGTTAGAGCAGCTGACTCTTAATCAGCGGGTCCGGGGTTCGAGTCCCTGGCGGCGCACCGCACGAAAAAAAGGTGAGGATGCCAAGGCATCCTCACCTTTTTCGTCGTCAGGATTCGACGCTCTCCGCGTTCTGGGCGCTCAGCTGCGCCTCCTGCTGCACTTCCTGGATCTGCTCCTGGGTGACGTTGAGGTTCCCGAACTCCTTGACCGCCTGGTAGTACGTCCAGGCCAGGCCGTTGCAGGTGGACTTGGAGACGCCCGAGTACTTGGCGCACACCTGCTTCATGTCGTAGTAGAACGAGTCATCGATGCGCGACTTGTTCGCCGGGAACTGGCTCACGTCCTTGTAGTTGCGGTAACCGAAATCGTGCCTTCTGCACGGCATCCGGAAATCGAAGCCGAGCGGCTGGTCCGGGCTGCTCGAGCACAGGTCGGTCGACCAGTCGAAGGCGTAGTCGGCCCACGCGGCCTGGTTCTCCCAGGCCGCCCGCCACGACGAGGCGCTGGCGGCCGTGGGCTGCGAGAAACCGGAAAGAGCGGCGAGCTTCTGCTCCAAGGTCACCGCGTGGGCGGGCAAGGCGAACCCGAGTACGGTGATCACAGAGAGGGCGAAAGCGGCGAGTAGCGCGCGGGATCGTCTGACCATGAGGGCCTGCTCCTGTTGCCGGGGGGTCGGATGCACGTCCTCACGATGACCCGAAACCTTCGGGAAGGGCAGAAGCAGATCTTGCTCAATTCCGAAAGAAGGGTTCGCCGAGTCTCGATCTTTACATGGCGCCGCTTTTCTGTCAGTCGTGGAGTCAGTGAGGCCCGATGCCCTCCAGGGTGAAGCGCGCGTTCCACTCCCGCACCCACTTCCGGCCGAAGCCCTCGGCCGAGTTCAGCGGTGTGGCGGCCGCGTCGAACTTCCCCGTGGCCGGGTCGAAGGCGAAGCCGGCAGCGGTGTCCTGCCTGACGTTGTAGGAGTCGAAGTCGGGGTTGAACGTCTTGTTGCTCAGGCCGCCGGCGTCGTCGGTGTAGGCGAAGCCGCCCGACGCGATGCTCACCGACCGGGTCAGCACGTTGTGGGACGGCACGTACACGGAGTCCGGGTCGCGCCAGACGTACGCCTCCGTGCACTCCGTGGTGCCGATGGTGGTGCAGATCCGGCCGCTCGCGTCCGCCGGGACGTACCAGGACCGGATGTTCGGGTACTGGCGGCCGTAGTGCCGGTACCACTTCTCGACGTTCTCGCGGGTGTTGGTGAAGCCGGTGCCGTCGCCGGCCTTCAGCATGTCGTTGAAGCGCTCGACCACGACCTTGGAGTTGGGCACCGGCAGCCGCCCGCCGCTCTCGTGGTAGAGCTTGTCGTGCCCGATGTACGTCACGTCCTTGAACACGTTGTCGGTCGCGACGTTGCTGTGCCCCGACTGGTAGAACAGGCCGTGCTGGGCCCCGTCGAAGAAGTTGTGGTGGATCACCATCCCCGACATCCCGTCGTCCATGTAGACGGCCTGGTTGCCCTTCGGCCCGACGTTCCTGAAGAGGTTGTAGGAGATCACGTTGTTCAGGTACGTGTAGTCGCGGCCCGCGTAGATCACCCCCTGGTCCGAGGCGTGCGTCACGAGGTTCTCGAACCGGTTGTGACTCACCTCCATGTCGTTGCCCATGATCTGGATGGCCATGTGTGGCGCGTCGTGGACGTTGTTGTACCTGAAGGTGTTGCCGACGCCGTACAGGTAGCCCGCCGGGGTGTAGGTGGCGAGCTTGGAGAAGTCGTAGATCTCGTTGTGCTCCACGACGTGGTCGCCGCGCTCCAGCGAGTCGCGGTCGCCGCCGGCCGTGAACACCCCGCCGCCGCCCAGGTCGTGCAGCCTGCTGTTGACCACCCGGTTGCGGTGGCCGCCCCGGCTCGTGCGGTATTCGGCGATGGCCGTGATCGCGTCGTTTGCCTCGCCGATCGCGACCGCGTCCATGCTGACGTTGAGGATCTCCAGGCCGTCGATGGTGCACGACTCCGCGTCCAGCAGGCGTACGCCGGTGCCGGTCGTGCCGTTGAGCTTCAGTCCCTTGAGCGTCACCCCCTTGACGTTCTCCAGCGTGAAGAAGGGGGCGTCGAAGGAGGTCAGGCTGATCCGCTTGCCCTCGACCGTGCCGCCGGGCGGGTAGTAGTAGAGAGCGTCGCCGCCGTTCCAGCGGTCGATGTAGTACTCGCCCTCGGCGTCCAGCTCGCTCAGCACGTTCTGGGCCACGAACGACGTCCACTTGTCCGTGGCGGCGTACATCGTGGGGTAGCGGGTCCGGAGCTCGTCGCCGTTGACGGAGGCGATGTGTACCCGGTCGTTGGCATAGTTGTTGCCGAAATATCCGGACAGCCAGCCGTCGGTCTCGTACGTCGTGTTGTCGGGGGTCCCGCCGGACGGGGCCCACGTGGCGGAGCGCTCCTTGAGCGCGGGGTCAACGGCGGTGTAGGCGGGGCCGGGCAGCTTCAGCATGTCCTCGTAGGGCAGGGTGGTGCCGTCGGCGGTCTTGTCCGAGAAGTAGTCGCGGGCGCCCTTCGGCGCCTCCTTGACGGTGAGGTCGGCGCGGTCCAGCTTCTCGCCGCCGTTCGGGTACTGCGCCAGGGTCTGCGCGACGTCGTCGGTGATCAACTCGGGCGCGTACGGCTGCGGCTTCCAGTTGAACCCGTTCTTGTTGAGCCGCCCGGCGGGGATGCCCTCGGCGGCCAGGTCGTAGACGTAGACCTTGCCGGACACCGAGTCCCGGACCCGCGACCTCGACGACCACTTGGCCTCGCCCGCCGGGAGGTCGCTCAGCCTGCGGAACTTCTCCGGCGAGAGCGTGGTGACCCCGGCGAACTCCACCCGCTCGCCCGGATAGGCAGCATAGGTGACGTAGGAGTTGCGCTCCCCGCTGAGCTGGACGGTCCTGGACGTCCGGTAGACGCCGCCCCTGATGCGGACGGTCCCGGGGGAGCGGGCGCTCGTCCGGCCCGCCAGCGCGTCGCGGGCCTGCTCGACGGTCGCGAACGGGTCCTGCTCGGTGCCGCGGGCCCCGTCCCTGCCGTCCGGTGACACGTACACGGTGAGCGGGGCGGAGGCCGCCGCCGGGGCTTGCGTCGCGGCGATCGACGGTAAGACCGCGACCAGGATGACCATCACGTTTCTGATTCGGCTGCGTCGCACCATAATCGATAAAATATTACGGATCTGACCCGGAGATCAATCGTTTGACCAACCCCGATCGGGGTCAGCGGTCGTGCAGGTGGTGGAAGTCGTCCAGGCTCTGGCGGTAGAAGGCGAGATCGCTCTCCAGCTTCTGCCTGGTGAGCCGATGGGGCTCGGACTCCCGCAACGCCCTGCCCATCCCGGTCCAGAAGGCGTCAGGGGGCAGCTCGGCGGCGCCGCGGGGGAAGAACTTCAGCGCCTCGGCCACGGCGTCGGCGGCGAAGCGCCAGTCGGTCTCGATCCTGCCGAACGCCTCGGGGTCCGAGGGGTCCGCGGCGAAGAACAGCCCGCCCTCCAGCGCCCGGCTCGCGTACGTGGCGGCGACGAGCACCCACTGGCCGGGGTCGATCAGCTCGGAGAGGCCGGAGCCGAAGATCAGCCCCGCCTGCCTCGCCACGACCTCGGCCTCCTGGGGGACCAGGACCTCCGTGCCGCCGAGCCGCACCACCCAGCCGTCCGCGTCCTGCTCGGCCGCCGCCCGGCGCGACGCGCCCTGCTCCCCGCCGGCCATCAGGTCGAAGTAGACGTACGCCTCCACGAGGGAACGGGCGAGACCGCGCTCAGGCATGCCGGCCCGCCAGGTCCTGGTAGGTGTCCCTGACGATGAGCAGCCGGTCGAGCTGGAACCTGCCGGGGTCGGCCGCTCGCAACTGCTGCCCGCGCTCGGACCAGAACCCGTCGTCGGGGACCGCGTCCGCCCCCGGCGGCACGAACTTGACGACCTCCTCGACGGCCGCGGTCGCGACCCGCAGCGTGCGCCTGGCCTCGGCCCGGTCGTCCACCGGCACGTTGCCCGCGCTCAGGTCGGCCACCCACAACCATTCGCCCGCGTCGAGCAGCTCGGACGGCTCCGTCCCGCCGAACGTCGGGTAGCCGGTGGGCAGCACGGGACGCTCCGGCAGGCCGAACAGGTATTCCCGGGCCGTCCCGCACTCCCCGCACACGCCGGAATAGCGGTTGACCAGCCCTTCCTCGACGCTTACCAGCCCGCTGTGCCAGGTCGTGTCCACCGACCCGCAGGCGCACGGGTGCAGATCGAGGTAGAGATGCGCCTCGTCCCTCGTCCGCGCCACCGCGAATGCCATAGCCGTCCTCTCCTCGGAAGTCCCATCATGCCGGAACGCGCGATCCCGTTCACACCGCCATCGTGCGGGCCACGTCCGGTGCCTGCCCGGCGCGTAGGCCGCACTCGCACGGCCTGTCGGCGGGGCACCGGCAGTTCTCCTCTTCCGGCGGCGACCAGCCGGTCGCGTTGGCGAGCGTGCGCAGGCGGTCCATGTACGCCGGCAGGTCCCGGGGACGCGCCCCGTCCGCCAGCCTGGCGAGCTCGGTGGCCAGCGGCTGCGGGACGAGCTGCCACACCTGGGGGCGGGTGGCGGCGAGCAGGTCGTGGAGCACGCCGAGCCGGGCCGGCCGCTGGCGGGTGGTGGCCGCGCGCGCCTGGCGCACGGCCTCGTACAGCTCGGCCAGGGCCGCCTGGTCGCCGGCGGCCGTCACGCCCAGCGTACGGGCGACCGCTCCGGCGGCCGTCGCGGCGGCGGCCCGCTCGTTCGCGCCGATCGTGCGGCGGCCGTCCACCTGGACGGTCAGCATGCCCGTGTCACCCGCAGTGTCACCCACTGGGCCCGACCGCACCTCGACGGGGATGGGCGGGCGGCCGGGGAGCACGATGTCCAGCAGGCCGGAGCCGTAGTCGTGGACCCGGGCTCCCATGAGCGCCGCGCCGCGTTCGACGGCCCTGGCCGCGGCCGTCTCCGGCAGCGTCGCATGGCCGCGGATCGCCGTGACGTCGGCGGGAGCGAGCTCGCCCGCCCGCGCCAGCGCCAGCAACCGGGGCGCCGCCCCGGCCTGGCCGGGCGCCAGGCCGGCCCGCGCCGCCTCGGCACGCAGTGCCTCGGCCGCGCCGCTCCAGCCGCCTTCGGTGACCGCGCGGGCCAGCCCGCGCAGCCGCGCGAGCGTCGCGGCGTCGGCCACCCCGAGCACCTGTCCCGGCGCCGTGGGGTGTGCGCCGAAGGCCGGCCCCGGGCCGAGCGTCCGGCCCGCCGGGCGGCCGTCCAGCGCGGCCGCGTGCGCGGCGATCTGCTCGGCCACCGCGACGACCCCGCGCTCGCCTCCGTCGGCGGGCACGCGAAGCGCCAGCCGCCCCGGCTCGCGCGAGTCGACGGTCACGTCCGTGGCGCCCGGCGCGGCGTCGGCCAGCGCCACGGTGAAGGTCCCGCTCCTGGTGGACACCGTGAACTCGCCCAGGGGCCCCGCCGGAGCCAGGTCGGCGACGCCGGCGGTCTGCGCCAGCCTGCCGAGCCCGGCCGGCGAGGTGTCCAGCCCCACCGGGCCTCCCCCGTTGAGCAGCCGCGCGAGCCGGCTCAGCGGCTGAGGGGCGGCCGGCGCCCGCGGACCCGTTCCCCACGGTGGCGCGGGCGGGGTGTGACCGCGGCGTTCGAGGTCGGCCGCGATGGCGTCGATCGCGTCGGCCAGGACCGCGCGCGTGGCCGGGTCGGAGGTCGCGTGCCACTTGCGCGACAGGTGGGCGTGCTCGTTCAGGCGGGGGAGCAGGCAGTAGTCGGTGCCCTCGGCCTGGTGTTCCGACAAGGAGGTCCTGATCACGCCCTGCGGCGCGCCCGACGACGCGGCGAGCGTCTCCTGCAGGACGTGCGAGAGCTCGTGCACCAGGACCGACGACACCACGTCCGGGTGCACGCGCGGCCAGAAGCGCATGACGTGCGGGTCGTCCGGCGTGCCCGCGCGCAGCTCGGTGGAGGCGTCGTTGCCTGCGCCCGGTTCCCCGATCAGCACGCGGACGTGCTGGTCGGGCGCGTTGGGGACCTGGACGGTCAGCGTGTCGCCGTTCCAGGCGACGTGCGCGGCGGCGCCGCCCAGATCGCCGAGGGCGATGTTCTGGTCGCGCAGCTCGTCCATGGTCAGATCGGGGACCCCGTCGGGCCGGCCCGACCGGCTGAAGGGCGTGCCCTCGATCGCGGGGGAGGGCATGCCGCCGGGTGTCAGCCCCTGGGCGACGCTCCCGCCCGCCGTCGGGCTCGCCGCCTCCCGGTCGGCGGGCCACGCCGACTTGTCGACGTCGGCGAGCAGGATGCCCTGTGCCATCAGCGCGGCCCTGACCTGATGGACGAACGTGCCGGGCTCGTGGGAGTTCATGAAGACGTGGCGCAGGTCGAGGCCCGCCTGGTGGGCGGCGTCCAGCAGGTTGGGCGGAAGGGTGGCGAACGCCTCGGCGAACCCGCCGTCGGGCGTCGTGCTGTGGATCGTGCCGTCGGGGGCGGCGTCGTACCGGTGGATCCCGTCCGCCTCCCGGATCGCGACCCGGGCCACCATGCCGCGTTCGCGGGCGGCCAGCCGCGCGTCCTGGAGGATCTGGATCAACCCGGAGCGGCCCTCGGCCGGAGCGAACGAGAACGTCGTCCAGCCGGGATCGACCGACGGTGTGAGCCGCACGTTCGACTCCACCCGGGAGCGCAGCTCCGCGATCTCGTCCTCGAAGAGCGTCACGTCGATCTCGCCGCTGGTGGCCCCCGCCATGTGGACGGGATCGCCGACGGGGTGCTCGTTGCCGTCCCGCAGCCGCGCCACGTGCTCGAAGGTGAGGTCGTAGTCCACCCTGAGCCGGACGACGTAGGCCTTGCCCTGCTCGAACTTGCTGCGCTCGCGGCGCGCCCCGTGGTGGTCCGACACGCTCTCGGACGCCTGCTCGCCGGCCCGCACACCGCCGTCGAGGCCGGACTCGCCGTCGCTCATGCTGCCGCTCGTGCCGACGGGCAGCGTACGGCCGCGGGACACCGTCGCGTTCTGGGCGTCGGCGGCCCTGTCGACCTCGCCCTTCTCCGCGTCGATGGGCCCGGCGACGATGGTGAAGTCCGACAGGCGGGCCCGGATCGTGACCTGCGCGCCCTGGTCCTTGAACTTCTGCCTGGCCAGCGGCACGACGAGGCCGGCGGGCCCCGCCATCCGCTCGAACCCGGTCAGCAGGGCGTCGTGGGACAGCCGCTTGACCAGCTCGGCCCGGCGTTCCGCGACCGAGGCGGCACCCAGCATCTTCGCGAACCGCGAGGTGATGATGTCGAAGAGGAGGGGTTTGCCGGCGTGCTCCCGCAGCCTGTCGGGGAAGTAACCGGGACGCAGCTCGACCAGCCGGGGATCGATCACGGGGGTGACCGGCCCCGGGTCCTCGCCGACGGGCCGGATCATGCCGGTCGGGATGCGCCGCACGAGTACGGCGCGGTACTTGACCGGGGGCGCGACGCGGAGGATGCGCCGGAGCGCGTCCGCGGCGCGGCGGGCCGCGGACCGGAACTTGCCCGCGCGCACCGGCCTGCGCGTGACCTCGATGACCAGCGTCATCTTCTGCTCGACCCGGTTCATGCCGTTGAACACGGCCATCCGCTGCAGCCGCGTTCCCTGCCGGTTGGTGGAGCCCGAGTACGAGCGGCCCCGGTCCGTCCCCACGCCGACGCCGTGGCCGTCGCCGTTGTCCACGCTGCCCTGGTTCACGCCCGCCGAGTAGGAGCCGTTGTACGACTCGGAGTGCGACAGGTCGGTGTAGCGGTAGCGCTGCCTGATGACACCGGCCTGCGAGGTGTGCGTGAGGAACCGGCCCCGGCGGGAGTCCTCCGGGTTGTCGTACACCAGCCGGGCCGTGACCGTCACCTCCTCGGCCTGCGCGGTCTGCGCGCCGACCTGGACGTGGTAGCTCTTCTCGTAGCCCTGCGTCGACCACATGTCGTTGACGTGGATCAGCGCGGCGTCACTGGAGAAGTCGACGCTCAGCTCGTCGAGCAGGGTCGGGCTCCCGTCCACGGCCTCGGGGTGGGCGGCGCGCACGGCGTTCAGCACCGCATCCATCATGTCGATGGGATTGCCCTGCTCGTCGGTCAGGTCGAGCGACTCCACCGTGCCCAGGCCCACCGTCCCGTCGTACGACGGCGCCAGCACGACGTCCCTGGAGCGGTCGATCAGGTCTGTCGCCTCGCTCAGCGTCTGGTCGAGCTGCTGCTGCTCGTTTCCCTGTTGGGCCGTGGTGGCCGCCGGGCCGAGGCCCGTCAGCTCCTGGATCTTCTCCAGCAGGGCCTGCGGGGTGTGCCGCGCGGCGTACCCCACGTCCTCGCCGGCGGCCCGCGCCTTGGCGACGTCCATGATGTAGCGCTGGACCAGGGGCACGGCGAGGCTCGGGTCGAGCTTCATGCTGCCGTTGAGGAAGCGCTCGACGGCGTCGCCCACCAGGGGGCCGGGCAGCGGGAGCTCGCCTTCGGCGTACATCACCAGCGCGTCGTCCTCGGAGAGCATGAACAGCCCGGTGCCCTGCGCCGTGGCCGGTTCGTGCTCGCCGCTCGGGACCCGGCCCGCCAGCGGCACCGCGTGCGCCATGCTCTCCGAGCCGGTGACCGTGAGGTCCGCGGTGGCCCGGAGGAGGATCTGACGGCCGAAGTCGATCGAGAGCCCCTCGTCGCCCCAGATGTCGAGGACCGAGGTGGAGACGGAGGTGCCTCCCGACCGTGAGGGCAGCGAGAGCGAGCCGCTGTCGCTCGACGTGCCGCCGTCGTCGAGGTCGGAGACGCTGGTCGAGGCGCCGACGGAGTGACCCGACGATCCGCCCCAGGAGACGCCGGCGCTGCCGAGCCCGAAGAGGATCTCTCCCTTCACGTGGTCGATGACGCCCAGGACCTCCATTTCGCCGACCTCGCCCGTCACCGTCATGGACGCCTGGGTGGGCGTCCCCTGCGGGCGGACGGCGAGGCCGGTGGTGAGCAGCCTCATCAGCATCCTGGGGTGCGAGACGAGGTTGCGCACGCCCAGGACCGCCATGAACATCTGGTACGCCACCGAGTCCTGGCGCATGCTTCCCGGCTGCACCTTCTTCGCGGCGGTCTGCAGGCTGCCGTGCGCGTCCCAGTGGACGAGCTTCGCCCTGGACAGCACCTTCTTCGACACCTTGCCGATGGGCGCGGGCGCCGAGCCGTCCTTCGAGGGGAGGAGGTCCGCCGCGAACAGCAGCCTGGCCGAGCCCCTGCCGGACGCCAGGGGGGTCGTCTCCCCGTCGTGCACGAGATCGACCTTCAGGTCGTGGCCCACGGAGAAGATCGCGACCGGGCCGGTGCTCTCGTGCAGGCTCACCACGTTGACCGTGCTGCCGACGCTCGAACCCGCCGTACGGGTGCGGTTGCCACCGGCGCTGACGCCCACCTCGTGCGACAGCCCGTCGTGCCCCTTGTCGGGGCCGTCGCTCTCGGCGACCGAGGCGCCGCCGCCGTACGTCCTGGACTGGCTGACGGCCCGGGCCGAGGTGTCGGAGCCGATGTCGAGGTTGACCACCGTCTCCGAGTCCGTGTACCCGATGTAGCGGTAGTTCTTGAAGTCCTGCTTCAGCGAAATGTGCAGCATGTGGTGCTCAGGGGCGCCGTTCAGGCCGTGCGTCACCAGGTCGACGGCGATGCCCTCCTGGGCCAGGGTGTCGTAGCCGGACCTGATCCGGTGCTCGGACAACTGCTCGGTGACCTCCTGCAGGTTGAGGATCTGGGCTGCGCGGGCGAGCGAGTTGGACGCGTACTGCCGGACGTCGTTCACGGTCTTCGGGATGATGCCGCGGTCGGCGAGCTGGTCCATCACCTTCTGCCTGACCTCGGCCAGCCCGTCGATGTCCTGGACGAGGCCGGGGCCGACGCCCCGCATCTGGCCGGGGCCGTCGCCGAGCCAGGAGGGCAGCTCGGGCTTGCGGCCGGGGGGCGGGCCGGGGCGCGGGTCGCCCCGCAGCACCTGGTTGCCGTCCGCGTCGAGCAGCGGCCGGCCGTCCTGATACACCAGCGCGTCCTGATCGACGGGCAGGCCGAAGCGGTAGGCGGCCGACTCCCGCATGGTGACCACCGCCGCGCTGCGCATCGGCCGGAGCTTGACGGGCGGCTTGCCGAACTCCTCCACGATGAACGTGGTCTCCAGCGCGAGCCGGTAGCTCTGCTTGGGGCTGGTCTTCCGGTGCACGCTCGGGTGGATCGCCTGCTGGTTGGCGGTGGCCGAGTACGACCGCGACGCCGACCTGGAGCCGCGGACCCGCGGCCCGATGCTGGGCTCGTAGCTGCCGAACCCGTCGATCTCCTGCAGCGCGGGATGGGTGAACCCGGCCGAGGCGCTCGCTTCCAGCGACCCGCCGGACGACGCCCCGCCCGGCGTCGCGGCGAAGTCGACGAGCACCTCCTCCTCCCACTCCTCGGCGCTCGCCCCGCCGAGCGGCTCGCTCGCCACCAGCACGACGCGGGTCTCGGCGCGTACCCTCGCGTGCGGCTTGCCGTTCCTGGTGAAGACGCGCTCCAGATCGCCGTTGACCGCGTCGCGGAGCCGGTGGGGCAGCTCCTCGGTCACGAAGGTCCGCAGCTGGTCGTGGGGGATGGCGCCGACCTGGTTATACAGCCCGCCCAGCGCCCCGGCGACCGTGTCCAGCGCGCCTTCCAGGCCGGTCATGCTGGTGATGATGTGGTTGGGGAGCTTGTCGTCGCGCTTGGCGTCGTCGATCCAGGCCAGCTTCCGCGGCGCCTGGTCGGTGAAGGAGTGCGAGACCCACAGCCGCTGCCCGGCGGCGTCGCCGGGTGCGCCGGAGTTCACGACGGCGGCCTTCTGCCAGCCGTCCGTCTTCCGCGTGCGGATCTCGACGGTCCACGTCGCGGCGGCGTCGAACAGCAGCGACTCGCTCCTGTTGTCGGCGACGGAGCCGCCCTGCGCGTACATCCCCGCGCCGCCCGACGCCGACCAGTTCCGGCCGGCCACGACCCCGACGCCGACCCCGAGCATCTCGGTCAGCGTCCTGGCCCATTCGCCCTCGGGCAGGAGCTGCGCCAGGACGGCCGTGTTGAAGCCGAGGGGCAGCCCGCCGCTGCCGGACTCGGTGGCGGTGACCGTACGGCCGGCCTGGAAGAACAGGCCCACCATCGTCTCCGACGCCTTGACGCCCGGGTCGAGCACTTCGACGAGGTCGGCGAGGGAGAGCTTGACCCGCACCTCCGCCGCGTTGCTGCCGCGGCCCACCCGCAGCACGACGCCGTCGGGGGAGACGAGCTTGTGGAAGTCGGCGCGCAGGGCGCGCTCCAGCTCGTCCGTGCTGAACTGGTAGCCGATCTTGTGGCGTTCCAGGACGTTGTTGACGGCGGTGGTGAGAGCGGTGTGATGGGCGAGCGGGCCCGTCGGCATGGCCATGGACAGGCTGTCCTGCTGCGGCAGCGCCGCTGACAGGGCGTTCAGATAGCCCCGGTGGCGCCGCGCGGCCTCGGCCGCCAGCGATCGGGCGATGGAGGCCATGCCGACCTCGCCGGGCTGGGTGGGCGCTCCTGTCCGGCGCATCGCCGACAGCAGTTGCTCGTAGGCCTTTCTCGTCTGCGTCGCCTGCGCCAGGGCGGGGCCGTACGCCTTCGCGATCCTGGTGTGCCGTGCCTGCGTGGCGCGGTGCGCGCGGTTCTCCTGCCGTGCCTTGCGCGCCCGCTCGAAGCGGCCCTGATCGTGCTGCTTCAGCGCCTTGCGCGCGTCCCGCGTGGCCTGGCGGGCCTTCTTGCGCGCCTCTTCTGCGCTGTTCGTCTTCGACTGGATCTGGATCTTGAGCGCCTGCTCGGCCTGGACCAGCGCGTCGATGATGGCCTGTACGTCCTCGGCGGACGGGTTGGGGCCGGGTAAGGGGGGCGCGAGGGACGGCCGGGTGCCCTGTGTGGGGGCCCACGGCGGCAGGGGCGGGGTCTGGCCGTGTTCGCGCAGCTGGCGGGCCACACCGTCGATGTCGACGGCGATGAGCCGCTTCTCCGGGAGCGTCTGGGCCCGGTGCCATTTGTCGGCCAGGAACGCCAGCTCGTTGAACCAGGCGCGCACGCACGCGTTCTGCTTGGCCTCGCCGTCGCTCTTGCGCGGCAGGATGCTTCGCCGGCCGCCCTCGCCGGCCGTCTGCAGCTTCTGCAGGGTGTCGGTGATCTCGTGCAGCCAGACCCTGGGCAGCTGGTCGGTGGCGACGCGCGGGTTGAAGTGGACGAGATGGGCGTCGTCCTCGGTCCTGCCGCTCCTGACCTCGGTCTCGCCCATCAGGTTCGGGGACAGGCCGCCGATGACGGGGCTGAAGTAGTGGGTGCCGTCCGTCGCCGTGTGGACCGCCAGCGTCCGGCCGTCCTGCGACCAGCTGAAGCCGGTCACGCCCTGGTCGAGGAAGTGGGTCGCGAGCAGCTCGGCGACCGCGTCGTACACCTCGTCGAAGTCCAGGTCGGGGCCCTGGCGGCCGTTGGGGACGTACCTGGTGCCGGGGACCGGCCGCGACGTGACCGTGCCCGGCTTGCTCGTGTGCGCCGGTGCGGCGTCGGGCGCCGGGGCCGCCGCGGGGGCGGTCGGCTGCCCGGTCTGGACGACGTCCTCGCCCTGGACGACCGCCAGCATGGCGGCGGCCTCCGCCTGCAGCTCCGAGAGGTCCTGGACCTCCTCGGCCCGCATGTCCAGCGCGGAGCGGACGCGGCCCATGGTGGCCGCGGAGATCACGCGCACGCCGTTGGGGGTGGAGATGAGGAGGTCGCCCTCCGGGCCGACCACCGCGTCGGGGAAGTTCGCGGCGAGCGCGCCGATCAGCGCCGTACGGGCTCGGACGGCGGCGGGCATGGGCTGACCGGCCGGGGCCGACCCGTCGAGGGAGGTGACCGGCTGCCCGGAGCCGTCGTCGGCGAGCTGCGTCGAGCCGGTCGCGGCCTGGGCGTCGGGCGCCACCTGGCCGTCGGGCGCCGTCTGACCGTCTGGCTGGGCGGGGCTGGTGTCGGGCTGTGCCGGGTTGTCCGGGGTTGCCTGGTTGGCGTCCGGCTGGGCGGGACCGCTGTCTGGTTGGGCGGGGCCGTTGTCCGGCTGGGCCGGGTCGGCGTCGGGCGCGGGGGTGCCGTCCGGCGCCTGGCCCGTGGCTGAGGGTTGCCCGGCCCGTCCCGAGGCGTCGTCCGGTCGCGGGCCCGCGTCGCCGGTGGGCTGCGACGCGGCGTCGTCCTGGGAGGGTGCCGCCGCACTCGAGTCCGTCTCGTCGGGTGCCGCCGCATTCGGGGACGCTTGGTCGGGTGTTGTCGCATTCGGGTCTGTCTGGTCGGGGTCCTCGCTCCTGGAGGTCCGCCGCTGCGACGACGCGTCCGGGTCCGGTGCGGCGGGGTTGCGCCGGCTGTCGCCGTCCCGGCCGCCGTCGGCCCTCGGCGTCGCCGGAGCGTCGGGCCTCGGGGTCGTCGGTGCGGTCGCCTGCCCGCCGGACCTCACGGTGGTGGGCCCCGCGGGGTCGGGCTGGCGCACGGCGCCGGGCATGCCGGGCTGGGGGCCGCCGTTCGTGGGGCCGCCGCCCGACGTGTTCCCGTCCGCCGGGCCCCCTGTCGGGCCACCCGCCGCGCGGCCGGCGTCGGTGCGCGCGGCGAGGTCGTAGGCGGAGGCGAGAGAGGTGACCGGGTGGGCCAGCGCCGTGTAGACCTCGGGGTTGAACGGGCTGATCGTCCCGGTACGCCCGGCGCCGCCCATGAAGCCGCCCAGGAGGGAATCGGCCGTGAACGGGTTCTGCCACTGGTCGTAGACCACGCCGTTGGCGATGAAGCTGCCGGCCGGGGAGGCGATCGTGTTGGTCAGGCCCGTGGTCAGGGCGCGGCCCGCGAATCCCGGCACGTGGCTGGTGATCTGGGACACGGGCCCGGCCAGCGCCGTGCCGAAGAGCGCGCCGCCGCCCGCGCCGATGACCGAGGCGGCCGACTTGTTCACGTCCCAGTCCTGCACGGTGCCCATCTGGAGTTGCTGGTACTGGGCGGCCGCGTCGATGAAGAACTCCTCGCCGATCTCCTCGATCAGCTCCCGGCCGATGGGTGAGGCCAGCAGCCTGGCGATGAGGCCGCGCCCGGTGGCGCCGCTGAGCGCGGTCACTCTGGCCAGTTGCCGCACGCCCAGTTCCCGGCCGCCCAGGGTCATGAGTCTGACGAGGATCCGCGTGATGGCCGCGCGGGCGCCCGCCGCGTACGGCCCGATGATCGCGGTGGAGGAGCCGGCGGTGAAGAAGGCGACGAAGAGGGCGATCGCGATGGCGACGACCGTCACCCAGAAGGCCACGTTGACGGAGAGCTTGGAATACTGCGTCTCGACGGCGAAGTTGTTGGCCTGCTGCGAGTAGGCCCGCGCGTTCCCGGACACCCCGGCCAGCCCGCCCTCTTGGCCGTACAGGAAGGTGGCCCTGGTGACGAAGTTCGCGGTCGCGGGCGAGATCCACCCGTCCAGGAGGACGCGCGTGGCCGAGCCCGCGGCCGGCGCGGAGCTGACGGACCCCTCGGCCAGCTTGTCGTACGCCTCGGACAGCTTCGACAGCCCGCTCTCGCTGGCGCCCGGCCATTTCTGCCCAGCCGAAAGCAGGGGGATCAGCCAGTAGACGACCCAGTCGGGCAGCGCCTCGGTCTCCCACGCGGGGAGGACGTCGCTGTCGATGCGGACCGCTGGCCGCGGGGCGGCAAGGCCGCCGCCGTTCTTGCTGCCGGAGCCCTGGACCCCGGTGTCGGCGTTGACCGTCACGTCCTGGGCCTCAGATTTCCTGCACCCGCCCGGCCGCCATGTCGCGCTTGATGTCGAGATCCATCTTCAGGGTGTTGTCGACGGCCGTGCGCACCCCGCTCCCCGCGCCGGTGATCTCCTTGGCCAGCTGGGTGCACTGGCTGAGCATCTGGTTGGGGCCGTCGTTGCGGAAATGGGCGGCCCTGAACGCTTCCCCCTCGGCGCCGGGACCCCACGGGGCGGCTTCGAGCGCCTCCTGGACCAGGGCGACCAGCCTCGCCGACTCGTGTTCGAGGTCTTCGGCCATCGTCGACCACTCGGACAGCCCCCGGTCCACGCTGGGCTTGATGATCTGCGTACCGTCCCAGAGCCTCATCGTTCACCCTCCATCCGCTCGGCGAGTTGCGTCAGGGCGGTCTCGACGTCGCCGTCGAGGTGTGCCTCGAGCTCCGCACGGGGGATCACCGGCTCGAGGATCTCCGTGACGCGCTCGCGGGCGCCGGCCGCCGCCCGCTGAGCCGTCTCGACGATCGTGTCGGCCAGCTGCCGTGCCTCCGGCCGCCGGTAGATGCGCGGGTCCAGATCGAGCCGGACGAGCTCGCCACGCGGGCCGACCGTGACCGACACCAGGCCGTCGCGTGACTTCTCGGTGAACTGCACCCCTCTGGCCTGGGCGTGCAGCTCCATGCCCGCGTTCTGGATCTGCCGGAACATGTCGCGCAGCTCGTCGGCGTATGCCCTCATCGCCGCCGAATCAGGCTGGTCGAGCGACTCCATGACACCCCCCTGAAGCCAGGCCTCCCGTCTACGGGAAATCCTCTTACGAAACTTCCACGTTTCTAGTTAGTTTCCGTCACATGAACACCATCAGACAAGAGTGTGTTCAAAAGTGTTGTTTCCCGACATTTAGTGGTTCGGTGTGTTCGTGGAGGTCCGTCACCTCGGCCCGGGGCACCCAGAGGCGGTACACACCCCGCTCGACGCGCTCCAGCCCGAGCTCCACCGCCGCGGGCGCGGACCCGCCCAGGTATTCGAGCAGCAGCCGCCCGTCACGCTCGTCGTGCACGTGGAAGCGCTCCCCCCGCCAGGTGCACACCGTCGTCACGAAGTCCAGGGCCGCGCACTCCGACGCGGGCACCGGGCGTACGTGGCAGCCGGGCTCGACCTCCTCGAACCCGTCCGCCGGCTCGGGGCTGCGCAGCCGGATCCACAGCTCCAGGGAGTGCGGCTCGGGGCTGGCCACGTAGTCCGCCCCCTGCCAGCGGGCCCGGTAGAAGTGCCAGCTCATCCCGTCCGCCTCCCGACCAGCAGCCACCGGCCCAGGTCGCCGTGGTAGATCGCGCGCCGGTGCTCCGTCCCTCCCGAGGTGAGCTCCCAGATCTCCGCGCCGTGCGGCAGGCCCACGCCGTACACCTTGTACTCGCGGATGACCTGGTCGACGTTCGGCACCAGGCCCATCCCCACGAACGGCGGCTCCTCGACCACCCAGCCCGCCACCGCGGCCCTGCCCTCCTCGTCGGTCCCGCCGTAGGGGGTGCGGTAGCCGGCCAGGCCCACGGGGCGCCAGCGCAGGATGTTCAGCGAGCCGTTCTCGGTCAGCAGGTCCGGCTGCCCCAGCGCGTCGGCGAGCACGACGGGCGTCGCGATGTGCGAGACGTCCAGGGCGTGATGGCAGTAGCCGGAGACGCGCGGCTCGCCCCCGGTCAGCAGGTCATGGACGGCCGCGGGGGTCAGCAGCTTCTGGACCGCCGGCACCCCCGAGCCGGGATCGAGCACGAGGTCCACGGCCAGCGTGGGCACCGCCAGCCTGGCCACCGTCCCCGACTCCAGCATGAAGGCGGCCGTCAGCCCCGGATTGATCGCCAGCCCCCACCGCGGGTCCGGCCAGCCGGCCGCCAGCTCGACCAGCGACAGGACGCGGCAGTGCGTGGCGACGCCTCCGGTGGCCAGCCGCATCGCCTCAACAGAGGTGTAGCCGAGCAGCCACGTCCGCTCGGCGTCGGCGGCGGTCGCCCACGCGGGGGCCTCGGTCCCGGCCGCCGCGGCGGTGGTGATCGGCAGCGCCAGGTCCGCGTCGCGGAGCAGGCTCAGGCACAGCGCGTCCTGCCCGTCCCGGTGCGCCGCCCACAACCGCTCCTCGAACGGCGTGGTCGGTTCGTGATCACTCGACGTCATCCGCCCAGTTTGCCGGAGCGGAACGCGTCAACCCAGAGCGTGGTCGAGGTTGAAGGCGGCGCTGATCAGCGCCAGATGGGTGAACGCCTGGGGGAAGTTGCCGAGCTGCTCCCCTGAGCGCCCGATCTCCTCGGCGTACAGGCCCAGGTGATTGGCGTAGCTCAGGATGTTGTCGAAGACCCGGCGGGCCTCCTCCACCCGGCCCGCCCTGGCCAGCGCCTCGACGTACCAGAACGTGCAGATCGAGAACGTGCCCTCCGAGCCCTGCATCCCGTCGGGGCTGGCTTCGGGGTCGTAGCGGTAGACCAGCGAGTCGGAGACCAACCCGTCGGCGAGCGCGTCGAGCGTGGACAGCCACTTCGGGTCCATGGGCGAGACGAACTTGGCCAGGGGCATCATCAGCACCGACGCGTCCAGCACGTCATCGCCGAAATGCTGGACGAAGGCGTTCAGCGTGGCCGAATAGCCGTTCCGCATGATCTGGCGGTAGATGCCGTCGCGGGCCTCGCGCCAGCGCGGGATGTCGGCCGGGAGCCCGCGGTGGATGGCCATGCGCATGGCCCGCTCGATGGCCACCCAGCACATGAGCCTGGAGTAGACGAAGTTCTTGCGCCCGCCGCGGGTCTCCCAGATGCCTTCGTCCGGCTGGTCCCAGTTGTCGGAGACCCAGTCGACCAGCGTGCACAGCTCGTCCCAGCGGTCGCTGGAGATGGGCTTGCCCCATTTGTCGTACAGGTAGACGGAGTCGATGAGCGCGCCGTAGATGTCCATCTGGAGCTGGTCGGCGGCGGCGTTGCCCACGCGTACCGGGGCCGATCCGCGGTAGCCCTCCAGATGGGTGAGCTCGCGCTCCGGGAACTCGACGCGGCCGTCGATGCCGTACATGATCTGCAGCGGGGCCGACTGGTCGCCGCGGCCGAGCGTGACGTGCTCCGACAGGAAGTTCATGAACGCCTCGGCCTCTTCGGTGAAGCCCAGCCGCAGCAGCGCGTACACGCAGAAGGCCGCGTCGCGCACCCACACGTAGCGGTAGTCCCAGTTGCGCGGGCCGCCGATCTGCTCCGGCAGGCTCGTGGTGGGGGCCGCGACGATGCCGCCGGTCGGCGCGTACGTGAGCAGCTTCAACGTCAGCGCCGAGCGGTGCACCATCTCCCGCCACCTGCCGCGATAGCGGGAGCCGGACAGCCACGACCGCCAGAACCGCACCGTGCCGGCCAGCTCCTGCTCGGCCTCGGCGAGCGCGCACGACTTCGGGCCGAGCCCCATGTCGGACCGGTCGAGGGCGAAGACGGCCTGCTCGCCCTCGGAGAGCGTGAACCATGCCCGCACGTCACGCCCGTCGCTCTCCAGCGGCACGGTCGAGGTCAAGGTCAGGGAGAGCCCGGATGACTCGAACGTGGCCCGGTCGTCGTGCAGGCGCACGCTGTGCTCCTGCGATGCGTAGTCGAACCGGGGCGCGACCAGCACGCGGAACGGCAGCGAGCCGCGTACGCAGACCAGCCGCCTGATCAGCCGGTGCCGGTCGGCCTCGTGCGTCTCCTCCTCGACGACCGGCATGAAGTCCTGGACCTCGGCCATCCCCTCATCCGCGAAGAACCGGGTGACCAGCACGTTCGTGTCGGGGATGTAGAACTGTCTGGTCCGTATGTCGAGGTCGGCGGTCAGTTCGAAACAGCCGCCCCGCTCGGTGTCCAGGATCGAGCCGAAGACGCTCGGCGCGTCGAAGCGCGGGCAGCAGTACCAGTCGATCGTTCCGTCCGTGCCGACCAGGGCGACCGTTCGCAGGTCGCCGATCAGCCCATGTTCGCCGATCGGCAGATATCCCATGACATCAAACTAGACCCGTCAAGGTCGGCAGTTGCCAAAACATCCGGCAAGGGATGTACTGCGTCGTGGGTCCGGACGGCCTCGGGGAGATTGCCACGATGGATTTCTCGATTCTGGGATCCTTACGCGTCCAAGGCGCAGAAGGGCCCGTTCGGCTGAGCGCCAAGCAGCGCGCGGTGCTCAGCGTCCTGCTGCTCCACCCCAACGTCGTGATCTCAACCGAGCGCTTGGTCGCCGCCGTCTGGGACGACCCGCCGCGCTCGGCCGTGGCGAACCTCCAGACGTACGTCTCGCAGCTGCGCCGCGTCGTCAGCGGCACCGCGCTCCGCCTGCGCACGGAGCCCGCCGGGTACGCGTGCGAGCTGTCGCCCGACCGGCTCGACCTGCTCGCGTTCGAGGACGTCGTACGCCGGGCGCGGCGCGCGCGGCAGGCGGGCGAGCACCAGGCCGCGGAGCAGGCCTACAAGGCTGCAGTGTCCCTGTGGCGGGGCAGGCCCGCCGAGGACAGCCGGCTCGGCAGCGCCATGGAGCCCAGGATCGCCGAGCTGGAGGAGCAGCTCCTCCTGGCCAGGTCCGAGTGGATCGACGTCCGGCTGGAGCTCGGCGGGGAGGACCTGGTGGTCGAGCTGCGCACGCTGGTCGCCGCCCACCCGCTGCGCGAGCGGCTGTGGGCGCAGCTCATGCTGGCACTGCACAGGAGCGGGCGGCGCAGCGAGGCGCTCGACGCCTTCCGCCAGGCCCGCGCGGTGCTCAGCAGCGAGCTGGGCATCGAGCCGGGCCGCGAGCTGGCCGACCTGCACGCCGCCCTGCTGGCCGGCGACCCCGCGCCGAGCGCCCCGGTCTCCCCGCGGGTGCCGCTGTGCCAGCTGCCCGCCGACACCTCCGACTTCGTGGGCCGCAAGGCCGAGCTGGACGTGCTGCTCCCCGCCGCGCGGGCCCGGCCGGAGCGGATGTCGCCGCCCATCGTGGTCGTGTCGGGGCTGCCGGGAGTGGGGAAGACCACGCTCACCGTGCACGCGGCGCACCTGTTACGCGCCGACTACCCCGACGGGCAGGTCTTCCTGCGGCTGGGCCGGGACGCGGCCGGCCCGCGGCGGCCGGAGGACCTGCTCGGCGAGCTGCTGCGCTCGCTGGGCGTGGACGGAACGCTGGTCCCGGGGCCGCTGGAGGAGCGGGCGAGCCTGCTCAGGCAGCGCCTGGCCGACATGGGCGTGCTCATCGTGCTCGACGACGCCCAGGACGAGACCCAGGTGCGCCATCTGCTGCCGGGCACCGCGCGCAGCTGCGTGCTGGTGACGTCCAGGTCGCGGTTGCCCGCCCTGGAGGGGGCCACCCGGCTGCAGCTCGACCTGCCCGGCGAGCACGACGCCCGGCTGCTGCTGGAGCGGGTGGCGGGCGGGGCGCGCTTCCGCGCGGCGCCCGAGGCCGCGCAGGCGATCCTGAAGGCCTGCGGGCTGCTGCCGCTGGCGATCAGGGTGGCGGGCGCGCGGCTGGCGATCCGCCCGTCCTGGCCGGTCGGCGTGTTCGCCAGCCGGCTCGAGGACCGGCGGCTCGACGAGCTGATCGTGGGCGGGCTGGACGTGCGGGGCACGTTCGGGGAGAGCTACGCGGCCCTGCCGGAGCCGGCGCGGCGGGCGTTCCGGCTGCTGGGGCTGGCCGACCTGGGGAGCATCGCCGAGTGGTCGGCGGCGGCCCTGCTCGGCTCGTCCGGGTTGGAGGCGGACGCGGCGCTGGAGACGCTGGTCGCCAGGGGGATGCTCGACTCGCGCGAGGTCGACGGGGCGGGACAGCCGCGTTACCGCCTGCACGACCTGTTACGCGTGTACGCCGAAGAGCGGGCCCGGGTCGAGGACGACCTGGAGGAGCAGCGGGCGGCGCTGACCCGGCACGTGCTGGAGTGCCTGCGCCGGCTCAGGGCGGCCACCAGCGACCTGCCCATCCCGACCGCGCCGCCCTTCCCCCAGGCGGAGGCGATCGACGGGGTCGGGATCGCGTGGCTGGCCGCCGAGCGCAGGACGCTCGTCCACAGCGTGTCGGCGGCCGTCGAGCTGGGGATGGCGGAGGAGGCGGCCGAGCTGGCGCACCACCTGTCGGCGTACCTGAACCTGGAGGGGTTCTTCGACGACGTGGAGCGGCTTCAGGGGATCGTGATCGCGGCGGCGCCGAGCGAGCGGATCGCGCTGCGGGCCGAGCTGGTGCTGGCCGGGGTGCCGCTGTCGCGCGGGGCTTACGGGCCGGCGGGCGAGCACTTTCAGCGGATATATCAGGACTGCTTGCGGATCGCGGACTCGCACGGGGCCGCGTACGCGCTGATCAACCGGGCGGCCTGCCTCCACGGGGCCGGGCTGTTCGAGGAAGGGCTGGAGGAGGCGTACCGGGCCATCGCCCTGATGGAGGAGCTGGGTGACGAGGGCGGGCTCGACTACGCCTGGACGTGGCCCGTCTGGATCCACATGGAGCTGGGCCGGTACGGCGAGGCGGTGCGGCTCTGCCAGGAGCGGCTGGCCAAGGCGGGGGAGGACCGGCGGGCCCGCGGCGACCTGCTGCGGGCCCTGGGCACCGCCTGCTACCTGCGCGGAGAGGTGGCCGAGGCCGTGTGGTGCTACCAGGAGAGCCTGGTGGTCAGCGAGATGATCGGGGATCGCGTCGCGTCCAGCAAGGTGCTGCGCAGGCTCGGCGAGGCGCTGGGGGCGCTCGGGCGGTTCGACGAGGCCGTGGACGCGCTCGATCGGGCCAGGTCGCTCTTCCGCGAGTGCGGGGACGGGCTGGGGGAGGCGCTGGCCACGTACGCGCTGGGCGAGGTGCGGCTGCGGCAGGGGCGCGCCGCGGAGGCGCTCGGCCTGCTGGTCACCGCCCGCGACGGGCTCGGCCCCGGCGGGCCGCCGACCTGGCGGGCCCGCGTGCTCAGGGAGCTCGGCCGCGCGTACGCCGAGCTGGGGGAGCACCCGTGCGCGGCGGCGGTGTGGCGCGAGTCGGCCGAGCTGTTCGAGAGCGGGCCGGAACGGGCCCAGGTCGAGGGCTTCCTGAACGAGGCCCGGGGCTGACCTACTCGGCCGGGCGGTGCCGTACCACGGGGACGGTTGCGAGGCCCGACTGCCGTGCCGCCCGCCGGGCGCTTCCCGGCGTGGGGCCCTCGCCCACGATCTCGCCGTCGGCCAGCGCCACCCACACGCCCGCGGGGATCATCTCGCCCAGCGCCCGCTCCACCACCGGCCGCGACGGCGCGGGGACGGGGCGGGTGCGCCAGAAGAGCCACTGCGCGACGATGAGCGGGCCGAGCGGGGTCAGCAGCGGTATCGCGCCGCTCCCGGACAGGAAGGCCGTGGCCGCGACGGCCAGCAGCGCGGCGTCGATCCCGGCGGCCAGCCAGCCGGCGCGCCGGCCGTACCTCTTGTACGCCACCAGCGGCCACAACGTGAGCATGAGGCAGTCGCCCAGCCCGACGAGCGAGGCGTCGGCGCCGTAGCGGGTGGCCAGGACCGGCGCGAACGGCAGCCCGTCCAGCCGCGCCACGAAGTCGAGCGTGAGCGAGCTGAGCCCGGTGGCGAGCGTGTCGTAGCAGGTCAGCGCGGCGGCCAGGGCGGCCACCTGGGCCGGGGTGACGGCCGTCTGGACCCAGAGGTTGACCACGCCGACGACGAGCAGGATCACCGCCACGTCGTTCAGCACGAGGACGGCGGGCTCCCAGCCGGCGAAGTACGCGGCCACGTCGCCGCCGACCAGCACCGCCGCCGCTATCGCCGCCGTCCGCCCGCCGAGCACCGGCGCCAGCGTGAGCTGCGCGAGCGTGAACACCACGACGCCGAAGATCGTCACGACGATGCCGACGGGGATGTGCAGGTACGCGAACGGCATCGCCACCAGCGCCACGATCATGACGGCGATGTCGGACCCGACGAACTTGCCGACCGGCGGGCGCGGGATCTCGTACCGGGACAGGAACAGGGCCGCCAGCGCGACGGTCAGCGCGATGAGCGTGTGCAGGCCCAGGACGTGCGCGGTCATCGGACTCCGATCGGGAGGTGCGCGGCGTGCTCGAAGCTCTGCTCGATCAGGTCCGCCCGGACGTGGCAGGGGCGCGGCAGGTCGTCCGGGCTCTCGACCAGCACGATGCCCTTGAGCTTCGTCGCGGCGGCCCGCTCCTCCAGCCGGCTGAGCAGCGCCGGGTCGTCCTTGCCCGACACGACGTGCAGGATCCCGTCCTCGACCGCGAACCTGGTCGGCAGCGGCAGCGCGTGTTCCGCCTGCAGCAGGTCCAGCACGTCACGGGTGGTCACGTCGCCGTCCACGGCGCGTCCCAGGATGCGGGAGGTCGCCGGGATCGCCGCCAGCGCGCACGTGGGCGGCTCGGGCAGGGTTCTGACCAGGTCGCCGGTGACGTACCGGAGCAGCAGCGTGGTGTCGCGGAAGGTGGAGTACGGGGTGACGACCAGGACACCGAGCGCGTCCGGCCCGGCGGGCTCCATGGTGACCGGGTCGAGCACCTCGATCAGGCCCTGGTCGGAGGGCAGATGCAGGTGGCCGTCATTGCACACCCGCCCGGTGACGGGCGCGATCTCGGTCATGGAGTAGCCGTCGTAGACCCTGGCCCCCAGGGCCTCTTCGGCGCGCAGGCGCAGCGCGTCGGTGAGCACCTCGCCGCCGGACGTCACCTCGATGAGCCCGAAGTCGCGCGGGCTCCAGCCGCCGCGTTCGGCCTCCTGCACGAGCGCGGCCAGGTAGGAGGCGGTCACGTTCAGGTGCGTGACGAGGGGCTGCTTGCCGGGGACGTGCATCGGAGTGGCCAGCCGGTCGAGGGTGGCGCGCGGGTCGATCATGCCGAGGTGCACGAAGCCCGCGCCCGTCATCGGCACCGCCCGCTCGGCCACGATCTGGGCGATGGAACGGGAGCTGATGGCGTTGGCCCACAGGTGCTCGGAGCGCAGGCCGCCGTTCAGCATCGCGGCGAGCGCCGCCATCGACGACATCAGCTCGATCTCGTACGCGGAGAACCACACGAGCGTGGGGCTGCCGGTCGTGCCGGTCGTGTGCGCGAGCACGGCGGGACGGGCCAGCTCGGAGACGAACGCGGCGGACATGCCGCGCAGTGCCTGCTTGGGGGTGGGCGCGATGCCGGCCAGGTCGTCCGACTCGAGAGCGCGGTAGTACGGGACCTCCGCGCGGGCGTGCCTGATCGTGCGGCGCAGGCGCCGCTTGGTGAGGTCCTCCTGGATCTCCGGGTCGGCGGCGGCGAGCATGTCGTCGGAGCCCTCCCCGGGCGATCCGAACGCCTCCATGGTCGCCCGCGTGTCCTCCACCAGCGCCCGCACGTCCTTGATCCGGAACCTGCGGCCGGACATCATCGTCCACGCGTAGCCCAGTTGCCGCACCGCTGTGCCGAACACGCCTCGCCCTCCTGTCGCGATGGTGCAGTGTGTCCCCCGGGCCCGGAGCTCCCGGGGGACACCTGGGTGTCAGCCGTTGAGGACGAAAACCGCGGTCGACAGCGTGCTGATGGCGTACTTGGCGTACCGGCGAACAGTCTTGACCATGGGACTCTCCCTCGTTGTTCGGGGCAGAGGGGCTTCTCGCGCCCCTCTGCCGTAAACGATCAGCCCGGGTCCTACAGGGTCGCTACAAGCCCGCTACAACCCTGCGCCGCCGCAGGACCAGGCCGGTTGTGGAGGCGAGGACGAGCAGGCCCCCCACGCCCACCAGCACCCGTCCGTCGGGGCCCGCCTCACCACCGCCACCCGTGTCGGCCGCGCCAGCCGGGGTCTTGGTCTTCGTGCCCGTCTCGCTGGGGCCGGCGCTCGTGGTCTCGTCCGTCTCGCCGGGGCTGGGGCTGGGGCTCGTGGTCTCGCCGGTTCCGGGGATGGTGAGGGGGTGCTTCGTCAGGGCGTCCTTGTTCTTGACCTCGCACTCGATCGCGCGGTCGCTGGAGTCGGTGCCGAAGTTGATCGAGGCCGCGCGTACGGTGCCGGTGCCCGCGTTGCTGGGTGTCGTCTTCATGTTGACCGTCGTCGCGGGGAGAGGGACGGGAGCATCGGGAATGATCGGCCCGATCGCGGCGACGCCGGTGGCCGACTTCAGCTTTTCGATGCCGCTGATGCCCGCGTAGGCGTACAGGTTGAGGTCGTCCACCAGGCCCGTGGCGGGTGCGCGTAACTCGGAGCCCTCCACGTACGTGCCGTGCCAGCCGATGGCCATCTCCTTACCCACCTGCGCGTCCGTGGGCACCGTCAGCTCGACCTCGACCTTCACGTCCTGGGTCTCGCCCGTGGCGCGGACCTTGCACGCGTACTCCACGACGTCGGCCCGGGCGGGGGCGGACGAGAGCAACAGGGTGGCGGCTGGGACGAGCAGCAGAACACGCACGGCGACTCCTTGCGACGGATGGGGACCATGAGGAGACGGGGCACGGGGACGCCTGGTTGACAGCTCCGGGCGCAATAGGGTGATTGCATGGGGTTCATCGTCACCACCGGTGCCACCGGCCGCCTCGGCGGGCGGGTGGCCGCGCTGCTCGCCGCCGCCGGGATCGAGCAGCGGCTCGTCTCACGGCAGGCCGACCGCGTCGCCCCGCTCGCGGGCGCGAGCGCGGTCAGCGCCGAGTACGGCGATCCCGGCGCGGTGCGGCAGGCTCTCGAAGGGGCCTCGACCGTGCTGTTCGTGTCCGCGTCGGAGAGCGCCGACCGCCTCGACCGGCATCGCACGTTCGTGGACGCCGCCCGCGACGCCGGTGTCGCCCATCTGGTGTACATCTCGTTCTACGGCGCCGCCCCGGACGCCACGTTCACGCTGGCGCGCGACCATTGGGCCACCGAGCAGCACATTCGCGACAGCGGCCTGCCCTTCACCAGCGAACCGGAGGATGCCCTGGCCTCAGGCCGGGGAGGAATCCAGCTTCCCGCGTAGCGGGGCAGAGGTAGCCGAATCGACGTCAGGCGATCCGGCGTCCGCCCCTGAGGCGCGAAGGCCGACGTCGATCAGGTGCAGGATCTCGGAGTTAAGGGATCGCCGGTCGGCGCGGGCTTTGGCGGTCAGGTGCTTGTGCAAGTCGGTGGGGAGTCGCAAGGTGATGCGCACTTCGTGATCCATGTCACCGAGTGTAGTAGTAGAATGGTGGCATGACGACACCAGAAGGGGACGGGGCCGGGAACGCCCGGTACACCTACCGGCTTCGCGTGTCGTCCACCGCCCGCACCGCCCTGACAGCGGAGTGGGGCCGGTGCCGTTGGATCTGGAACGAGTGCGTCGCCAAGTCCAAGCAGGTCTACGTGCACAACAAGGTCAACCCCGGTGACAGGCGGACCTGCGGCCCGGCCCAGCTCGACAAGATGCTGACCGAGGCCAGGCGCATAACCCCGTGGCTGCGCGAGGGCTCGTCGGTTCCGCAGCAGCAGATCGTCCGGGACTTCGGCAAGTCCCGCGCCAAAGCGTTGAAGGACATCCGGGAACAGCTACCGATGCGACAGCGGGCCGGGATGCCGCGCTTCAAGAAGAAAGGCCTGGCCGACCCGACCTTGAACTACACCCGGCACGGCTTCCGGATCAAGGATGGCCGGCTGCACCTGGCGGGCGGGATCGTGCTGACGGTGGTGTGGTCGCGGGACCTGCCCGCCGAGCCGTCCTCGGTGCGGGTCTACCGCGACAGCCTCGGCCACTGGTAAGCCTCGTTCGTCGTGTCCGCCGAGGCCCAGCCGCTGCCCGAGACGGGCGCGGTCGTTGGGGTGGACTGGGGCGTGAAGGAGACCGCCACCACCACCTCCGACTCGCACGACCTTCCCCACGCCGAGCACGGCAAGAAGGCCCAGGCGAAGCTGACCCGCTACGACCGGATGATGGCCCGCCGCAAGCCGAAGAAGGGGCAGCCCGCCTCGAACGGCTACCGGCAGGCCAAAAGACTGCGGGCCAAGCTGCACAAGAAGGTCGCCCGGCAGCGCGAGGACACCGGCCGCAAGTGGGCCAAGAAGGTCGTGGCTGACCACGACCAGATCGCGGTGGAGGACTTCCGGCCCAGGTTCCTCGCCAAGACCACCATGGCCAGAAAAGCCGCTGACGCCGCCATCGGCACCACCAAGAAGGCCCTGATCGAGATGGGCCGCAAGCACGGCCGAGCCGTGCACCTGGTACATCCCGCGCACACCACGATGGACTGCGCGCACTGCGGAGCGAGAGCCAAGCACGCACTGCCGCTGGGAGAGCGCACCTACACCTGCGCCGCGTGCGGAACCTCCTCCCCAAGAGACAAGAACTCCGCCCGCGCGATGCTCATCAGGGCTGGTCTGTGCCCTGCTGGCACTGAGGGCGCAAGACCTCCCGGGTCGCTGGCCCGGGAGGCAGCCTGAGTCAGGAATCCCCTCCTTCAGGGAGGGGAGCAGTCAACTTCCTGCGTGACAACCTCCTCCTCCTATATACGCCGACTTCCTGCCGGGCATGGTGGGGGAGGACGGCGTGATCCGCGGCCGCGTGGCAGGTGGCGGCGTGGGTGTCGACGTACGAGGCCATCGCCGCCGGTGAGCTGGAGGGGGTCGGCGACGCGATCCCCACGCTCACCGGGCACCCCGCGACCACGTTCGAGGAGCTCCTGGCCAAGGGCCAGGGCTAGTCCGGCCACTCCTCGCCCCAGCTCTCGCTGTTGCTGCAGATCTTCACCGTGGCGCTCTTCGTGAACCTCCTCGGGGTGACCACCTCGAAGACGACGTTGTACGTCCCGGCCCCCTTCCAGGTGATGGACGGCAGCAGGGGTTTCGACGACGACGTGCCCTCCTGCCTGCCCTGGTTCTGGCCGTTGACGAGCCACCGGTAGCTGTAGGTGCCCGTGGCCGAGACGGTGGCCCAGATGTTCGTGTCGTTGCGCCAGCAGTCGCTCAGCTTGTAGCCCTCGTACCTGAAGGACACCGACTTCACCCCGCCGCCGCCGCTGGTCGCGGTCGGTTTGGAGGTGCTGGGTTTCGTGGTCGGTCTGGACGTTCGGCTGACGGTGGGCTCAGTGGTGGGCTCGGCGGTGGGGCGGGCCGTGGTGGTGGCTTTGGGGGTAGTGGAGGTCTTGGGCGTTTTCGGGGTTTTGGAGGTCTTCGTGCTCTTGGTGGGGTGCGGGGTCTTGGCGGATCCCTTCGCCCCGGTGCCCGAGCCGGAGACGGTCGGGGTGGAGGCCGTGACGATGTTGGCGGTGGTGGCACGGCCGGGCCACCACGGCGCCCAGGCCCAGGCGGCCACCACGGCGCCGGTCACGACGACCGCGGTCCCGCCGGCCAGGAACGCGAGGATGCGCCCGTTGCCGGAGGATCCCCGTCCGGGGTTGGTCCGGAGGTGGGCGATCGGCGGCTGGTGCGGAAAGGGCCCGCCGGGGTGCTGCGCGGGTCCCCGGTACGGGCCAGGCCCATGAGGTCCGCCCGGGACGGCCCCATATGCGGGCCCTCCCGGAAACGCCCCCGGACCCGCATGTCCTGATCCCATGGGCGCCACGCCCGGCCCCGCCGATCCTTGAGGCATCGGGCCGCCTGGGAACGCCCCCGACCCCGGTCCTGGTGAGGCCGGATGGGCCGAACCGCCTGGCGGAGGTGCCTGGCCGCCGATCAGCTGGAAGAGGACGTCGTGCATGGCCGGGCGGGCCGCCGGATCCTTGGCCAGGCAGGCGTACACGATCGAGCGCAGTGGCTCCAGCACCCCGCCGAGCTGCGGCTCCTCGTACTGGATCCGTCTGAGCACCGCGGGCACGGAGTCGTTGCCGAACGGCGGGGCGCCGGTGGCCGCGTACACCATGACGGCCCCCCACGCGAACACGTCCACCGCCGGACCCGCGGCGGCGCCCATGAACTGCTCGGGCGCCATGTACGCGGGCGTCCCCACGACGCTGCTGGTACGGGTCAGCGCGGCGTCCATGGCGCGGGCGATGCCGAAGTCGATGACGCGCGGCCCGTCGCGTCCGAGCAGGACGTTCGCGGGCTTGAAGTCCCGGTGGACGACGCCGGCCCGGTGGATGGCGGCCAGTGCGGTGGCCGTGGCGACGGCGAGTCGTTGCAGGTCGGCTCCGCTATGGCGGCCGGCCTGGTGGAGTGAGGGGCCGTCGACGTACTCGGTCACGATGTACGGTCGTGGGCCGCCCAGCGAGGCGTCCAGCACCTGCGCGATGCAGAACGGCTCCACCCGCCGCGCGGCCGCGATCTCCTTCGCGAACCGGCCGTCACCCGGCAGCCCCTCGTGCAGCGCCTTGACGGCGACCCGGGTGCCGTCGGGGGCGGTGGCCAGGTAGACCACGCCCTGGCCGCCCTCGCCGAGCTGCTTGACGACCCGGTACGGGCCGATGGCCTCCGGCATCATCATGTCGGGATGGCGCAGACGTTGAACGACACGCTCTTCTGCGTCGCCGACGGGGAGGTGACCTTGAGGGCGACCGTGTGGCGCCCGGCCTTGAGCATGTACTGGCCGGAGGTCGCGAACGCGGTGTACCCGCCCTCGGACACCCACGACCTGTTCCCTGTGACCGCCTTGCCGTCCAGCAGCCACTTGTAGGAGACCCACACCTTCTGCCGGGTCGACTCCACGTTGGTCTGGAAGTGGACCGGCGGCATGTAGCAGCCGCTTCCCTGACTCTGGCCGGGGCCGCCGAACAGCTCGATCTCGAGGATGCTGACCCTGGCGTTCGCGACCGGTTTCTTGGTGGTCTTGGTGGGGGTGGGAGCCACGGTCGGGCGCGCCGTGGTGCGCTTGGGCGTGGGCGTCGCCGACGGTGGAGTGGACGTGACCTTGGGGGTGACCTTCTGGGTGGGTTTGGGGGTGGCCTTGCGGGTCTTCCGGGGCGGCGTCTTCGTGGCCGGGGGCTCCGTGGTCTTGGTGATGGCGGACGGGCTGAGCTGATCGGCGGCGAACGACGCCTGGCCGGTCTGCTTCGACCAGGGGGCAAGCCAGACGACGCCACCGACCAGCGCCACCACCATGACCCCCGACACACCCACGGCCACCGGAAGCACAACCCGCCGCCCAGCCACCCCCCGCCGCCCCGGCCCATGCCCCTGGCCTGGGCCATACCCCTGACCCGGCCCAGGCACCGGTCCTTGCCCCGGCACCGGCCCATATCCCGGCCCGGGCAACGGTCCTTGACCCTGCGCCGGCCCACGTCCCGGCCCTGGCATCGGACCTTGCCCTGGCACCGACCCGTAACCCCGCCCCTGCCCCTGCATTGCCGATCCTGGGATCGGACCGGACCCCGCTCCCTGGGGGACCCCGGGCCCCTGCCCCCCGGAGTTCTGCCCGCTCAGCAGCCGCAGGATGACGTCCCGCATCGTCGGCCGGGCATGCGGATCCTTGGCCAGGCAGTCGTACAGGATGCCCCGTAACGGATGCGGGACGTCGCCGAGCTGGGGTTCGTTGTGGAGGATGCGGTTGATGATGGCCGGCAGCGTGTCCTGCCCGAACGGCGGCGTCCCGTTGGCCGCCCACGCCATGACCGACGCCCAGGCGAACACGTCCGCCGCCGGCCCCACCGACTGCCCCGCCAGTTGCTCGGGCGCCATGTACGCGGGCGTGCCGACGATGCTGCTGGTGTGCGTGAGGGCGTCGTCCATGGCCCGGGCGATGCCGAAGTCGATGACGCGCGGCCCGCCGGGACCGAGCAGGACGTTCGCGGGCTTGAAGTCCCGGTGCACGATGCCCGCCTGGTGGATGGCGGCCAGTGCGGTGGCCGTGGCGACGGCGAGTCGTTGCAGGTCGGCTCCGCTGTGGCGGCCGGCCTGGTGGAGTGAGGGGCCGTCGACGTACTCGGTCACGATGTACGGTCGTGGGCCGCCCAGCGAGGCGTCCAGCACCTGCGCGATGCAGAACGGCTCCACCCGCCGCGCGGCCGCGATCTCCTTCGCCAGCCTGTCGTCGAACCCCGCACCCTCGCGCAGCACCTTGACCGCCACGGGACCCCCGCCGGGAGCCTGCCCGAGGTAGACGGTCCCCTGGCCGCCCGCGCCCAGCCGGCCGAACAGGCGGTATTCCCCTACTGTCGCTGGGTCATCCTCCCGCAGCGGTTCGACTTGCGGCATGAGAGAAGTGACTCCTGAGACGGGGGCGGCTGATCGTTACGTACGATAGCGACTGCATACGGATTTGTGGCGAAGTTCCGGATCTGTCGGAAACCTTCCGGTAACTCGGGGCGCGGCCAGAAGGGTGCGATCATGCCGCTGACCACGGACGACGAGTTGGAGGGCTCGCCCGTCGTGGCCAACAGCCTCATGAACCGCGAACGCCGCCTCCCCTCCTACAACCGAGAGCTCGGCATCGACGTCATCGACGTGCTCCGCGCCACGGAAGCCCGGCCGGCGCGCTGGCTGGACCTGTGCTGCGGCACGGCGAACGCCCTCAGCGAGGCCACCGCACTGCTCAGACAGGACGCCGAGATCGTGGGCGTGGACCTGGTCGACTTCTTCGCCTGCCCGCCGACGCCGCCACGGCTGCGACTGATCACCGCCTCCGTCGCCACCTGGCGCCCCGATGCCCCGTTCGACCTCATCACCTGCGTACACGGCCTCCACTACATCGGCGACAAGCTCGCATTCCTGGCGAAGGCCGCCAACTGGCTCACCGAAGACGGCCTCTTCGTCGCAAACTTCGACACCCGCAGCATCCGCCTTCCGGACGACACTTCTGCCGGCCGCCGCCTGACCACCGCCCTGCGCTTGCAAGGGATGACGTACGACGGGCGCACCAGAAGGATCAGCTGCCGGGGCCGCAGACGCCTCGACCTCCCGTACCGCTACCTGGGCGCGGACGACCAGGCCGGCCCCAACTACACCGGCCAGCCCGCCGTCAACGCGCACTACACCCCAGCCTGACCGCCCCGGAACTGTCGGTGGAGCCTGGCAGAGTGTCCCCGAATCTTCAGACCGGCACCGGCG
This sequence comes from Nonomuraea sp. NPDC052116, assembly GCF_040680035.1. Lineage (NCBI taxonomy): Bacteria > Bacillati > Actinomycetota > Actinomycetes > Streptosporangiales > Streptosporangiaceae > Nonomuraea > Nonomuraea sp. NPDC052116. The sequence continues at coordinate 253,966 of NZ_JBFAWA010000010.1, read as the reverse complement.
ACCAGGGGCGAGTGCCGCTACCACGCGCGCGTCGAAAGGGGGCACGGTGTCCGATCGCAGGCACGGGAGCACAACCGAGCCCCAGCCGCTCGACCCCTCCACACCCAACACTCACCACCCCACCGCACCCAACACTCACCACCCCGCCATAGGCGGCCCCCACCACCTCGTGGCACCCGATACCCACCACCTCGCCATCGGCGAAGCCCGCCACCTCGCGACACCCGATGCTCGCCCTCTCGCGGCACCACTCGGCCCGAGCACCCCAGGTGCCACGGGCGTCGAGCCCGATCCCCATGGCACGGCCGCCGTCCCCGATGCCGCCGTTCCAGCCGCTGCGGACGTTCGGGCTGATGCCGACGCTCGGCTCGCCGTGGGTGGGCAGCGGGACGCCGATGACCGGGCGGTCTCGGAGCGTTCGCGTTCGCGTTCGATGTTCGCGCCGCTGGCGGCCAAAGGGTTCAGGCGCTACTACCTGGGTCAGACCGCCTCCGCGTTCGGCGACTCGCTGACCCCGCTGGCGATCGCGTTCGCCGTCCTGCACCTCACCGGATCACCCGTGGACCTGGGGATCGTGGTCCTGAGCACCCGGCTGCCCGTCATCCTCCTGACCCTGCTGGGCGGCGCGGTCGGCGACCGGTTCTCCCGCAGGACCGTGATGCTGCTCGCCGACGTGACCCGCTTCGCCGCCCATGGCATGACGGCAGTCCTGCTGCTCACCGGCGCCGCGCACCTCTGGATGCTGGTCGCCCTGCAGCTGATCGCCGGCGCGGGATCGGCGTTCTTCACCCCGGCCGCGGCGGGCCTCGTGACCGGGCTGGCCGGCAGGGAGCATGTGCAGGCGGCCAACTCCCTGATCTCGATCTCCAGGAGCGCGGCGTCGATCCTGGCACTGGGCGCCGCCGGAGTCCTGGTGGCGCTGGTCGGGCCGGGCTGGGCCATTCTGGTCGACGCGCTGACGTTCCTGGTGAGCGCGGCCTTCCTGTACCGCCTGCCCCTCGAGACGGGCCGACCGCGGCCGAGCGGCGGTGTGCTGGCCGGCATCGGCGGCGGGTTCGCGGAGTTCTCCCGGCACCGGTGGCTGTGGATGTGGACGATCCACAGCGCGCTCACGAACGTACTCGTGGTCTCCCCGATCCTGGTCCTCGGCCCGTACGTCGCCGACCAGCACCTCGGCGGCGCGCCCGCCTGGTCGGCCATCGGCATCGCGTACGCCGTCGGCGGGCTGGCCGGGGGCTTCGTCGGCGCCCGCTGGCGGCCGGGGCGGCCCGTGGTCGCGGCGCTCCTCTTCTTCCTCCTGATGGCCCCGCTCCCGGCGCTGCTGGCGATCCCCGCCGCGCTCTGGTTACTGGCGCTCGCGGCGGCGGCCGCCGGCATGGAGCTGGTGGTCTACAACGTCCTCCAGACCACCTCGATCCAGCGCCACCTCCCCGAGGAATTCGTCGCCCGCGCCACCTCCGTCACCATGCTCGGCGCCCTCGTGGCCGCGCCCGTCGGTATGGGCCTGGCGGGGCCCGCGGCGGCGCTGCTGGGTAGCGGGCCCGTCCTGGGTGCGTGCGCCGTGGCGGCCGTGCTCGTCACGGCTGTGAGCCTGTTCGCGCCGCCGGTGTGGCGCGTTCGTGACGAATCCGTATGAACTTTCCGCCGGGTCCGCCACTCGAAGCATGCGTACTGTTCGACACAGGGGAGATCATCGTGATGAAGGTGCTTGTGGCGGTCCTGGCAGGCGGGGCACTGCTCACCGCCGGCGCGCCCGCGTTCGCCGAGTCCACCCAAACCGCGCTGGGGCCCTACGGCTACGGCAAGGTCCGGCTCGGCATGAGCGAGAAGCAGGCCAAGGCGACCCGAGAGGTCGTGCTCAAGAAGGCCGGCGAGGCGGGCTCGTGCGCGGGCTGGGACCTGACGGCCCTGCCCACCGGCAAGGACAACGTCGGCCTGTACATCTCCAAGAAGCGTGGCGTGGCCCTGATCTTCGCCGCGAAGGGTGTCAAGACGCCTGAGGGCATCGGCCTCGGCTCCACGATGACGCAGATCAAGAAGGCGTACCCGGGCGTCAAGACCGCGGCGAGCGGATACCCGTACGTGAGCGTCCCCGGCAACTCCAAGGCCAACTACTCGTTCCTGCTCTCCAAGGGCAAGGTCTACGAGCTGGCACTCAGCCTCAAGACGCAGGACTGCGTCAACTGACCAAGCGATCCACACGGGGGTCGTAGGACCGCGTGCACCACGCCCCACCCCCGTCGCGGCCGAGGCGGCGCCGGGGGAGTACGGCCACGCACCGCCGGGTCGTCGTCAACGACGGGGGTCGATGCCCGCAGCCGACCGGTGTCGGCATCGATGATCCTCGCCGTCCGTCCCCGCGAGCACGACGACCTGCGCGTCCGCGCGGATGCGGCCGAAATCGGCCGGACGAACGTATGGGTGGCTGCGGGGACCGCTGTGCCGCCGAGATGTGCGCGGGCGTGTTGTCGGGCGGGCAGCCGGGCCGCTGAGAAGGGCGCGGGCGCGTGGCGGCTGGACCGCCGCGGAGCCGAACGCGGATGCGGCGCCTCCCCGACGCTCGGCGGCGATCTGCGGCTCTGGCCGCGCTCGGCGGTGATCTGCGGGTTTGACCGTGTTTGGCGGCGGTCCGTAGCTCTCTGGCCGCGTCCGGTGGCGGTTCGTGGCTCTCTGGCCGTGTTTGGCGGTGGTCCGTTGCGCTGGCCGCCTTCGGTGGTGAGCCGTAGCTCTCTGGCCGTGTTGGGTGGCGGTTCGTAGCTGTCTGGCCCGTTTGGTGGTGAGCCGTGGGGACGGTCAGGGGAGTACGGAGCGGACGGCGTCCTCGGACCGGGCTACCACCGTTGTTCCGTCGTCGGCCGTGATGATCGGTCGCTGGATCAGGATCGGGTTCTCCGACAGCGCCCTGATCCACCGGTCACGGGCGTCCGCGTCGCGCGGCCAGGTGGCCATGCCGAGTTCGGTCGCCCGCGCCTCGCCGGTCCTGGTGACGTCCCACGGTTCGAGGCCCAGCCGGGCCAGGACCGCGCGGATCTCGGCCTCGTCGGGTGGGTCCTCAAGGTAGCGGCGCACGGTGTACTCGGCGGCCTCGGCGTCCAGGATGGACAGCGCGGAGCGGCACTTCGAGCACGCCGGATTGATCCAGATCTCCATGACACCCGACAGTATCGAGCTAATGGAAGGCGAGCGGCAGCGACGCGATCACGACCAGGCCGCCGCCCTCCCGGGGCTCCGCCCGGACGTCTCCGCCATGGGCCACCGCCACCGACCGTACGATCGACAGCCCCAGCCCCGCGCTCCTGGCCGTGATCACGCGCTCGGCCCCGTGCCGGTGGAACGGCTTGAAGAGCTGCGGGATCTCGTACGGCGGCACGTCCGGCCCGGTGTTGCTGACCTCGACCTCGGCTCTCCCGCCCGAGCTGCCGATGCCGCCCGAGCCGCCGAAGCCACCCGAGCCGCCGAAGCCACCAGACCCGCCCGATCCGGCTGAGCCGCCCGACCCGCCCGACCCGCCCGATCCGGCGGAGCCGCCCCAACTGCCGGACACGACTCGGCTCACCACCCGTACCCACCCGGTCCCGTCGTCCAGGTTGTGGCGGATGCCGTTCTCGACCAGGTTGTGCACCAGCCGTTCCAGCAGCAGGGCGTCCCCGACGGTGGGCGCCTGCGCGGTGACCTCGTGCACGGTGACCTTGGAGTCGTGGGCGTCCGCGGCGGTCTGCCTGACCACGTGCGTCACCACGTCGGCCAGGTCCACCGGGGAGCGGTCCGTGATCTCCTGCTCCGACCTGGCCAGCAGCAACAGTCCGGAGATGAGCCGCTCGTGGCGGGCGTTGATCTCCAGCAGGCTCTCGCCCAGCTCCTTGATCTCCGCCGAGGCCGTACGGCGGTGCATGGCCAGCTCGACCAGCGCCCGGTTCAGCGTCAGCGGCGTGCGCAGCTCGTGGGAGGCGTTCGCCACGAACCGGCGTTGCCCGTCGAAGGACTGGTCCAGCCGCTCCACCATGGTGTCGAACGTGTCGGCGAGCGTCTTGACGTCGTCGTCCGGCCCCGCCAGCGCGATCCGCTCGTGCAGCCCGCGCTCGGCCATAGGAGCGGCGGCGATCCTGCGCGCCGTCTCGGTGACCCGGTGCAGCCGGGCCAGCACCCGCCCGGCGACCACCCAGCCGAGCCAGACGGCCACGGCGCCGACCACGACGAGCGCGATCAGGCCCTGCGTGAGGAGTGACGTGATGGCCGCGCCGCGCAGCGTCAGCTCCTGCTGCCGCATCCACTCGTACGCCGCCTCGCCGGAGAGCTCGACGCCGTCCTGGACGAAGAACAGCTGCTTGGACTTGCCCGGCGGGGCGATGAACCGGCTCTCGAACGAGTTCGTCAGCTGCTGGTTGAACAGCAGATAGGTGACGCCGAGCAGGGTCAGCCCGGCGAGCATGAACAGGGCGCCGAACAACAGGGTGAGCCGCAGCCGCAGCGTGGGCCGCGGCCGTACGAGCCGCCTCAGGAAGCTCATGCGAGGGAAGCTCATGCGAAGGAAGCTCATGGGATCCGGTACCCGACCCCCGGCACGGTCTCCACCACCGGCGGGTCGGCGAGCTTGCGGCGCAGCTTGAGAATGGTGAGCCGGACCGCGCCCGTGAACGGGTCGGCGTGCTCGTCCCACGCCTTCTCCAGCAGCAGCTCGGCCGAGACCACGGTGCCGTTCGCCCGCATCAGCTCCGTCAGGACGGCGAACTCCTTCTTCGACAACGGGACGAACCGCCCGTTCCTGAAGACCTCCCTGCGCGCCGGGTCCAGCGTGATCCCGGCCCTGCGCAGCACCGGCGGCACCGCCGGCCGCGAGCGCCGTCCCAGTGCCAGGACCCGCGCGGCCAACTCGGGGAACGCGAACGGCTTCGACAGATAGTCGTCGGCCCCCAGGGACAGCCCCGTGACCCGGTCGTCGAGCTGGACGGCGGCGGTCAGCATCAGCACCCGCGCGTCGCGCTCGGACGCGACGAGCTCCCGGCACACGTCGTCGCCGTGCACGCGCGGCAGGTCGCGGTCCAGCACGACCACGTCGTATTCGTTGACCGCGATCCGTTCCAGCGCCGCCGCACCGTCGCGCGCCAGATCGACCGCGTGCGTCTCCTCGCGCAGCCACTCGGCGATCGCGTCGGCGAGCAGCGGCTCGTCCTCCACCACCAGCACCCGCATCGTGCACCTTTCTTCTGCTTACGGAGCCGAGTGTGGCGTAGACGACGTTTGCTCAAAATAAGCCGCGGAACAAACAGCTGGCGGAAACGCTGAGGAAACAGCGGCCCCTATTGCATCTCTCCTCGAACCACGTTCATTCGACGGAGGAGAACACCATGCGAGGACCAGCCCTCGGCGCGATGGCCCTGGCGCTCACCCTGACCCTGGCCGCCTGCGGCTCGGGCGACGGCGGCGGCTCGGACGTGGCGTCGGTGTCCGGCACCGGCACCCAGGCCGCGGCCAGCGCGAAGCCCAGCGAGGACCCGCAGGAGCGCGGTCTCAAATTCGCCCAGTGCATGCGCGAGAACGGCGTCGACGTCCCCGACCCCGAGCCCGGCAAGGGCCTCATGATGAAGTTCGACGGCAGCGTCCCGCGGGAGAAGGTCGAGGCGGCCCAGCAGGCGTGCAAGCAGTACGCGCCGAAGATGGGCGGGGAGGGCGGCAAGATCGACCCCCAGCGGGCCGAGGCGCTGCGCAAGGTCGCGCAGTGCATGCGTGACAACGGCGTCGAGTCCTACCCCGACCCCGAGGGCGGCGCGGTGCGCATCAACGCCGAGGTCGGCGAGGACCCCGATTTCAAGTCCGCCCAGCAGAAGTGCGAGAAGGAGCTCTCTGAGGCGGGCATGGGAGGCATGTGATGGGGATGGCCACCATCGACGGGAAGGCGGAGCCCGGCTCCCCGCCCTCCCGGCCGCGCCGCCGGCGCGGCCGGGGCAAGGTGGTCGCCGGGCTCCTGATCGCGCTGGTCGCCGCGGGCGGCGGGTTCGTGGCGGTCAACAGCGCCGGCCTGCTGAAGGGCGGTGCCGGCCCCACCCGGTCGGCCACCGCCCTGCCCCCGGCCACCACCGCGGTGACCAGGCAGACCCTGAACGACACCAGGGACGCCGACGGCGAGCTCGGCTACGGCCCCGTGACCACGGCGATGAGCAGGAAGCCCGGCACGATCACCTGGCTGCCCGACAGCGGCGCCCAGATCACCCGCGGCCGGTCGCTGTACCGGGTGGACAACCAGCCGGTCATGCTCCTGTACGGCGACACGCCCGCCTACCGCGACCTCAAGGTCGGCGTGGAGGGCAAGGACGTCGAGAACCTTGAGCGCAACCTCAAGAAGCTCGGCTACGACGGTTTCACGGTCGACGACGAGTACACCTACGACACGGCCGAGGCCGTCAAGGAGTGGCAGGAGGACCGCGGCCTGGACGAGACGGGCGTGGTCGAGCTGGGCCGGGTCGTCTTCGCCCCCGGCAAGGTACGGGTGGAGAGCCTGGAGTCCGAGGAGGGCCAGCCGGCCGCCCCCGGGCAGAAGATCCTGACCTATACGGGCACGTCCAAGGTGGTCACGGTCGAACTGGAGGCCGAGGACCAGCGGATGGCCAAGAAGGGCGCCAAGGTCGAGGTCACGCTGCCGGACGGCAAGAACGTACGGGGCAAGGTCACCGAGGTGGCCACGGTCGTCAAGCCGGGCGAGGGCCAGAACGCCGAGCCGGAGACCCGGGTCGAGGCGCTCGTCTCGATCGGCGAGTCCAAGTCCGCCAAGGGCCTGGACAAGGCGGCGGTGGACGTGACGTTCACGGCCTCCCAGCGCAAGAACGTGCTGACCGTGCCGGTCGCGGCGCTGGTGGCGCTGCAAGAGGGCGGTTACGGTCTGGAGGTCGTCGAAGGGGGCAGGTCCCGCTACATCAAGGTCGAGACGGGGCTGTTCGCCGGGGGACGGGTCGAGGTCAGCGGTGACGGGCTCACCGAGGGCATGACCGTGGGGATGCCGAAATGACGTACCCCATGATCGCGCTGACGGACGTGTCCAGGACGTACCCCGGCGGGGTGGCGGCGCTGCGGTCGGTGTCGCTGCGCATCGAGCACGGCGAGCTGATCGCCATCGTCGGGCCGTCCGGCTCGGGCAAGTCGACGATGCTCAACGTCGTCGGCACCCTCGACCAGCCCACCTCCGGGACCATCCACATCGACGGGTACGACGTCTCCAAGCTCTCCGACAACCAGCTGTCGGCGCTGCGGGCGACCACGATCGGGTTCGTGTTCCAGTCGTTCCACCTCGCCGCGAAGGTCCCGGCGCTGGACAACGTGGCCGACGGCCTCGTCTACACCGGCCTGAGCCGGTCGGAGCGGCGCCGCCGCGCGGCCACGGCGCTCGAACGGGTGGGGCTCGGGCACCGGATGGACCACGAGCCGCACGAGCTGTCCGGCGGCGAACGGCAGCGCGTGGCCATCGCCAGGGCGGTGGCGGGCGAACCGCCGCTGCTCCTGGCCGACGAACCGACCGGGGCTCTGGACTCGGTGTCGGGTACGGGGGTGATGGAGCTGTTGCACGAGCTGAACGAGAGCGGCACCACCATCGTGATCATCACGCACGACCGGGAGATCGCCGCCAGCCTGCCCAGGCAGGTGCGGATGCGCGACGGCCGGATCATCTCCGACAGCGCGCGGGTCCCGCTGGAGGCGGTGTGATGGCCGTCGTGGAGGTGGCCCGGCCGAAGCTGTCCCCGGCCAGGATGCGGCCCCGCGACGTGATGCGCGTCGGGGCGGTCGGCCTGCGCACGCGACCGTTGCGGGCCTTCCTGTCGGCGCTCGGCATCGCCATCGGCATCGCGGCCATGGTCAGCGTGGTCGGGCTGTCGTCCTCGTCGGGCGCCGAGCTGGACCGTACGCTCTCCGCGCTCGGCACCAACCTGCTCACGGTCTCGTCCGGCACCACGCTCATGGGCGAGGCCGCGCAGATGCCGAAGGACGCGGAGGCGATGATCGAACGGATCGGCCCCGTCCAGGCGGCCTCGTCGATCGGGCGCATAAGCGAGGCCAAGGTCTACCGGTCGGAGGAGATCCCCGAGGCCCAGACCGGCGGCATGACCACGTACGCGGCCCGCCTCGACCTGCCCGCCACCGTCGGCGCGACGCTGCGGAGCGGGACCTGGCTCAACGCCGCCACCGAACGCTACCCGGCCGCCGTGCTCGGCTCCTCCGCCGCCCAGCGGCTCGGCGTGGGCTCGATCGGGGCCGACACGCAGGTCGTGATCGGTGGCGTCCGCTTCGCGGTCGTCGGGGTCATGAACCCGGTGGCGCTCGCCACCGAACTGGACAGCGGCGTCCTGGTGGGCTGGCCGGTGGCGGAGTCCAGGCTGGGCTTCGACGGGCACCCGACCACGCTCTACACCCGTTCGGAGGAGTCCAAGCTGGAGGTCGTACGCCAGGTGCTGGCCGGCACCGCCAACCCGGAGGCGCCCAACGAGGTGGACGTCTCCCGCCCGTCCGACGCCCTGGCCGCCAAGCAGGCGACCAGCCAGGCGTTCGCCAACCTCCTGCTGGGAGTGGGGGCCGTGGCCCTGCTCGTGGGCGGGGTGGGGGTGGCCAACACGATGGTCATCTCGGTGCTGGAACGCCGCGCCGAGATCGGCCTCCGCCGCTCGCTCGGGGCTACCCGGGGGCAGATCCGCACCCAGTTCCTGGCGGAGTCGCTGCTTCTGTCGGCGCTTGGCGGGGGAGGGGGGATCCTGCTGGGGACGGGTGTCACGATGGGGTACGCGCTGTACAGCGGCTGGCCCTCCGTGGTCCCGGCCTGGGCCACCGTCGGCGGCCTCGCCGCCACCCTGGCCATCGGCGCCGCGGCCGGCCTCTACCCCGCCATCCGCGCCTCCCGCCTCTCCCCGACCGAGGCCCTGTCCACTCCCTGAGGCCCTCCCGGCGGCGGACCCAAGGGGCCGGGTGGTGTCAGTCGGTGGCGTAGCAGGTGGTCTTGCCGATGATCCGGACGCCGGGCCGGTCGCCGGAGAGCACGGTCAGCTCGAACGTCAGCCGTGTCTCGGGATTGCGCAGCACGGAGACGTCCTGATCCCCATCCCGCAGGTCCAGGTCGTCGACCACCTTGTCGTACCCCATCTCCTGGAGCAGATCCAGCAGCCCCGAGGAGGCGGAGGCGAGGTCGCTCTCGGCGCGGAAGTACCGTCGCACCTGCCCCGGCACGCACGAGTCGTCGTCCACCGGCGACTCGGTCGACAGCCGGAGGCCGGCGGAGCTGAGCAGGGCGCCGCCGTCGGAGTCGAGCTGCCGGGCGGCGTCTTCGAGTGTGGGCAGCTCGGCCGCCGCCGTGCAGGCCGTCATCGCCGCGACGCAGAGGAGCACCGCGGATAAGCCGTGACGGCAGGCGCGCACGATCGGACCATATCCGAGATCGTCCGGGGCCCTCCACCAAAAAGGCGAAAACAGAATGATCAACGGCGCCGGCGGAGCCGGGCACGCAGTCCCAGGTCGTCCACGCAGGTGCCGAGGCCGAGCGCCACGCACTCCAGCGGCCGTTCCGCCCGCCGTACCGGCATGCCCAGGGACTCCCGCAGCCGCTGCGCGAGCCCCGCGAGCAGCGCGCCGCCCCCCACCAGCACCGCGCCGCGTTCCCCGAGGTCGCCAATCAGTTCGGCGGGACAGCGCTCGACGGTCTCCCTGGCCGCCCACACGATGGACTCGATCGCCGGACCGGCCGCCTCCCGGATCCGCTCCACGGGCAGCCGCACATCGTGCTCCTGACCGGTTTCGGGGTCTCTGGCGCGTACGGTAACGGGATTCCCGTCGGCGCCGGCCTGGTGTTTGGCCGCCTCCGCCTCGCGTTCGTCGATCGTGCGGCCGTACTCGTGCTCGACCAGGCGGGCGATGGCCCGGTCCACGGCCCGGCCGCCGCCCGGGACCGCCGTCGTGGCCACGGCCTCCCCGCCGGAGAGCACGGCGATCCGGGCGGAGTCGCGCCCGATGTCGATCACCATGCCCCCCACGTAGTCGCGGACCGGCAGGCCCGCGCCGAGCGCCGCCGCGAGCGAGTGCGGGATCAGCCGGATCTGCCTGGCCTCCGCCTCGTACGCCACGTCGCGCAGCGTGGCCCGCTCGATCGGCGTGGAGCCGTCGGGCAGCGCCATGATCAGGCGTGGCCTGGCGAGCGGGCGCCGGTGCACCTTGCCCAGGAAGTGCTTGACCATCCGCAGGGCGAGGTCGCCGTCGGCCGGCAGACCGCCGCTGACCGGCCGGCAGATCTCCTCGCCCGTCGCGTCCGCGCCGTACCCGATGACCTTGCCGGTACGGCCGTCGATCGTCACCGCGGAGGGTTCGTCGAGCACGATGCCCTTGCCTCTGACGTAGATCCGCGTGCGGGAGCCCCCGAGGTCCATCGCCAGGTCGCGGCCGAGGAGACTCATGACGCGACTGCGGACGTGGCGATCGTGGCGGGCATGCCGGGTCTATTTCCTGGGCCGCTCCAACGCAACACCAGGAACGGAGTGGTTCCCCTTTACCTGAGCGGGCGGGCTCAGCGGCTCCTGAGGGCGGCCAGGGTCTCTTCGGCCCACTCGATGCCGGTGCGGACCTGGGCCAGCCCGAGCCGCAGCGCGTAGTGGCCGGTCCCGTCCTCGCGCTGGCAGCCCAGGACCACCAGCCGCGCCTCGTACCCGGTCTTGATCCGCTCGACCACCGCGATCGCCTCCTCCGTGGAGAGCAGCGGCAGCAGGAACGCCTGCAGCGCGGTCTCGTTGCGTACGACGAAGACGGGCTCGTGCTCCACCAGCCACGTGTGCAGCTCCCGCGCCCCCTCGGGGGTGATCGTGTAGATCTTGCGCCCCCTCGCGCCCTCCGACGAGGCCGCCACCAGGCCGTCGGCCGCCATCTTCACCAGTTCGGGATAGATCTGCGTGTGCCCGGCCTGCCACACGTGGTTGAGCGAGTGCTCGAACTTCTTGGCCAGGTCATACCCGCTCGCCGGGCCGACGGCCTCGAGCAGCCCGAGAAGCGCGATCCGAAGGGACATGCGCGCCAGCATATCGAAGACTTGACATGTCAAGACTTACATATCAGTCTTCACATGTGAATGATGGCATGAAGCCTCAAGGGCTCCTCTTGCTCGCGGTGCTCGGCGGGATGTTCCTGGCGATGCTCGACCAGACGATCGTCGGCACCGCGTTACCGCGGATCACGGCCGAGTTGGGCGGCACGACGCTCTACGTCTGGGTGGTGACGGCGTACCTGCTCACCTCGACGGTGACCGTGCCGCTCTACGGCCGGCTCTCCGACCAGCACGGCAGGAAGGCGCTGCTGCTGATCGGGATGGTGGTGTTCGTGGCCGGGTCCGCTCTGTGCGGGGCGGCGCAGGACATGCCGCAGCTCATCGCGTTCCGCGCGCTGCAGGGGCTCGGCGCGGGCGCGCTGCTGCCGCTGTCGATGGCGTTGGTGATGGAGATGTTCCCTCCGGGTACGAACGGCGCCCGCGTGCAGGGTGCGCTCGGCGGCGTGATGGGCCTGACGTACCTGGCCGGGCCGTTCCTGGGCGGGTTGTTCACCGACCACGCGACCTGGCGGTGGGCCTTCTACGTGAACGTGCCGATCGGCCTCGTGCTGATCGCGATCGTCGCGCGCCGCCTGCCGAACCGGCCGGGCGTGGGCGGCGGCGGGCGCCCCGACTACGCGGGCATCGCGGTCTCCACCGTGGCCATCAGCGCGCTGCTGCTGGGCCTGACGGAGAAGGGCCTGGACGGCAACACCTGGACCGACGCCGCCGTGGCCGGGCCGATCGTGCTCGCGGCCGCGTTGCTGGCGGTGTTCGTGCTGGTCGAGAGGCGGGCGGCCAGCCCGATCATGCCCATGCACCTGTTCGGCAACCGCACCTACACGCTCGTGAACGTCACGTCTTTCTTCACGGCCTTCTGCATGTACGCCGGCGTGGTGTTCCTGCCGCGTTACTTTCAGCAGTCCCTCGGCGTCAGCGCCACCGAGTCCGGGCTGAGGATCTACCCGATGACGCTGGCCATGGTCCTGGGCAGCGTCGTCATGGGCGCGCTCATGTCCAGGACCAGGGTCTACAAGCCGTGGCTGGTCGCCTCCCCGTTCCTGCTCGTCGCGGGCACCCTGCTCTGCCTGAACCTGACCGCGCACACCGACGGGCTGCTGCTGGCCGGCTGGATGCTGCTGATCGGGCTGGGCATGGGCCCGATGCTGTCCGGCCTGACCGTGGCCTCCCAGCAGTCCGTCGAGCCGCAGTACATCGGCGTCGCCTCCGCGAACCTGACCTTCTTCCGCCAGATCGGCGGCTCCGTGGCGCTGGCCGTCGGCGGCACCCTCTACACCTCGACGGTCACGGCGGACGCGCCCGTGCACGGACTGGCCGCCGCGCACGCCTCCGCCGCGGCGGCGGTCATCCCGTCGCTGGGAGTGGCGGGGGCGCTGCTCGCCCTGGTGGCGCTGGTGGCGATGCCGGCCAGGCGGCTGGAGGTGCCCGCCACGCCGCAGAGCAGGGTTGAGGCCAGTTTCGCGTCATAAGCGGGGCCATGCGAAGCTGTGATAGTCCCCAACACCATGGAGGTCCTCATGGCGGAAACACCGGAGCCGGAAGTCAGCGAGACTCCCGAGGACGAGATGAAGCGCAAGTTCCGCGAGGCGCTGGAGCGCAAGCGTAACCAGCACGCGGACTCGGGCGCGGGTGGCAAGGGCGGCGACCCATCGAAGATCCACGGGGCGCACGGTCCGGCTGCGAGTAAAAGATCGTTCAGGCGCAAGAGCGGCGGCTGAGGCCGGGAATTTCAAGGGGGTACGGCAATGCCGTGCCCCCTTTCTCTATGCCGGAGGCAGGTAGATCTTTACACCGATTCATGACGAACTGTTTGTGTTTGTCCGGAATACGTGGTTAGAGTGATGCCCACTTACCAGCCGGTGGCGTGGACCACACAAGGGAACCAGCCGACTGGCGCCTAATCCCGATCACTCGGGAGCCGGGGACCCACCTCCCTGGGGTGAATCCGACCTTGTGTCGGTAGGGCAACTCCACCGCCCGAACCCGTCAGCTAACCCGGTAGGCGAGATGGAGAGGACATATGCAGAACTTGAATGATCACGTAGAACACCCATACAGCGTGATGACGGCCGCCCTCTGAGCGGTCCCTTCTCCAGGCTCGTTTCGCGCTCCGCGTAGCTTTCCCCCGTCAGGTGCTTTCCCCTGCTACGCCCTTTTTCAAGCGAGCGCAATCTCCCTGCCCCCTCGCGAAGGACTGTACTTTTCATGTCTGCACGTTCTGGTTTGCGTACCCTCGCTCTGCTCACCGCCTCCACCGTCGGCGCGCTCACCATCGCCGGCACCGCGGCCCACGCCGACTCCAACACGGACGAGAAGGTCCTGCTCAAGGGCTCGACCACCGCTTCGTACTTCTGGGACGACTCCTCCGGCCGCGCCGGGGACACCGGTCTGCCCGCCAGCGGCAAGCCCATGCAGAAAGGTCTGGCCGCCAGCCCGAGCTGGCCGCTCATGACCGAGGGATACGTGATTCACGACGGCAAGAAGCTGCCCTTCTTCGTCGGCGACCGCGGCCCGGGCGTGCCCTCCAACAACGGCGTCATGCTCGACCTGGACGGCAAGACGTTCGCGGAGCTGACCGGCGGCTCGTTCAACATGGAGACGCTCGGCGTCGACGGCGTCGGCGGCCAGGGGCACATCAAGGTCGACTACGTCATCACCAAGTGGGGCAACGGTCCCGGCAAGAAGAACTACCCGGTCCCGTTCTCGACCGGCGCCTGGTCCGAGCGTGACAACAACCCGGCCGAGCCCCCGGCGGCCGGTGCGGCCGTGCCGCCGCCTGCGCGCGAGGCCGGAGAGTGGAGCGCCAGCACGGGCGCCGTCGTGGCCAGCGCCGTGGCCGCGGTGGGCGGCAGCGTGGTGCTCGCCAGCGACCGCGTCCGCAATCTTCTCAAGGGCTGAACTTTACGGACCTGGACCAGAATGTCATTCTGGTCCTCGTGACCACCCGCGTAGCCGCGAACGGCATCGAAATCGCCTACGAGAGCTTCGGCTCGCACGAGGGGCGCCCCCTGCTCCTCATCATGGGGCTCGGCGCGCAGCTCATCCACTGGGATGAAGGGCTCTGCGCGCTGCTGGCGGACCAGGGACACCACGTCGTACGGTTCGACAACCGCGACGCCGGTCTCTCCACACACTTCTACGACCAGGGCGTTCCCGCGATGGGGGCGCCTTCGCCGTATCTGCTGGACGACCTGGCCGACGACTCGGCGGGACTCATGGACGCGCTGGGCTGGCCGGCCGCCCACGTGGTCGGGGCGTCGATGGGCGGCATGATCGCCCAGGCGCTGGCCATCCGCCACCCGGACCGGGTGCTGACCCTGACCTCGATCATGTCCACTCCCGGCCCCTCGGCGGCCCCGCCCACCGAGGCCGCGCTCGCCACCCTCATGGCCGCGCCCCCCGCCGACCGCGATGCGGTCCAGGCCCAGGCGGTGCGGACCTGGTCGGTCATCGGCTCGCCCGGATACGAGCTGGACCGCGAGCGGATCACCCTGCTGGCCGGACTCGCGTTCGACCGCTGTTTCGACCCCGGCGGGACGGCCCGGCAGCTCGCCGCCATCATGGCCTCGGGCGACCGCACGGCGGGGCTCGCCGGGGTGCGGGTGCCCACGCTGGTGCTGCACGGGGAGGCGGACCAGCTCGTTCCGGTCGCGGGCGGCCAGGCCACGGCCGCGGCCGTCCCCGGCGCCCGGCTGGTGACCTACCCGGGCATGGGCCACGACCTGCCGCGCCCGCTCTGGCCGTCCGTCGTGGCCGAGATCAGCAAGCTCACCGCCGACTAGCCGAAGTGGGCACGGGTCTCCGCGAACGCCTGGTCCGTGCCCTCCAGCGCCCTGGCCACGTCGGCCTCCGTGTGCGCGGCCGACATGAACCAGTTGTGCCACGGGTGCAGGTAGACCCCGTGCCGCAGGCAGGCGTCGCTCCACCACATCGCGACGGAGAGGTCGGCGTCCCCGTCGAAGCTGAGCCACGGGATCGTGACGGGCCCCGTCTGGTTCACCACGAACCCGTGGGACTTGGCCTGCGCGTAAAGCCCCTCGCGGAGCTGCGTGCCCGCGCGTTCCATGGCGCCGATGCCGTCCGTGTCGCGCAGCGTCTCGATGGTCGCCTTGGCCGCCGCCATGGCGACCGCCGAGAACCAGAACGACCCCGTCGAGTACAGCGTCTGCGCCGGTCCGCGCAGCGCGTCCGTGCCGGTGACGGCGGCGATCGGGTAGCCGTTCGCCATGGCCTTCGACCAGGCGGTCAGGTCGGGCCGCACCCCGTACGGCTCCCAGGACCCCCGCAGGTCGACCCGGAACCCGGCCCGCACGTCGTCGATCACCAGCGCGGCCCCGAGCCGGTCGGCCAGGGCGCGGGCGCCCCGCGCGAAGGCGGGCTCCACCAGCTCCTGGTCCTCGAAGGAGTCGTGCTTGAACGGCGTCACGATGATCGCCGCCACGTCGCCCTCCACGGTCGCCGCCGCGGTCTCCAAGGACTCGAGTGAGTTGTACGTGAACTCCACCAGGTCGGCCCGCTCGTTGGGCGTCGTGCCCGCCAGGGAGGGCGTGCACCAGGGGTCCGCCCCGTGGTAGGCGCCGTGCGCCATCAGCACCTTGGTCCGGCCGGTGGCGGCGCGGGCGACCATGAGCGCCTGCGTGGTGGCGTCGGTGCCGTTCTTGGAGAACATCGCCCAGTCGGCGCTGGGCACGGTGTCCACCAGCAGCTCGGCCAGCTCCACCATGATCGGGCCGGGGCCGTTGAGGCAGTCGCCGAGCGCGGCCTGCCGGGCGGCGGCCTCCTCCACACGTGGGTGGCGGTGGCCGAGCACGACCGGGCCCCAGCTGCACATGAAGTCGATGTACTCGCGACCGTCCACGTCCCACTGGCGGCAGCCCTCGCCGCGTTCGAAGAACTGCGGGAAGCCGGGGGCGAAGAGGGCGGCGTTGAGGTGGCCGTACATGCCGCCGGGGACGACCTTCAGTGCGCG
The DNA here is from genome assembly GCF_040680035.1 of Nonomuraea sp. NPDC052116. Classification (NCBI taxonomy): domain Bacteria; kingdom Bacillati; phylum Actinomycetota; class Actinomycetes; order Streptosporangiales; family Streptosporangiaceae; genus Nonomuraea; species Nonomuraea sp. NPDC052116. The sequence goes on along the minus strand of NZ_JBFAWA010000010.1, from coordinate 237,938 downwards.
CTGACGGAGTTCTGCGTCGGTCATCCGAGAGTCCTTAGAGTCGAGTCGAGATCGATGAGGCCGGCGTCCGAGCCGAGCCCGGTGGCGACGCGGGCGGCGGCGGCCGTGCCCCAGCGGGCCGCGGTCAGCACGTCCTGCCCGTGCAGGAGGCCCGTCAGGAACCCCGCGCAGTACGCGTCCCCGCAGCCGGTCGTGTCCGAGACGTCCACCTTGAGTGCGGGCACCGTCTCGGCGCCCTCCGCAGTGACCACCAGGCTGCCCGCCGCCCCCAGCGTGACGAGCACGCCGCGCGGCCCGTCGGCCAGCAGGGCCCGGGCGGCCTCGCCGACGTCGGAGGCGCCGGTCATGAGGAGGGCCTGCGACTCGTTCGGCAGCACGTAGTCCACGTGCGGCAGGAAAGCGCGGGCCATTCCCAATAAGTCGGGCATCTCCGAAAGGAGGTCCATGGTGATGACGGTGCCGGACGCGCGTACCTCGTCCAGGAGGGCGAAGAACGCCGGGTCGCCGAGGCCGAAGGTGACGTCCATCCCGCCCAGGTGGATCGCCCGCACGCCGCGCAGCACGTCGGGGTCGAGGTCCGCGTACGTCACGCCGAGGTTGGCCCCCGGCACGTGGAAGCTGGGCCGCCCGCCGTCGGGCCTGATGGGCAGGATCGACGCGGCCGTCTGCTCGCCCGCCCTGCGCACGAGGCGCGAGACGTCGACGCCGCGCTTGGCGAGCACCGCCACCAGGAAGTCACCCAGCTCGTCGTCGCCGGCGGCTCCCATGGTGATCACGGGGTTGCCCAGCTTGACCAGGTCGACGGCGGTCCCGGCGGCGGCGCCGGCGGCGGTGAGGCGGATCTGCTCCACCAGTACGGTGTCCTGGCCCTCGGGGATGTGATCGATGGGCCTGGCGAGAATGTCGACGATGTGGACGCCGACGGTGGCGACGGTCATAGTCTAAATAGACAGACGTCCGAATAAAAAGTCAATGGAGGAGCCGATGCCCAAGATCGTCGATCACGACGAGCGCCGGCGCGAGGTCCTGTCAGCCGCCCGCCGGGTGATCGTCAGGGACGGCATCGACGCCGCCACCACGCGGGCCATCGCCAAGGAGGCCGGATACTCCAACGGCGTGCTCGCCCACTACTTCGCCGACAAGGACGAGATCCTGCTGTCGGCGCTGCGCCAGTCGCACCAGCGCATCCGCGACCGGCTGACCCGCAAGGTCGAGGGCGCGACGGGGCTGGCCGCGCTGCGCGAGCTGCTGCTGGACAACCTGCCGCTGGACGCCGAGCGCACCCAGGAGTCGCGCCTGGAGGTCAGCTTCTGGAGCCGCAGCCTGGCCTCGGAGCGCCTGGCCGAGGTCCAGCGCACGGAGGCGGACGAGCTGCGCGCCGCCGTACGCGACCTGCTGGCGCAGGCCCGCGCGGCGGGTGAGCTGCGCACCGACGACAACCTGGACGACCTCGCCGAGCACCTGCTCGCCCTGGTCGACGGCCTCAGCCTGCACCTGCTCCTCTACCCGGGCCGGCTCAAGCGCGTCGACGTCGAGCGCCTCATGCTCCAAGCGCTGGATCGTTTGTGACCATTGATGTATTTCGGACGACCGACTACATTGCCGACGCATGAGCCTGCGCGAGCAGTTGTGCGAGTACGGCCGGCGCGCGGTCGAGCTCGGCCTGGTCATCGGCACGTCCGGCAACCTGAGCGTGCGCGAGGGGGATCTGGTCGCGGTCACCCCCTCGGGGGCGGCGCTCGACCGGCTGACCCCGGAGATGTGCCCGGTCGTGGACGTCGAGGGTTACCTCGTCGAGGGCGACCTGCAGCCGTCCAGCGAGACCCCCATGCATTTGGCCGTCTACGCGACCACGGACGCCAAGGCCATCGTGCACACGCACTCGGTGTTCGGCACGATCGTGGCCACCACGATGACCGAGCTGCCGCCCGTGCACTACAACGCGCTGCTGCTCGGCGGCGTGGTCAGGGTGGCCGAGTACGCCACGTACGGCACGCCCGAGCTGGCCGCCAACGTCCGGGCGGCGATGGAGGGCAAGAAGGCCGCCCTGATGGCCAACCACGGCGGGGTGACCGTCGGGGCGACGCTGGAGGAGGCGTTCGAGGCCACCCGGCTGCTGGAGTGGCTGTGCGAGGTCTACGTCCGGGGGCTCAGCGTGGGCAAGCCGGCCGTCCTCACGAACGAGCAGCTCAACGCGGTGGTCGAGCGAGCGCTGAACCCCCCGACGTTCCCTCGTCGCCTATGAGAGCGCCGCCTGCTCCGCCAGCCCCAGCGGCAGCCCGCCCGACCCGGCGATCCGGTCGTGGAACTCCTTCAGCGACCCCTGGAACGACTCCCGGATGCGGTCGATCTCGATCGCGCCCGTGAGGTAGGAGGGCGCCTGCGTGGGCCACGCGCAGTAGCGGTTCACCTCGCCCTGAGCGGTGCCCGGCGACAGCGACGCCCTGGTCGCCATGAACGTCTCCGCCTCCTCGATCGACATGTCCTCGCAGTGCAGCGCGGTGTCCACGACGATCCTGGCGGCGCGGAAGATCCGGCAGTCCAGGTGGGCCAGCTCGGTGGCGGGGGTGTCGAAGTAGCCCTGCTCGTGCAGGAGCTTCTCCACGTACAGGGCCCAGCCCTCGGTGAAGTACGGGGTGCGGAAGACCTTCCTGGCAGTACGGGGATTGCCCGCCATGTACGACAGGTGCCAGTGATGCCCCGGGTAGGCCTCGTGCACGGCGATCGAGGGCATCTGGGCCCGCGAGTTCGTACGGAGGCGCTGGCGTACCTGCTCGGGGGTGAAGTCGTCGGGCGTGTAGGGGACGAAGAAGACGCCCTTGCGCGAGGCGCTCAGCGGGGGCGGCGCGAGGTAGTGGGCGACGGACAGCACCGGACGGGTGTACTCGGCGGACGGGAGCACGTCGCACTCCTCGCCGTCGGCGAACGTGACCAGGTCCCGCTCCCGCACGAACTCCCTGGCCCGCTGGGTCTCGGCCGCGTACTCGGCCCGCATGTCGGCCAGGGTCGGCGGATGGTCGTCCATGAGGAACTCCATCGCCGCCCGCCAGTCCTCGCCGCCGTTGACCCGCAGCGCCACCTGGCGCATCCGCGCGTCCAGCTCGGCCCAGGCGGCCTTGCCCTTCTCGTGCAGCTCGGCGGCGCCGTAGCCGAGCATCTCGCGTTCGCGCAGCAGTGTGGAGTAGAGCTTCTCGCCCATCCGCCAGGTGCCGCCGCACTCGAAGCCCTCGAGGAAGGCGACCAGCTCGTCGAACGCCCGCGCGGCCGGTTCGGCGGCCTCGGCCAGCTTGGCGGCCAGGTCGGGGTCCTCGACCATGGACGGGATCGTACGCGTGAGGAAGTTGCGGCCGGTGCGGGCCTGACCGAGACCGCGCTTGATCAGCAGTGGGGCGGCCAGTTCGGGGTCGAGGTTGGCGCGGCAGGCGGCCAGCACGCCGGGCACCTCGGCCAGGCGCGAGACGGCCGAGGACACCAGCTCGGGCTCCGGCTTGAGGCGCCGCTGGAACGGCGTGTACATGGAGGAGAAGATCGCGGACAGGTAGGCGGCCGGGTCACGCCGCCACTCGGGCCAGGAGGCGAGCGCGGTCGAGCCTCTCAGCTGGGAGAGGACCAGATCTCTGTCGATGGCGTCGTCGAGGGTGGCCGTCTGGAGGGAGGAGAGGCGGTCGAGCCAGCGGGCCTCTTCCCGCTCGCGGGCGGTCCAGCCGGAGGCCGTGAAGTCGCCGAGGGTGTGATCATAACCGTCGGCCCCCAATAAGCTGGCCACGACGGGACGGTCGGAAAAGTACCACTTGAGAAACTCGTCCACCAATGCACCATATCCTGTGGAAATGCCCCTGCAGATCACTGGCGCGCTAGGCGACCCTGACCTGATCCGCCTCCCTTGGGAGGTCCCCCTCCAAGACTGGCCGCAGTACCATCTCGTCGATCTGCCGCGCGGCATATCACGGCACGTGGTGCGGTTCGCCCGGCTGTCCGGCAAGGTGTACGCGATCAAGGAGATCAGCGAACGGTACGCCAAGCGCGAATACCAGCTGCTGTGGGACCTGGCCCGCCTCGACGCGCCGGCCGTGGAGCCCGTCGCCTACGTCACCGGCCGCGAGGAAGGGCTGGACGCGGCGCTGATCACCCGGCACCTGCAGTTCTCGCTGCCGTACCGCGCCGTCATGTCGGGCACGCTGCGGCCCGACACGCTCACCCGCCTGCTGGACGCGCTGGCCGTGCTGTTAGTGCGACTGCACCTGAACGGGTTCTACTGGGGCGACTGCTCGCTGTCCAACACGCTGTTCCGCAGGGACGCCGGGGCCTTCGCCGCGTACCTGGTGGACGCCGAGACCGGCGAGATGCACCCGATGATCAGCGAGGGGCAGCGGCTGGCCGACATCGACACCGCGCACACGAACATCTTCGGCGAGATGCTCGACCTGGAGGCCGGCGGGCTGCTGCACCCGTCCATCGACCCCATGGAGACCGCCGAGGACATCGTCACCCGCTACCACCGCCTGTGGGACGAGATCACCCAGAGCGAGATCATCGAGGAGGTCGACTGGCACCGCGTGGAGCAGCGGATCCGCCGGCTGAACCTGCTCGGCTTCGACGTGGCCGAGATGATGGTGCGGCGCAAGGTCGGCACCGGGCGGCTCATCGTACGGCCCAAGGTCGTGGACTCCGGCCACCACCAGCGGCGGCTGCTCCGGCTGACCGGGCTCGACGTGGAGGAGAACCAGGCGCGGCGGCTGCTCAACGACCTCGACGGGTTCCGGGTGGCCAAGGGGCTGCGGCACGAGGACGAGGCCATCGTGGCGCACCGGTGGCTGGCGGAGATCTTCCAGCCGACGGTCGAGGCCATCCCCGCGGAGCTGCGCGGCAAGCTGGAGCCCGCGCAGCTCTTCCACGAGATACTCGATCACCGCTGGTACCTGTCCGAGGAGACGGGCGCGGACGTGGGCTTGGCCGCGGCCGTGAAGTCGTACGTGGACAACGTGCTCGTCCACAAGCCCGACGAGAAGGCGCTGCTCCCGGAGGAGGCGGCTCAGTAGGCCACAGTGATGCGCTTGCGCGGGTGGGCGCCGTTCTCCAGCTCGTCCGCGACGGCGACCGCGTAGTCCTCGGCCGAGATGAAGCTGCGGCCCTCGGGGTCGGCGAGCAGCGTGTCGCCGCCGATACGGTAGACGCCGGTGCGCTCGCCCGGTGCGATCTCCGCGGCCGGTGAGATGTACGTCCAGTCCAGGTCCTCGACCTCCCGGTAGAGGCCGAGGGCCGACCTCTGGGCCTTGGACTCCTTTTTGTAGAGCTCCGGGAAGTCGGGCGTGTCGACGAGGTCCTGTCCCGGCGCGATCTGGAGGCTGCCGGCGCCGCCCACGACGATCAGCCTGCGTACGCCGGCGGCGCGCACGCCCTCGATGAGCGCGCGGTTGGCGTCCAGGAACGGCGGCTCGGGCTCGGTGCCGTCGCGGGGCGGGGCGATGGCGGAGACGACGGCGTCGTAGCCCTTGGCCAGGGTGGCGGCGTCGTGGACGTCACCCTTGACGGGACCCTTGCGGCTGACGGCGGTCACCTGGTGGCCGCGATTCGCGAGCTCGGCGGCTATGCGCTGGCCGATCATGCCGGTCGCGCCAAAGAGCAGGATCTTCATGTGCGCCAGAGTATCCATCGGATACTGGTTGCTTCATCGTGCTATAAGTACCTTATGGATACTGGCGATGTCTTCGACCCTAATTGCCCGACCCGGGTGGTTCTGGATCGGATCGGCGATAAATGGTCGGTGCTGGTACTCCTCAGTCTCGTCCACGGCCCCATGCGCTTCACCGCCCTCCGGGGGCGGATCGGCGGGGTCACCCCCAAGGTGCTGACGCAGACGTTGCGGGCCATGGAGGCGGACGGGCTGGTGACGCGGGAGGTGTTCGCGGAGGTGCCGCCGCGGGTGGAGTACGAGTTGACGGCCCTGGGGCGCTCACTGCACGAGCCGATCTCGGCGGTTGCGGCGTGGGCCGAGGACCACATAACCGAAATCCTCACCCACCGCACCCAATCCACCTAACCTCCATCCGGCCCCCTCACCGCCCCATCCCCTTCGCCACCCCACCCCCTCACCACCTCACCGCCCGTCCCCGCTCCTCACCACCGCACCCCGCCGCTCAACGGCCCGCCATCGCCGCTCGCCACCGCCCCCCCTCGCGTTGTCGCGGGCTTCCGTAGTCGAGGACGGTCGGTAATGGGGGCGAGATTCCGGACATGGGGTGAGTGGTGGTGGACCACAGTGAGGAGAACGGATGGGAGTCGATCCCGAAAGCCGGTTCGAGGCGATATACGAAGCGGCATACCCCCAACTGCTCGGATACGCCTTACGCCGATGCCCGGACCCGGACGACGCGGCCGATGTCGTGGCGGAGACGTTCATGGTCGCGTGGCGTCGGATAGAGGAGGTGCCCGAAGGCGACGAGGCGAGGTTGTGGCTCTTCGGGGTGGCCAGGAAGGTGCTGGCCAACCAGCGGCGCGGTGAGCGGCGGCATGAGCAGCGCACCGCCGCCCTGCGCGAGCAGCTGGCCGCCTCGCCGCTCGTCGCCGAGTTGCCCGGCGACGACCTCTCGCAGATGGGCAAGGTGTTCCGGGCCCTGTCCGGGGACGACAGGGAGTTGCTCGCTCTCGTCGCGTGGGAGCGGCTGGATCCGGGCCAGATCGCCAAGATCCTCGGCATCTCGCGCAACGCCGTGCGGGTCAGGCTCTTCCGTGCGCGAAAACGCTTCGCCCGTGGCCTGGCCGCAGCCGGGGTCGAGTACTCGAATGCCGTCGCGATCGAAGGGAGCAGCCTGTGAGCAGCCGAAGGGAGCAACCCGTGAACATCGCCGAGCTCGCCCGCGTACGGGACGAGGATCTGGCCGAGGACCCGGTGGGGCAGGCGTCCGGCGCGGGGGCGCGGGCGCTGATGGAGTCGATCATGGCCGAGGAGCGGGCGCCGGCGCGGAGACGTTCGCCGCGTCGAGGGCGGTGGCTCGGGCCGGCCACGGTGGCGGTCGCGGCGTCCGTCGCGCTCGTCGTCGGGGTGCCGTTCGGCGGTCCCGTCACCGAGTACGCCAACGCCGCCGTCTCGGTCAAGGCCGGCGACGACTACCTGGAGGTGGCGATCAACGACCCCGAGGCCGAGGCGGCGGAGTTCACGGAGGCGTTCCGGGCGGTCGGGCTGGACGCCGAGGTGAAGAAGGCGCCGGTGGCGCCGGAGGACGTGGGCAAGCTGGTCGGCCCGATCATGGACGGAGAGTTCCCGCTCGGCACGGGCGTGTCGGGCAGCCGCAAGGAGGACTGCCCGTCCGCCTGGTGCGGCACGGTCTCCATCCCCGTCCACTTCAAGGGCAAGGTCATCTTCGGGATCGGCCGACCGGCCGCGCCGGGGGAGCCCTATGCCACACCGAGCGTTGACGGCCGGTACGCCGACGCGCCCGTCGACGGCTACAGGGCTCGCGGCAAGCGGGTCGGCGACGTCAGGGTCAACATGGAGCGGCTCGGACTGAAGATCGAGTATGTGGTGATCTGGACCACCGGCCCCGACGGCGGGTACCGCGTGGACGGCGCGCACATCAAGGACGACTGGACTGTCCAGAGCGCCCAAAAGACGGCGTCCGACGCGGTCCGGGTGTTCGTCGATGCCGGTCCCGGCGTGCCGCCCAACTCGCTGCCCCAAGTCGCCGGCTCCTTTGAGACGTCCGAGTGGTGGAAGTAGTGAACCGGGACTTGCCGCCCTCGTCCCCATCCACGATGCTGTGGTCTGGTCAGGCAAGGCGATCACGGCAAGGTCACGTCTCGATTGCGCCCCCTTGACGGGTGTCGGCGGCCGTTCGTACGTTCGGGCAAACGTTTAGGAAACTTTCCTAATTCAGGAGCCCTCATGACCCATCCGGGCGAGATCACTCGGCGTCAGCTGCTGCGCCGCCTCGGTATGACCGCGTTCGTCGCCGGCCCCGGTGCGGGCCTCCTGAGCGCCTGCGCCACGGCCGGCACGGGCGGCGAGCCGTCGGCCGCCCCCAGCATCACCGCCTCGGCCGACACCAAGAACCCGTTCGGCGTCGACCCCAAGAAGCCGCTGGAGGTGGTCATCTTCAGCGGCGGGTACGGCGACGCGTACGCCAAGGACCTGCACGAGGAGCTCTACAAGAAGGAGTTCCCCGGCGTGTCGATCAAGCACAACGCCACCCAGCAGATCGGCACCCAGTTACGCCCGCGCTTCGCCGCCGGCGACGTGCCCGACGTGCTCAACAACTCCGGCCCCGACTCGATGGACCTGGCCGCGCTGGCCGCCGAGAACCACCTCGCCGACCTGACCGTGCTCTTCGACGCCCCGTCGATCGACGACCCGGCCAAGAAGATCCGCGACACCGTCACCCCCGCCGTGATCGACAACGCCAAGATCAACGGCAAGGACCTCGTCCTGAACTACACGGTCTCCCACCGCGCGCTCTGGTACAACGCCAAGCTGTTCGCGTCCAAGGGGTGGTCGCTGCCGAGGACGTGGGCCGAGTTCACGGCGCTGGGGGACACGGCCAAGCAGGAAGGCATCCTGCTCTTCGCGTACCCGGGGCAGAAGGGCCCGTACTACCAGCTCTGGAACGTCCTCTACACGGCCGCCAAGATCGGTGGGAACCAGGTCATCATCGACATCGACAACCTGGTCGACAACGCCTGGAACGCCGAGCCGATGAAGCAGGCGGTCACGGCCTGGGTGGACATCCAGGCTAAATATGGCGACAAAGCGTACTTCGGCCTCGACCACACCCAGACCCAGGTCAAGCAGCTCCAGAACAAGCTGCTCTTCTACCCCGTGGGCTCCTGGGTCGAGAACGAGATGGCCAAGGACAAGCCCGACGACTTCGAATACGCCATCGCCCCCATCCCCGACGTCACCGCCGCCGACAAGATGCCGTACGGCGCCATCCAGGTCGGCGTCGGCGAGAACTTCGTCGTCGCGGCCAAGGGCAAGAATCCGCAGGGCGGCCTCGAATACCTGCGCATCATGCTGTCCAAGGACGGCGCGCGCGGATTCACGGAGAAGACCGAGAACCTCACCGTGGTGAACGGCGCAGCCGCCGGACTCGACCTGCCCGCCGGACTGATGAGCGCCGCCAAGGCCCAGGACGCGGCCGGCCAGAACATCATCACCGACGCGCGTTTCGAGGGCTGGTACAAGGAGCTGTTCGACTACGGCACCCAGCAGATCAACGTGGTCATGGCCGGGCGCATCACCCCGGAGAGGTTCTGCGCGAACATGCAGAAGAAGGCCGACGAGATCAAGAAGGACGACGCGGTCGCCAAGCAGACGCGGAGCCAGTGAGCAGATGGAGCGGCTGCGCAAGTACGGGTTCGTCGCCGGATTCCTCGCCGTCCCCCTGGCGCTCTATTCGGTCTTCGTCATCAGCCCCTATGTCCAGGCGTTCCAGCTCTCCCTGACGAGCTGGAACGGATACAGCTCGATCGTGCGGTACGTGGGGCTGGACAACTTCGGCCGGCTGTTCGACGACGAGGTGTTCTGGCAGGCCCTGCGCAACCACGGGATCATGCTGCTCGTGCTGCCGATCGCGACGATCGTCATCGCGCTGTTCCTGTCGTTCCTGCTGAACCTGGGCGGCGGCACGCGCGGCGCGGGCATGAGAGGGGTCTGGGGGTCGAAGTTCTACCGGGTGGTGTTCTTCTTCCCCCAGGTCCTGGCCGTCGCCGTGGTGGGCGTGCTCTTCCAGGCGGTCTACCGCCCCGACGCGGACGGCGTCATCAACGGCGTGCTGGCCAGGTTCGGCGCCGAGCCCGTCGGCTGGCTCACCGAGCCGGACCTCGCCCTCTGGTCGATCATCGCGGTGATGATCTGGCAGGGCGTCGGCTTTTACGTGGTGCTGTTCTCGGCGGGCATGGCGGCCATTCCCAAGGACTATTTCGAGGCCGCCGCGCTGGACGGCGCCGGACGCGTCCGGCTGTTCTTCTCGATAACGCTGCCGCTGCTGCGCGACACCATCCAGGTCGGCTGGATCTACCTGGGGATCGCGGCCTTCGACGGATTCGCGTTGGTGCAGGTGCTGGCCGGCGACAAAGGCGAGCCGGACGGCGCCACGACCATTCTCCCGGTCACCATCTACAAAACGGCTTTCGCCTACAACAAGGTCGGATACGCCTCCGCGATGGGCGTGGCGCTGTTCTTCCTCACCGTGACCTTCGCCGTGCTGACACTGCGGACGACCAGGCGTGAAAGGGTTGAGCTCTAGATGGCCAGAAACCGGCCGCGGCCCGGCGTGCTCAACGGGCTCTCGCACGTGGCGCTGGCCGTCTGGGCGTTACTGATCATCCTGCCGCTGTTGTGGACGTTCCTGGCGTCGTTCAAGAACAACACCGAGATCTTCGGCGACCCGCTGCAACTCCCGGGGGCGCTGCGGCTGGACTCGTGGGGCCGGGCCTGGGACAAGGCGCACATCGGGCAGTACATGCTCAACACCGTGGTCGTCGTCTTCTTCGGCACGGCGGGCACGATGTTGTTCGGGTCGATGGCGGCGTACGTGCTGGCCCGCTACACCTTCATCGGCAACAGGCTGATCTACTACTACTTCGTGGCCGGGCTGGCGTTTCCCGTGTTCCTGGCCCTGGGGCCGCTCTTCTTCGTCGTCAAGCAGTTGGGCCTGCTGAACTCCCACGTCGGGCTCATTCTCGTTTACATCGCCTATTCCCTGCCCTTCACCGTCTTCTTCCTGGCGGCGTTCTTCCGAACGCTGCCGGAGACCGTCGCCGAGGCGGCGATGATCGACGGCGCCTCGCACACCCGGACGTTCTTCCAGATCATGGTGCCCATGGCCCGGCCCGGCCTGATCAGCATCACCATCTTCAACGTCCTGGGCCAGTGGAACCAGTATCTGCTGCCCCTCGTGCTCCTGGCCGGCGACCCGGACAAATGGGTCCTCACCCAGGGCATCGCCAAGATCTCCACCCTGGCCGGATACGAGGCGGACTGGCCGGGCCTGTTCGCCGCGCTGAGCATGACGATCCTGCCGGTCATGGTCGTCTACATCATCTTCCAACGCCAGATCCAGTCCGGGCTCGGCTCGGGAGCGCTGAAGTAACGTGGCGCCATGAGCGAGAACCTGCCCGAATGGCGGCGCGAGGGCGACGAGATCCGGCGCACGATCGAGGCGCCCGACTTCCCCACGGCCATCCGCATCGTCGACGAGATCGCGGTCAAGGCCGAGGAGCTCAACCACCACCCCGACATCGACATCCGCTGGCGTACTCTCCACCTCGTCCTCACCACCCACGACGCGGGCGGGCTCACCGACCTCGACTTCACGCTGGCGGCCGTCATCGATGACATCGCGGCGAAACACGGCGCCTAACCGCTGAATACTCACCGTAGTAGCTCGATTACTCGTTAGAGTGGGTGCCCTCCCGGAGCCCTCCTGTCGAAGGGGCTCGAACCATGGAGGGTCTCATGCGCGTGCCCGCACTCTTGCTCATCATGCTCACCGCAGCCTGCGCGGGCCCGCCCGCCCCGCTCCAGCAGGCCATGGGCCCCAGCGAGGGGCCCAGCGAGGGGGCCACGAGCGCGGCGGTCAGGCTGTCCGGCGAGGGGGAGTTCACCGCCTCCGACACCGCCGCCATCGTCTACGACCGCAAGCTGGTCCCGCAGGGCGCCCAGGGCAGCGCCCACGTCGAGTCGGCCGACGGCCAGACCCGCACCACCCTCGTCGTCGAGGGCCTGCTTCCCAACCGCCACTACGGCGCCCACCTGCACGTCAAGCCCTGCGGGAAGAAGCCCGACGACGCGGGGCCGCACTACCAGCACAAGGCCGGCGAGATCAGTTCGGCCAGCGAGGTCTGGCTCGACTTCACCACCAACGGTGAGGGCGCGGGCCGCTCGTCCGCCCGCAACGACTGGGTTCTCGACCCGGCCAAGCTGCCCGGCTCGCTCGTCATCCACGCCAAGGCCACCAAGACCTCAGGTCCGGAGGTCGGTACGGCGGGGGACCGCGTGGCCTGCCTGACCCTTAAAAAGGTGTCGTAACCACCCAGTCACGGGCATAATTACACAATTACATAACGGAAGGTGTAGTTGTGACCCAGTGGCAGCCACCCAGATTACGGCTGTTCGAAGACGTGCACCGCAGGGCGACCTGGCTGGAGCTCCTGTACGACCTCGTCTTCGTCGTCGCCGTGGCCGAACTGGCCGATGTGCTCCCCACGAGCCTGCCGGCCTTCGTGGGCCTGTTCGTACCGATCTGGTGGGCCTGGCTGGGCTACGTCTTCTACGCCAACAGGTTCGACACCGACGACGTCAGCCACCGGTTGCTCGCGCTGCCGCAGATCCTGGCCGTGGCGACCATGGCGGCGAGCGTGAGCGACATCGAGCAGCGTTCCGGACTTTTCGCCATCGCGTATGCGGTGGTCAGAGTGCTGCTGATCGTGGCCTACGTCCGCGCCGGTCGCCACGTGCCCGAGGCCAGGCCCCTGACGACCCGCTACGCCATCGGGTTCACGGTCGCGGCGCTCATCTGGCTGGCCTCGCTCGCCGTCGACCCGCCCCAGCGCTACGCGTTCTGGGCCGTCGCCCTCGCGATCGACCTCGTCACACCCCTGCTGACCCGGCGGGCCCAGGGCAAGCTGCCGCCGCAGTCCGAGCACCTGCCGGAGCGCTTCGGCCTGTTCGTGGTGATCGTCCTGGGCGAGGTCGTGGCGGCGGTCGTCCTCGGGCTGAAGGGCCACGACGTGACGTCGGGCACGCTGCTGATCGCCCTGGCCGGGGTGGCGATCGCGATGGGCTTCTGGTGGCTGTACTTCGGCCACACCGACGAGTCCGTCGTGCTGCGTACCCGGCTGGCCGGACAGGTGTGGGTCTACTCGCATCTGCCGCTTTCGCTGGGACTGGTGGCGTTCGGGATCGGGATCGAACACGCGATCATGGATCCGTCCTCGTCGAGCTGGTCCTTCGGGCTGCCCGCCGCCGTGGTGCTCGCCGTGCTCGGCCTGCAACACCTGTGCTCGTCCGACCGGCGGGCGGGCGCCATCCGCCTCGGCGCGGCGGCGCTCACGCTCGCCACCTCGGCGCTTCCCGTGGCCGCCGCGCTGCCCCTGATCATCCTGTACGCGGCGGCGCAGGTCGCGTACGACCTGTTCCGCCCGCAGCCGGAAGGTGCCGCATGACCGCCAAGGACCTGTTCGACCGGCAGCTGGCCGCCATCGCCGAGCGCGACCTGGAGGCGCTGCTGGGCCAGTATCACGACGACGCCACGGTCGTCCGCTTCGACCGCGTCGCCCGGGGCCCCGCCGAGATCAGGGACCTGTTCACCGCGTACCTCTCGGCGGAGCCCAAGGTGGACGAGATCGTCTCGGTGCGGACGACCGACGACGTGATCTTCTACAACGCCCTGATGACGATCGCCGGGAACCGCGTCACCACGTACGGCACCCTGGTCGTCAGGGACGGCAGGATCTGGCGGCAGACGGCGGCCGCCGCCCCCGTCACCTGATCGAGGCCGCCATCGGCTGCCACGGGGCCGCGTCGAAGATCAGCATGATCGTGCTGATCTTCCCGTCGCGGAGCCGGAAGTGCTCGGCCGTGCGCTGGATCCCGGCCGGCGTCGCCGTGTGCACGTCGTAGACCAGCGTCGCCTCCGACTCCCCGTACAGCTCGCTGATCATCTCCACCTCCGTCACCACCCGCAGGAAGCCTTCCAGCCCCGCCAGGTGCCCGGCCGGGTCGGCGGAGGAGATGAACGGGCTCCTGAACGAGAACGGCTCGCCGACCAGCGCCGCCGCCTCCTCGACCGCGCCCCGGAAACGGGCGTCGTGATAGGCCCTGACGACCTCGCGCGCGCTCATCGGGCCTCCTGGGCGGCCAGGTGCTCGGCCAGCCGTTGCTGGTTGTCGGCCAGTCGCAGGCACAGGTGGCGCAGCGACGTCAGCTCCTCGGGGGAGAACCCGCGGAAGATCGCCGCCATGGCGAGCTGCGACGGCCTCCTGAACGCCTCGATCCAGGCCCGCCCCTCGGGGGTGATCCGGGCCAGCACCGACCGCCGGTCGCGCCGGTCCTGGACCCGCTGCACCAGCCCGTCCTTCTCAAGGGTGTCGACGAGGCCGGTCGCGTTCCTCGAACTCACGCCCGCCGACTGGGCCAGCTCGCCGATGCTGACGCCGTCGTCGTCCGTGTCGCTCAGCCGCAACAGCAGGTCCATCGCCCCGGAGCTGAGCCCGCGGCCCTCGCTGCCGTGGGCGCGCATGCGCTCGACGGCCTGGAAGGCAGTGCGGACGGCGGCGGCGGCTTCGAAGGTGAGGGTGTCGTCGCCGGCGAGCCGGCTCATGGCGGCTCTGGCGTTGGGGTCGTAGAGCAATCCGGTGTCATCATGTTCTAGCTTCATAATGAAGCCATACTTTATTACGTACTTCCATAAATCGCCACTCAGCCGGCGCTCTCGGCGGCCTGCAGGTTCTTCCGCAGCGCCGTGGTGATCGGCTCGATGGGTGCCGACAGCTGCTCCACCCTGTGCTGGTGGTGGTGCCACTCCCGGCCGGGCAGGACCGTCTCGAGCCGGGCCGCCGCGGCCAGCGCGGCCAGGACGCGGACGTCCTGGCTCAGCCGGCTGACGGGCCGGCCGCCGTGGACCGCGCGGGCGACGCGCTCGACGAGCCTGCGCGAGAGGTGTGGCTTGCGTGGCCTGACCCGTTCGACCGGGAACAGCAGAACCCGGTGGCGCTCCACCCGGACCAGCCGGGCGGCCTCCAGCTCGTCGCGGACCAGCCGGTACGCCTCCGCGTGGTCCTTGCGGATCCAGCTCCCCCACGACCGGGGCGGAGAGCCGGCGATCTGCTCCCAGACGGCCGTCTGCAGCCGGCCGGGGGCGGCGGGGGCGGTGACCGCCCGCGCCTTGCCCGACTCGTCCGCCAGGCTGCCGCTCGTCATGAGCTCGGCGAGCGCCGCCGCGCGCAGGAGGCAGCCCAGCCGGCGGCGGTTGGTCGGCCGTTCCTTGCGGAGGTCGAAGGCCAGCAGGAACACCGACCTTGGCCAGGGCTCACCGTGCTGTGTCGTCGTCCGCGGTTCCATCCGCCGTCTCCCCTCCTTCCAGGGCTTCTTCCGACTCCGGGGCCTTGCGCGGGCGCCCGCGGGGGCGCATGCGCCCCACGCTGTCGGGCAGGCGACCGGCCTCCGAGAGGGCCTTGCGCAGCAGGAACTCGATCTGCGAGTTCGTGCTGCGCAGGTCGTCGGCGGCCCACTTCGCCAGCGCGTCGTGGACCACCGGGTCGAGCCGCAGCAGGATCTTCTTCCGCTCCACGACGATTACTGGTAGAGCGTGCCGGTGTTGACCACCGGCTGGGTGTCGCGGTCGCCGACCAGCACCACGAGCAGGTTGCTGACCATGGCCGCCTTGCGTTCCTCGTCCAGCTCGACCACGTCGTGCTCGGCGAGCCTGGCCAGCGCCATCTCCACCATGCCGACCGCCCCCTCGACGATCCGCTGCCGGGCCGCCACCACCGCCCCGGCCTGCTGGCGGCGGAGCATCGCGTGGGCGATCTCCGGCGCGTACGCCAGGTGGATGATGCGCGACTCGATGACCTTCACCCCGGCCGAGGCCACCCTGGCGCCGATCTCCGCGGACAGCCGCTCGTTGATCTCGTCGGCGTTGTCCCGCAGCGACAGCCGCGGCTCGCCGTGCGCGTCGTACGGATAGCTGCCCGCGATGTGCCGCACGGCCGTCTCCGCCTGGATCGCGACGAACTCCACGAAGTCATCCACCTCGAACACCGCCTGCGCCGTGTCCTGCACCTGCCAGACCACCACGGTCGCGATCTGGATCGGGTTGCCGTCCGCGTCGTTGACCTTCGTCACCTCGGTCTCGTGGTTGCGGATCCTGGTGGACACCCGCCGCCGCAGCGTGAACGGGTTGACCCACTGGAAGCCCGGCGTCCGCATGGTGCCGGTGTACCGGCCCAGCAGCTGGACGACCCGCGCCTCGCCGGGCGCCACGGCGGTGAGCCCGCAGCACAGCGTCGCGCCCACCAGGACCACGAGGGGGGCCGCCACCACCAGCCACGCGCCGGACTGCCCGGCCCCGCCGGCGAGCATGACGATCCCCAGCGCGAGTAACGCCGCCCCGCCCAGGATCAGCACCACCGCGACCCCCAGCAGCACGAATCCGTTGGCCGCCCGGACGGGGTGCTCGCTGGTGTGCGGCGCCGGCATGTCCACGACGGTCCCTTCGAACGATGTGTCTGTCATCGCCCGTCCCCTTTTCTGGCTGACTTTGTCTGCTATCAAAGTGATATCACTTTTTGGGCGGACGGGGAAGAGGCCTCGACTCGGGAGGATCGGGCCGGTCAGCCGAAGACGGCGGGCGGGGGGACGGGGGCGAGGACCGGGTCGCCGTCCTTGATGGGGGCGGCGCCGGCGATGAAGTTCGTCAGCGCCTCGCCGTGCACGCATCTCGCCTGCGTCAGCCCGCCCGCCGCGCGCCGCGTCAGGAGGTCCAGCGGCAGGCCCGTACGGGACGCGGCCACGATCAGGTTGCCGAAGCGGCGGCCCCGCATGATGCCCGGCTCCGCCAGCAGGGCCACGTGGCCGAACGTGCCGGTCACCGTGGCGAGCAGGCGCCTGGCGAAGGCCAGGCCCTTGCCGTCGGCCAGGTTGATCAGGAGGGTCCCGTCCGGGCGGAGGATCCTGGCGATGTCCCCCATGTACTCGGTCGTGGCCAGGTCGACGGGCATCGTCGCCCCCGTGAAGGCGTCCAGCACCACCAGGTCCGCCGAGTCGTCCCACACCTTGGCGGTGCCCTCGCGGCCCCCGGCCACGATGACCTTCAGGCGGGGCACCGAACGCAGGTCCAGCTGCTCGCGTACCAAGTTGACGAGGAGGCCGTCCGGCTCGATGACGATGTGGCGGGAGCCGGGCCGGGCGGCGGCGACGTAGCGGGGGATGGTGCAGGCGCCGCCGCCCACGTGTACGCAGCTCAGCGGCCCTTCCGACAAAAGGTCGATCACATCCGCCATGAGTCGTACATACTCAAATTCCAGAAATGTCGGGTCTTGAAGATCAACGTACGACTGAGGTACACCATCTTTGGACAGCACCCAGCCGTCCTGCCTGTCCAGGTCGCGGAGAAGCTCGACCTCGCCGAACGTCACCGGATACACGCCGGGCATCGGTTCCCGTTGTCCTCGTGCCACGCTGATCCCCTCCTGGGAGAAACCGTATGCGACGACGAAGGCTGATTGTGCTCGTTATCGCGCTTGTCGCGGTAGTTGGGGCGGGTGCGTTCGCAGTCGCGGCGTCGAACCGGGTCAAGGGGAGCGCTTCCCAGACCGCCGCGGACTACTTCGACGCCTGGCGCAAGGGTGACGTGTCGCGCATGGCGCGCCTGGTGTACCAGCCGCCGGCCGACTTCGCCGTCCGGCATCACCGGCTGACGGAGGAGCTGCACATCGAGTCCATCCGGCTGACCCCCGGGCGGTTGAAGAGCACGGGGGAGGGGGCCGCCGAGGTGCCGTTCGCCGGGGTGCGGCAGCTCGCCGACCTCGGGGCGTGGCCGTTCGACAGCACGTTGCGGCTCGGCGTGCGGGACCGGGCCTGGAAGGTGCTGTGGGCCCCCGAGACGCTGCACCCCCTGCTCAAGGACGGCGGCACGCTGGAGCTGGACGAGGTCGACGCGTCGGTGACCGAGCTGGTCACCAGCGAGGGAGAGCGGATCCCCAACGACAGCTACGCGGACGCCTATCTCAATCAGCTCAAACCCGAGTTCGGGTCGTCGTCCCGCGGCTGGGAGCTGGTGTCGAAGGCGCCGGGGCAGCCCGCCAGGCAGCTGCTGACCCGCCTGCCCAGGGCGGACGTCGAGCGCACCACGCTGTCGCGGCCCGTGCAGGCGGCGGCCGCCAGGGCGCTGGACGGGATCGACGACTCCGCGATGGTCGTCATCCGGCCGAGCACCGGCGAGATCCTGGCGCTGGCCGACCGGCTCAAGAACAACTACAGCGCGGTCCGGGACGTCTTCCCCCCGGGGTCCGTCTTCAAGACGATCACGGCGGCGGCGCTGCTCGGGAGCGGGCTCGACCCGGCGGCGGAGGTCCGGTGTCCCGGCACGTACACCATCCCGTTCCACGCGCCCTTCAAGAACGACGGCGAGGTGGACCGCGGGCTCATCAGCTTCACCGACGCGTACGCGTACTCGTGCAACACGACGTTCGTCGAGCAGGCCACCACCAGGCTCACCGCGGACCAGTTGCGTGAGACGGCGGACGAGTGGGGGTTCAGTCGGCAGATCGCGACCGGTATCGGCGGCACCTGCGGGGCCATGCAGGAAACCGACGATCCCGACATGTTCGGCCTCGACGCGATCGGCCAGGGCCAGGTGGTCGCGACGCCGCTGTGCATGGCCGCGCTCGCCGCCGCCGTGCAGAGCGGCACCTGGCGCTCGCCCCGGCTGCTGTCGGACGCGGAGGTGCGCCGGATCGACGGCATCCCGCACAAGGACGTGCGGATGGACGAGGGGATCGTGGCCTCGCTCAGGGACATGATGGCCGCCGTGGTCGATCACGGCACGGCGAGCGACATGGGGCTGCCGGCGGGCGTGGCGGGCAAGACGGGGACGGCCGAGGTGCCGGACGAGGAGCTGTCGCACGCGTGGTTCATCGGCTACCGGGACGACCTGGCCTTCTGCGTCTTCGTACGGCACGGCGGCTCGGGCCGGCAGGCCGCCGTCCCCATCGCCGCGCGTTTCTTCAACGGCCTCTGAGCTGCGAAAGGCCACCTCCGGCGGACGCCTCCGCCCTTTTCCCTCAGAGGCCCCCAGCCCCTACTGCGAGCGCCTTGGGGTCGGTGAGAAGGCGACCCTAACCTACGGTACCGTAGGTTTCATGACGACCATCACCGTCAAGCCCAGGCTGCGAGGCTGGTTGCACACCGGGGCGCTGCCCGTGACGCTGGTCGCGGGGTTCGTGCTCGTGGCGCTCGGCCCGACCTTGCAGGCGCGAGTGGCCTCCGCCGTCTACGCCATCACGTCCGGTCTGTTGTTCGGGATCTCGGCGACCTATCACCGGGGCACGATGGGGCCGCGGCTGGCGGAGTTCCTGCGCCGGTTCGACCATGCCAACATCTATTTGATCATCGCCGGCACGTACACGCCTTTCGCCCTGCTCGCGCTGGACGGGGTGGCGAGGATCGCGGTGCTCTCCGTGATCTGGGGCGGCGCGCTGGCCGGGGTGCTGTTCCGGGTGTTCTGGATGGGCGCGCCGCGCTGGCTCTACACCGTCCTCTACCTGGCGCTGGGCTGGACCGCGATCTTCGTGATGCCGCAGTTGCTGGAAGGCGCGGGCGTGGCCGCCGTCGTGCTGGTGGCCGTCGGGGGCGTCTTCTACTCGGCCGGGGCCGTCGTGTACGGCCTGCGCCGCCCGGACCCGTCGCCCCGCTGGTTCGGCTTCCACGAGGTTTTCCACGCCTTCACCCTGGCGGCGTACCTGGTCCAGTACATCGCGGTGTCGATTGTGGTTTATTCGCACGTGTGATGAACCTTGGGGCAGAGCAGTACATCTCGGTGACCACGTACCGGAGGGACGGCACGCCCGTCGCGACCCCGGTGTGGGCCGTGCAGGACGGTGACGCGGTGGTCTTCTGGACCGTCGCCGACTCCGGCAAGATCAAGCGGATCCGGAACAACCCCGAGGTCAGCGTGGCCGGGTGCGACGTGCGGGGCAAGGTGAAGACCGAGTCGGTCAGGGGCCGGGCCGTGGTGCTGGACGCGGCGGAGACCGAGCGGGTGCGCGGGCTGCTGCGGCGCAAGTACGGCCTCATGGGGCGGATCACGCTGCTCGGCAGCAGGCTCCGCAGGGGGAGCACCGGCACCGTTGGAGTGCGGATCACCGACATTTGACCCCACACTGGTCTGATTTCCGGCATTACCTGGAAATCAGATCAGTATGGGAGATATCACACGGTCGTGGTGGCTTCTACTCATACGCGGCCTCGCCTCGCTGATCTTCGGCATCCTGGCGCTGATCTGGCCGGCGATCACGCTGCTCGTGCTCGTGATCTTCTTCGGTGCGTACGCGCTGGTCGGCGGCGTGGCTGAGCTGTTCGCCGGGTTCCGGCACGGAGCCGAGTCGCGAGCTTGGCTGATCATCTCGGGAATTATCGGGATATTGGCCGGTATCGCGACATTTATCTGGCCGGGCATCACGTCGCTGGCACTGCTCTACGTCGTGGCCTTCTGGGCCGTCTTCGCGGGCGTTTCGGAGATCATCGCCGGCATCAAACTCCGCAAGACCATCGACAACGAATGGATGCTCATCGTCGGCGGCATCCTGTCGCTGATCTTCGGCATCCTGCTGCTCATCTGGCCGGCCGCGGGACTGCTCAGCCTCGTCTGGCTGGTCGGCATCTTCGCGATCCTGCACGGCATCGCCATGATCGCTCTGTCGTTCCGCGTGAAGAACTTCACTAACAGGGTAGGTATGCCGTAAATTTTGCGTAGATGCCCGTGTTCCTCAAGAGGAACATCCGGTCAGACCGACGCACGTGGAGTCTCTATGGACGTACACGCCCGCCTCGCCCGCCACCTGCTCGTCGACGGATACCGGCTCGTGCTCGATCTCGAGCTCAGCCGCGGCTCCTGGCTCGTCGACGCCCGAAACGGCCGCCGCTACCTCGACTTCTACACGTTCTTCGCCTCGGCCCCGCTCGGGGTGAACCCGCCCTTCGACCCCGACTTCGCCCTCCTGCTCGGCCAGGTCGCCCGGAACAAGCCGGCGAACCCCGACATCTACACCGAGCATCTGGCGGACTTCGTCGACACCTTCGTCCGCGTGCTGGGCGACCCCGACCTGCCGCACCTGTTCTTCGTCGAGGGCGGCGCCCTGGCCGTCGAGAACGCGCTCAAGACCGCCTTCGACTGGAAGAGCCGCCGCAACGAGGCCGCCGGACGCTCGCGTGACCTGGGCACCAAGGTCCTGCACCTGGCCAAGGCCTTCCACGGCCGCAGCGGCTACACCCTGAGCCTCACCAACACCGAGCCGGGCAAGACCGACCGCTTCCCCAAGTTCGACTGGCCGCGGATCGACGTGCCCGCCATCCACTTCGGAGACGTGGAGGCCGCCGAGGAGCGCGCGCTGGCCCAGGCCCGTGAGGCGTTCGAGCGGAATCCGCACGACATCGCCTGCTTCATCGCCGAGCCCATCCAGGGCGAGGGCGGCGACAACCACATGCGGCCCGAGTTCCTGCAGGCCATGCAGCACATGTGCCACGAGTACGACGCCCTGTTCATCCTTGACGAGGTTCAGACGGGCGGCGGGACGACCGGGACGCCGTGGGCGTACCAGCAGCTGGGTCTCGCTCCGGACGTGGTGGCCTTCGCGAAGAAGGTGCAGGTGGGCGGGATCATGGCGGGCCGCCGGGTGGACCTGGTGCCGGACAACGTGTTCCGGCAGAGCGGCCGGATCAACTCGACCTGGGGCGGCGGCCTGGTGGACATGGTGCGCAGCCGGGGCATCCTGGAGATCGTCGAACGCGACGGCCTGATCGCCCGCGCCGGCGCCCTCGGCAACGTGCTGCTCGAAAGCCTCACCAAGCTGGAGGCCGAGCGCCCCGAGTCGATCTCGAACGTCCGCGGCCGGGGCCTCATGTGCGCGTTCGACCTGCCCGACCAGGCCGAGCGCGACGCGCTGGTGACCCGCCTCAGGGAGGAGCACGGGGTGCTGGTGCTGTCCTGCGGGCCCCGTTCGGTCCGCCTGAGGCCCGCGCTGAACATCCCGGAGGCCGACGTCGACCACGGCCTCCGGGCCCTGTCGGCGGCTCTTACTGCGTGACGCTGGTGGCCGCGCGGCGCGGCCCGAAGTAGCGCCAGAAGAAGTTCAGCAGAACGGTCATGCGGTTGCGCCCGCCCAGCAGGTACGCCACGTGGATGAAGATCCACGCCAGCCAGGCGGGCAGCCCGTACATGATCAGCCCGTTGGACAGCTGCAACACGGCCTCCGCCTTGCCGACGGTGGCCATGATGCCCGGATCGTGATACTTGAACGCCGCGGGTGACCGCCCCCGGTGCACCGCGACGATCTGCCGCCCCACGTGCTCGCCCATCTGGATCGCCGGCTGGGCGAGCTGGGGGAGCAGGTCGGGCGGCCCCGCCAGGTCGCCCGCCACGAAGATCTCGGGATGGTCCGGTACGTTCAGCGCCTGCGTGACCGTGATCCGCCCGCCCTTGCCCTGCGGCAGGCCCCAGTCGCCCGCCTGCGTGGGCGCGGTGACGCCGAGCGCCCACACGGTCACGTCGGACGGCAGCCGCGTGCCGTCGGACAGCACCACGGCGTCCGGCTCGACGGACGCCACCGTGGCGCCCAGCCGCAGGTTCACCCCTCGCTTGCGCAGCGCGGCCGCCGCTCTGTCGCGCAGCCGCGGCTTGTACGGCGCCAGCACGTAGTCGAACCGCTCCACCAGCGTCACGCTGGTCTGCTCCGGCTTGATCTCGGGATGCGTCAGCGGCAGCGTGCGCCGCCGCAGCTCGGCCAGCGTGCCCGCCATCTCGACCCCGGTCGCGCCCGCGCCGACCACCACGACGTGCACACTCTCGCGGCGGCCCGCCGCGGTGTCCTCCAGGTAGTGCTGGAACCGGCGGCGCAGCACCGCCGCGTCGCCGAGCGAGTAGATGGGCAGCGCGTTCTCCTGCGCGCCCTCGATGCCGAGCCAGTTGGTGGTGACGCCGGTGCCCAGCACGAGGTAGTCGTACTCGATCCCGCTGCCGTCGTCGAGCTCCACCCGCCGCTCGCCCGGCAGGATCTTGCTCAGTGCGGCCCGGCGCGTCCGCACGTTGGGCCACCTGGCGGCGAACGTGCGGATCGGGTACGACACGTCCGCGCTGCCCATGCTGGCGGTGGCCACCTGGTAGAGGAGGGGTTGGAAAGTCGCGTACGGGTTGCGGTCGATGAGCGTCACCAGCGCTCCGGCCTTGGCCAACTCCTTGGTGGCGGCCAGCCCGGCGAATCCGCCGCCCACCACCACGACTCGCGGTCTCTGAACCATGCCATGGGGTCTGCCCCTGAATGTGCTCACGGAACCGGCGGCTCAGGCCTGTAGGCGGCCCGCCGGATCGGGAGGCGGGTCGCTCGTGACGGGGTCGCGGAAAGCGGGCTACTCCTGGCGGGACCGCCACAGGCCGATGGCGGTGACCCGGGAGTCCACCCCTAGCTTGGCGTAGATGCGATTGACGTGGTTCTTGACCGTCTTCTCGCTGAGGAACAGCCGTTGAGCGATCTGCCCGTTGGACTGACCGGTGGCGATCAGGTCCATGACCTCGGCTTCACGCTTGCTCAGGGACGTGAACACGCTATCGAACGCTGCGTCGTCGACTCTCATCCGGCCTCCGGGTGGCGCGCAGACGGTCAGATCGCCGATGGCCCCCGTGCTTCCGGCGTTAGCGGTAGACAGCGAGCATAACTCGCAATGTCATGATTTGGGGCCGTTGTTGGGAGAAAACGACAACGGCCGGCCCCGAAGGACCGGCCGTGTCTCGTTGGGGTGAGTGAAGGGACTTGAACCCTCGACATCCAGGACCACAACCTGGCGCTCTGCCAACTGAGCTACACCCACCATGGCCACCGCTGTGTGGTGGCACAGGAAAAGTGTAGCGGGGTTCGGGAGTCTTTACGCCACTCCTTTAGCCGCTGACACGCTCAGCCAGGGATCTCGCGGTCGCCGAATCGGGCCCCGGCTGGGCGACGAAGATCGCCGCGCGGTAGTAGCGAAGCTCCCTGATGCTCTCCGTGATGTCCGCCAGAGCCCGGTGTCCGCCCTGCTTCTCGGGTGCCGCGAAGTAGACGCGGGGGTACCAGCGGCGCACCAGCTCCTTGATCGACGAGACGTCGACCATCCGGTAGTGCAGATAGCCATCGACCCCGGGCATGTCGCGCGCGATGAACGTGCGGTCGGTGCCGATCGAGTTGCCGCACAACGGCGCCTTCTTCGGCTCGGGGACGTGCCGCCGGATGTAGTCGAACACGACCGACTCGGCCTCCGCCAGCGTCACACCGCCCGCCAGCTCGGGCAGGAGCCCCGAGGCGGTGTGCATCTCGCGTACGACCTGCGACATCTGCTCCAGCGACTCCGGCGGCGGCTTGATGACCACGTCGACGCCCTCGTCCAGCTGATTGAGCTCGCTGTCGGTGATGACGCACGCCACCTCGATCAGCGCGTCGCGACCCAGGTCGAGCCCGGTCATCTCGCAGTCGATCCAGACCAGCAAGTCACTCATTCGATCTCCTCGCCCAGCGGCTCGGAGCAATCCGCCCGCTTGTTACCCCACCAGCCTAGTGCCACTGATTAGGCGGGCTTGAGCGAGCCGAGAACCTTGGCCAGCACGTCGGTGCCCAGATTGTCGGGAACGGAGGCGTACATGATGGCCGGACGCTGCCCGTCGCCACGGTCCATGAGCACGATCGCGCCGTTCTCCTTCTTCCATTTGTAGCCCTTCTCCTCGGAGACCTTGGAGAAGTCGAGCTGGAACTGCAGCACCCAGGCGTCCTTGTCGCCGATCTTCATCGCCTTGTCCTCCACCACCTTGGTCTCGTGAGCGACCTGGTAGAACCTGGTGGAGAAGTCGACGAAGACCGCCTTGGCCGTGTCGCCCATGCCGGAGGCGCCGGAATAGGGATAGAGCTCGTTGAGCAGGCCCGTGTAGATGTTGCCGATCCAGTCGCCCTCGCCGTCGTACTTCGCCTGCGAGACGGCCTGCACCCCGCCCGACCACAGCTGCTGGGTCGGGGTCGGGTTGGGGCCGTTGACCTCGGCGGGCTTGGGCACCGTCCAGCTGTCGGGCACCTGGAAGGACAGGCCGGCCTGCGGGTCGGTGATGCGGCCGCCGACCGGCTGGGGCAGCTCGGTGGCGCCCTGGGAGGGCGGCTCGTTGGACGGGGGCTCCTGGCTCGGCGGGTCCTCCTGCTCGAACGTGTCGGCCGGTGTCGGCAGCGACGCCGTCGGGCTGGTGCTCCGGTTGACGAAGAAGATGCCGGCCACCACGATCAGCGCGACCACCACCAGGGCCGCCAGCCCCCCGAACACCCAGGGCAGCGGGTTGGACTGCTTGGGCGGCGGGCCGTAGGTCACGCCGGGCAGGGGCGGGCCGCCCCACTGGGTGGGCGCCGTGGGCTGGCCGTAGGTCCCCTGGCCGTACGTCGGCTGGCCGAACTGGAGCGTGGGGTTCGCGGGCGTCGCCGACCAGTCGGGGCTCGACTGGGGCTGCGGCTGGGGTTGAGACGGGGGTTGTGACTGGGGCTGTGACTGGGGCTGGGGCTGCGACGGGGGCTGCGGCTGCGGCCCGGAGGGCTGCTGCGGGAGTCCGCCCGGCCCGGGCTGCTGCGCATGGAGGGCGTCGGTCCACTGGGTGCCGTCCCACCAGCGGAGCTGGGGCTCTCCGTACGGGTCCGGGTACCAGCCCGCGGGGGTCTGCGTGGTCATGTTCGCCAGATTAGTAAGAACCTCATTGATATGCATTGTCGCGAGGGCATCAGCACTTGTACGTGAAGCTCGCCTTGTCGCTGCGGACCGGGCCGGGCGTCAGGATCCGCAGCGTGGCGGTGGCCTTGACGTTGCTCCTGCCCTGGAGCGTCCACCGGAGCGGCACCTCGTACGTCGTCTGGTCCGCCTTCGTGCGCAGCGTCCCCTTGACGACCTCCTTGTCCAGGTTCTTGCGCCACTCGTAGGTGATCTCGCCAGGAGCCCCGTTGGTGACGACCGTCCCGGTGATCAGGACGGCCTTGTCGCAGCCCTGGGTCTTCTTCGGCGCCACCACGTCGATCGACTCGACCGCCAGCTCCGGCGTCTTCCCCACGTAGAACCAGGCCAGGACCGCCCCCGCCATGATCACCGCGAAGAGGGCAGCGGAGGTGATCGTGCGCCGCCGCCGCGCCCGCGAGGCCTTGGCCAGCCTGACGCCGGGACGATGCTCGGTGGCGGCCTGGTCGCGCCCGGCCCGCCAGATCCGCTCGGCCGTCGTCTCCGGCCGCTGCTCCTGCGTGCCGATCCCCGGCCCGAACTGCACCGGCCCCGACGACCGGCCCGGGACGTGCAGCAGCGTGACGATGTCGCCCTCGT
Organism: Nonomuraea sp. NPDC052116; assembly: GCF_040680035.1. NCBI lineage: Bacteria > Bacillati > Actinomycetota > Actinomycetes > Streptosporangiales > Streptosporangiaceae > Nonomuraea > Nonomuraea sp. NPDC052116. The sequence goes on along the minus strand of NZ_JBFAWA010000010.1, from coordinate 211,861 downwards.
CCCTGGGCGGCAGGACCGGCGGCGGCGCGTAGGCCCGCGCCTGGGCGAACGCCGACCTCCCGCGGGCGGCCTGCGCCAGCTCCTCCCGGCCGGTGGCCTGGCCGGCGAGCAGGTCGCGGGCGGCGGCCAGGCCCAGGGTCCCGGCCGTGGCCGCGGCGCGTTCGAACAGCTCGGCCTCCGGCCGGCCCTGCCCGAACGAGGCGGCCAGCCCGCGCGCCAGCGACGCCCACCCGGCCGCGTCCCGCTCGCGAGGCGCGACCCGGCCGCGGATGGCGTCGGACAGCCCGCGCTCGGACAGCAGCGGGGCGCCCTCCGCCGTGATCACCACGGTGCCCGGGTGCACGGACCCGTGCGTGACCCCGGCCGCGTGCAGCGCGATCAGCGTCTGGGCGGTCTCCACGAGTACGGACGCCGCACCCGCCGGGCCGATCGGCCCGGCGGCGAGCAGATCGGACAGAGTGGGGCTGACCGCCTGCGCGGTGAGCAGCCACACCTGGTCGCCCGCCGCCACCACGTCGGCCACCGGGATCAGCCCGGTCAGCCCGCCCAGCACCAGCCGCTGGTCGGTCATGACCGCGTGCACCACCCGGTCGCGCACGCCGGGCAGAGCGATGATCTTCGGGTCGAACAGCAGCGCCCCCGCCCTGCGGCCATCGGGTGAGATCGCGTCGATCCAGTTGCCGAGCTCGGTCATCCAGGTGTGTTCAGTGAGCCGGAAACCGGCGATCCCGTGTCCAGGGTTGTTCATCCGCCGTCCCCCCGGCGCGTCTCAGCGCTTCCTTCTGTGGCGTCCCGCCATACGGCGTCTCACCGCAAGTGTGACCGGAACCGCGCCGGACGTCATCAGGCCGAAGGCGATCAGCGCGGCCTGCGCGTCGCTCCCGCGATCGATCCGGGGCTGTTCCGGCGACGGCTCCCCTTCGCCTCCGCTTCCGCCCTCACCGCCCTCGCCGGGCGGCGAGCTGGGCGTCGGGGCGGGCCGGGTCGGCGGGGCCGTGGTGGCGGGAGGAGGCGTCGGGGTGGGCGCGGCCGTGGTCGGCGGGGTGTCGCCCTCGGGGTCGTGGGGCGTGCCGGTGATCTGGGGCTGCTCCGGAGACGGGGTCGGGGTCGGCTTCTTGATCTTGGGAGGCGTCTTGACGGGGGTGGCGACGGCCTTGGGCGTGGGCTTGCGCGTCGGCCGCCGCGTGGGGCGCGTGGTGGCGGTCGGCTGTACGGGCGGCGGCGCGGCGCTCTGCGTCGGCGTCGCCTCCGGGGTGGTCGCCTCGGCCGAAGGAGTGGGCGTCGGCTCCTCGTCGGTCTCCACGGGCTCCGGCGTCGCGGGCACGGCCGTGGTCGGGGAGACCGTACTGGTCTGCGCCCGCAGCACCGGCGTGTCCGACGAGGCGTTGGCGATGACCACGACCACCGCCACCAGCACGCCGACGGCGGTCGCGCCGATGGCGATCTTCGCGGGCAGCTTGCCGAGGAGGCGCGACGGGTCGCGGAACCGGGTCTCGGCCAGCGAGGTCTGCGTCTGGGCCGGCTCGTCGAGGGCGGTCGGGAAGAGCAGGACCAGCAGGCCGGCGAGCGCGGCCAGGCGGCGGCGTCCGCGCTCCTCCCAGTCGGGCCCGTACCCCTCGGCCGCGACCGCCTCCAGTTCGTTCAGGAACGCCTCCGCGGACGGCGGCCGCTGGGCCGGGTCCTTGGCCAGGCCGCGCTCGACGAGGCTCTGCAACGGCGCGGGCACCTCGTCCACCGGAGGCGGCGAGCTCTGGTGCTGGCGGGCCAGGGCGGCGACGTTGGGGGCGCGGAAGGGCCGGGTGCCGGTCAGGCACTCGAAGAACACGACGGTCGCCGCGTACACGTCGGTCGGGGGCCCGGAAGGACCGCCCGCCCACTGCTCGGGCGCCATGTACGGCGGCGTGCCCGCGGCGCTCGCGCCCTCGCCCGCCTTGACCGCGATGCCGAAGTCCACGAGCTTGCTGGTGCCGTCGCCCTGGACCATGACGTTCTCGGGCTTGAAGTCGCGGTGGACGACGCCGAGCGCGTGCGCCGAGGCCAGACCCTGGAGCGAGCCCTTGAGGACGGTCAGCGCCGCCTCAGGGCCGGTCGGGCCCTCGGACCTGAGGATCTCGCGCAGCGACACCCCGCTGATCAGCTCCATGACGATCGCCGCGCCCCGGCCGGACTCGACGTAGTCGATCAGCCGGGCGTGGTACTGGCTCTGGAGCGTGCCGAGCAGCCGGGCCTCGTGCCGGAAGCGCGCGACGAACCCCACGTCGTTCCTCAGTTCGTCGCTGAGGTACTTGATCGCGACCTCGACGCCGTCGAGGTCGCGCCTGGCCAGGACCACGCGCCCGGACGCACCCGAGCCCAGCTCGCGGATCTCGGTGTAGCCGGGGACCCCCCACTGGCCTTCACCGTGCATAACGGTCTCCTCTGGAGTCTGCCGGGCCCCCACCCTCATCAAACGGCCGTAGCTTAACCAGAGGGAACCGCTTTCCCGCTACCGATATCCCTATTAGTCAACAATGTCACCCAATGTTGTCGTCTGTGCCGGGGCTAGGTGTCTTGCTTGGCTCCTCCTCTTTGGGAGGTTCCTCCTCGCTTGGACACTCCTGTGTGGCCCCGCTCGCGCTGTCGCTCCCGTTGCCGGCCGCCGGGTCGGTGGAGGCCGTCACGGACCACTTCGTGCCGCAGGGGAGCTTCACGGAGTGGCTCAACGTCCTGGTGTACGACGTGTCGCCGGACAGGGTGACCGACTCCGTGCCCCCGCCCTCACCGGCCGAGAACGACACGACGAGGCGTACCGGCTCGGTGCTCGACGTGGTCACCGAGACGGTCGCGACGAGCCCGCCCTCACCTTGACCGGCCCTGACGATCGAGACCCGCTCCACCCGCGGCGGGCAGGGCACCGAGGCCCGCGCGGTGGCGGTCCGGTCACCGGCGCGCACCCGTACCGACAGGGTCGCGCCGCACGGGCGGGACCTGAAGGTGTGGGCGAACGAGCGCGCGTAGGAGGTCCGGCCGGACAGGGTCGCGGAACGGGTGCCGACCGGATCGCCGTTGACCGCGAACTGGGCCTCGACGGGGATCTCCCCGGTGCCGCTCGCGGTCACCCGCACCGCCGCTTCCGCGGTGCGGCCCGGCGCGTCCGGCAGGTCCAGGGAGACGCGCAGGCCGGTCACCCTCGTCGGGCAGGGCGGCACGGCCAGCGAGGCCGTCCTGGCGCCTCCTGGGGCCGCAGGGGAGGTGGCGACGGTCAGCGTCACCGTGCTGCCGCACGGGCGCTCGCCGATGGACCAGGAGAGCGTGCGGGTGTAGGACCTGGCGCCGGCCAGGCGCAGGCGCTGGGTGCGGCCGCCCGTGCCGGGGGCCGACCAGGTCGCGGTGGCGATGACGGCGTCGGTGCCGTCGGTGCGCACGGTGACCGTGGCGGTGGCGTCGCCGTCCTCGTCGACCGTGAGGCCGCCCACGTTCACCCCGAGCACCTCGGTCACGGGCTCCGGGGTGGGAGTGGGGGTGGGCGTCGGCGTCGGGGTGGGCGTCGGGGTGGGGGTCGGCGTGGGGGTCGGCGTCCGCTTGGGGGTGGGGGTCGGGGTGGCCTTCTTGGTGGGCTTGGGCGTCTTGACCGGTTTCGTCGCCGTCGGTGTGTTGACCGGGGTCTTTGCCGGGGTCTTCACAGGGGTCTTTATGGGGGTCTTTATGGGGGTCTTTATGGGGACGACCGCCTTGGGGGTGCTCGCGGGCGTCGCCTTCGGGGTGACCTCAGGTGTGGTTTCGGGCGTCGGCTCCGGCGTGGTCGGGGGATCGGCCGCCGGCTCCGTCGTGAACTGCGAGGGCGGGACGGCCGCTGCCGCGCCCAGTTCCTCCGTGGGCGGCGACTGGCGGTTGGCCAGCACGACCACCACCGCGACGGCGGTCGCCACGGCCACGGCGCCGGCCATGGCCATGCGGGCCGCGTTCGAGCGCAGGCCGCGGAAGACCGTCCGGGCCAGTGAGGTCGTCACCTCGGGGACGGGCGTCTGCGCCGTGGGCAGCAGCAGGGCCAGCAGGGCCACGAGCGCGGCCAGGCGGCGCTTTCCGCGCTCCTCCCAGTCCTCGCCGTACGCGGCCCTGGCCATGGCCTCCAGCTCCGCCACGAACGCGTGCGCGCTCGCCGGCCGCCGCGCCGGGTCCTTGGCCAGCCCGCGCCTGACCAGCTCGCGCACCGGCTGCGGCGCGTCGTGGAACGGCACAGGGGCGTGCACGTGCTGGTAGCCGAGCACGCTCGGCTCGGTGGAGCGGTAGGGCCGGTGCCCCGTCAGGCACTCGAAGAAGACGGCGGTGGCCGCGTACACGTCGGTCGCGGGCGAGGCGGGCAGCCCCTCCCACAGCTCGGGCGCCATGTACGGCGGCGTGCCCTCGGGGTGCGTGAGCGTGCCCTGCCGCACCGCGATGCCGAAGTCGACGAGCTTGCTGACGCCGTCGTCCCTGACGATCACGTTCTCGGGCTTGTAGTCCCTGTGCACCAGCCCGAGGTCGTGCGCCCTGGCCAGCCCGAGCAGCGACCCCTTCAGCACCACCAGCGCCGCCTCGGGCTCGGTCGCGCCGTTCTCGCGCAGCAGGGCCCGCAACGAGACGCCGTTGACCAGCTCCATCACGATGGCCGCGCCACCGGTGTCCTGGACGTACTCCCACATCGTGGCGATGTTCGGGTCGCGCAGGGTGGTCAGCAGCCGCGCCTCGGCCTGGAACCTGCCCAGCGCGGCGGGATCGCGCAGCAGTCCCTCGGAGAGGTACTTGATGGCGACCTTGACGCCGGTCTCGTCGTGGACGGCCATCGCCACGCGCCCGCTGGCGCCCGCGCCGAGTTGCTTGACTTCCGTATAGCCGGGAGCGCTCCACTCCATCGCCGTCTCCCATCACCATCAGGTGCAGGTGTTGCCTGCTCAATGGAACTACTCCCGATGGAGGATGTGAACAGGCGCGTCGATACCTTCTGGGAGCATCGGATCTGGCTCGGGTTCGCCCCAGGTGGTGACCAGGGGCAGCACCCCGGCCCAGACCGGCAGGTCGTAGTCCTCTTCCTCGTCCTTGGGCGCCCCGCGCCTGATCTTGACCGACGCCTCCTCCAGCGACAGGGCCAGCACGGCGGTGGCGGCGAGCTCCTTGCGGTTGGGCTGCCTGACGTAGTCCCACTGGCCGGGCGCGAGCTGCTCCGACAGGGCCCGCAGCCCCGCCATCCGCTCCTCCGGGTCCGTCACGAGCCTGGCGCGGCCGTAGATGACCGCCGAACGGTAGTTGACCGAGTGGTGGAAGACGGAGCGGGCCAGCACGATCCCGTCCACGTGCGTGACCGTGACGCACACCTCGCCTCCGTCGGCGGCGCGCAGCGTCGTGGCCCCGGTGGAGCCGTGCAGGTAGAGGGTCTCGCCGATGCGGCCGTAGCCCGTGGGGACGACCATGGGGTGGCCGTTCACGACCACGCCGAGGTGGCAGACCAGGCCGGTGTCGAGCACCTCGTGGAGATCGTTCCTGTCGGTGCTGCCCCGCTCCTTCGAGCGGCCGAGCGTGGTACGGGAAGTGGTGGAGAGCATGATTCGACCGTAACCAGGAAGTGGACCTATCCTGTAGGGCCACTATCGAGCCCTTCGCAGAGACCACTTCCGTGCGTACCCATGTTGACCTGCCCGTTTCCCTTTCCCGTGACTCGGACGCGCCGCTGACCGCGCAGCTCGCCGACTGGCTGCGGCGCGCCATGCTGGACGGCACGCTGGCGCCCGGCGAGCGGCTGCCGTCCACGCGTTCCCTGGCGACCCAGCTCGCGGTGAGCAGGACCGTGATCACGGAGGCGTACCAGCAGCTGTACGCGGAGGGGTGGCTGGACGGGCGGCACGGCTCCGGGACGTTCGTGGCCGACATGGAGGTGGCCCCGCCGCCGCGCGAGCAGACGCCGTACGTGCCCGCGCCGCCGCCCGCCCCCGCCGACTGGATCGACCTCACACCCGGCCAGCCCTGGGTGCGCGACTACGACCTGGCGGCGTGGAAGCGGGCCTGGCGCAAGGCCGCCGACCTGCCGCCGGGCGCCGATCCCACCCCGTACGGCCTGCCGCGCCTCAGGGAGCTGCTCGCCGACCACCTGAGACGGGCCAGAGGCATGGCCGTCGGCCCCGAGAACATCCTGGTCACCCGGGGCACCGGCAACGGGCTCGACCTGTGCGCGCTGGCCCTGCTCGGCAACGGCACGCGGGCCGGCGTCGAGGACCCGGGCTACCACGTGGCGCGGACGGTCTTCGAGGCCAGGGGCGCCCAGGTGGTGCCGTGCCCGGTGGACGAGGACGGCGTGATCGTGGACGGGCTGCCCGGCGACCTCCGCGTGCTCTACACCACGCCCGCGCACCAGTACCCCCTCGGCGGGCGGCTCCCGATCCCGCGCAGGGAGCGGCTGCTGGCCTGGGCCAGGAGCACAGGTGCGACGATCGTCGAGGACGACTACGACGCGGAGTTCCGTTACGACGTCGCCCCGCTGCCCGCCCTCTACGGCCTGGACCCCTCGCGGGTCGTGCTCCTCGGCACGCTCTCCAAGACGCTCGCGCCCGACGTGGGCGTCGGCTGGCTCGTCGGCGATCCCGAGCTGGTCGCCGCCATCGCCCGCCTGCGGCGCAGCGTCGGCGACCGTACCAGCGGGCCCGTCCAGCAGGCCGTGATCAACCTGCTGGAGTGCGGCGACCTCGACCGGCACCTGCGCAGGATGCGCCTGGAGTACGCCCGCCGCCGCGCCGCGGTCGTCGAGCTCCTCGGGCCCGTCTGCCGCCTGCGCGGCGACACGGCCGGGCTGCACGTGGTGGCCGAGCTGCCGTCGTCGGTCGAGCCGTACGTGGTCGAGCGGGCCAGGGAGCGCGGGGTCCTGCTCGACTCCATCGGCCGCCACCACCACGGGCGGGCGCGGCTGCACGGCGTGGTGATCGGCTACGGCTCCGCCTCGCTCGCGGACGTCCGCCGCGGCTGCCGCATCCTCGCCGACCTCATCCGCTCCACCCACCCCCACTGACCCCCGCCCACTCCTCAAGCGACCCGGAGTACGTCGGGTGCTCAGGGTGGATTTGAGTAGCCGAGCTCTCGCCCCCCACCCCACCCCCGAAGCATGCTGAACCCCATGAAATGGTGGCTACTCCTCGCGTCCTTGATCGTCACCCTGCTCACCGCCTGGCTGATCCTCTACGCGGGCGTGGCGCCGTCCACGCTCCTCTCGCTGGGCGCCGGCGCGATCAGCCTGCTCTGGCTGGTCGTCGTCCTGACCGTCCCGTGGAACCTGTGCCTGGCCGCCCGCCACGTCCTCCACGAGATCCAGGTGTCCAGGGAGGCCGGCATCGAGGTGGCCCGGCACCGCGAGGACGAGGCGCGGCGCATCGCCCGGCGCATGCTCGTGCTCGCGATCTCCGGCCACGTCGTCTCCGCCGCCGTGATCGCGGTCGTCACGTTCTTCGCGGGAGCCCAGCTCGGCTACTACTTCTCCGGGTTCTACCTGCTCGCCACCAGTTTCCGGCCGATCGCGGCGTACACGAAGCACCTGCGCGACCGGGTCAGGACGCTCGGGCAGGAGGTGCGCTACCCGCGCGCGGACGTGATCTCCCTGCGCGACCGGGTGTCGGAGCTGGAGACGGTCATGAAGGGCCTCAAAAGGGACATCGACGACCTGAACGCCGCCCGCCAGGGCCTGGAGCTGGCCGACCACGATCTGGGGCGCCGGATGACGCTCATGGCCCGCCGGTTCGACGAGACCGTGGACGGGCTGAACGACAATCAGGAGGTGATCACGGGGCTGAAGGCGTTCCTGCGGCTGATCAGGGCGGACCTTGCGTAGGGGGCTCGAGGTCGCGCAGGACGGGCAGGGCGCGGGCGGCGTACACGGGGTCCACGGGCAGCACGTGCCGCGCCCACCAGCGCGCGGGGCCGGGGTCGGGGGAGGGCTCGGTGAAGGCGGGGGCGTAGTCGTCGTACGGCGGGTCGTACAGGTAGCCCGTGGCCACCCCGCGCCGCTCCAGCTCGGCGATGGCCGCGTCCCTGTCGCGCACCAGGAGCGGCACGCGGAACAGCGGCCGGCGCACGTCGTCGCGCACGGCGGGCGCGACCGTGGGCAGCTCGGCCAGGGCCGCGACGCCCGCCAGCCGCCGTCCGCGGTCGGCGGAGACCTTGGCCAGGCGCCTGGACTGGTACCAGCGGGCCACCCGGCCGCGGCGGGCGCGGTAGTCGTGCAGGTCGGCGCGTACCCAGGGGTCGAAGGGCGGCAGCTCGGGGATCCGCTCGAGTGCCTGCTTCAGGGCCTCGGGCTCCAGGGCGATGCGGTAGCCCTCGCGGTCCTCCTGCATGCCGAGTGCTCGCATGAGCCTGAGCGCGGGGCGTACGAGGTCGAGCCTGAGCGCCACCTGGCGGGCCATCGAGGTCGCCACGCCGGTCAGGTCGGCCCGCAGGGAGCCGGGGGCCAGCAGGGCGTCACGGGCACGCTGGAGCGCGCGCAGGTCGGACTCGTGCTCGACGACCAGGACGCCGCCCGAGCCCGCCCCCGGATGCTTGGAGAGGCTGAACACCCCGGCCTGGCCGAAGGTCCCCAGCGGCCGGCCGCCGATGCTCGTCTCCATGGCGTGCGCCACATCCTCGATCAGGATTTTTCCGGACATTTCTCCGGACAAGGAAGGGGCGTCGTCGGGCAGGCCGTACAGGTTGGTCGTCAGGACGGCGTCCACCGCGGCGAGGTCGACGCGGGAGACGTCGATGTTGCCGTCGCGCGGGGACAGCGGCGCGATCACCGGGCGCAGGCCGGCAGCGAGCACCAGGAACAGGATCTCGTCGGCCGAGATCGGCGACATGAGCAGCCGCTGGCCCGGCTCGCACCAGTGGCGTAAGGCCAGGTAGAGGCCGAGGCGGTTGGAGGGGAGCGCCAGGCAGCGACGGCCTGTGCGCTCCTCGACGAGCCTCACCCCTGCAGGACGGTACGGAGCCGTCCGTAGGTCTTCAGCGCCCTGTCGGCGGTCTTGAGCAGGAACGGGTTGGCCATCACCGTGGCGCGCGTCTTGCGCACCGGCACCCGCATCATCCAGTGGACCCCGGCGGCGGCCCCGAGCCTGGCCACCCGCCCCTCGGCCACTTCGAGCTGGCCCGTCTTGAGCTTGTCCTTGTACTCCTTCTCGCCCCGGCCCATGTCGATCACCTCGATGCCGTTGGCCGCGGCCTGCTCGGCCATCGCCAGGTGGTGGATGAGGCCGGGGGAGTACTTGGCGAAGTGGGTGTCGTAGGCGGGGAACCAGCCGGCGAGCGTCGTACGCGTGCGGAGACCGAAATGCCCGGCCACCGGCCGCCCGTCCACGGAGACCATGTCGAGCACCCCGGCGAAGCTGTCCGACTGGGTGGCCAGCAGCCGCTCGACCAGCTCCACGATCCACCGGTGCGCGAACCTGTCGGTGCGCCCGGTGCGGCGATATTGGTCGGTCTTCCAGCCGAGCAGCGTGTGCAGGGGCGTCAGGTCGGTGGTCGCGTAGTCGTGACGCATCGTCCCGGCCTCGCGCTGCAGCTTGCGGGACTTGGCCAGGGTGGTCTTGTACGTCTTGCCGGAGTGCTCCCGGAGGATGTCGGTGTAGTGCTCGTAGCCTCCGCGCAGGTCGATGATCGGCGACGGATGCCTTTCGTGCCGCTCGTTCAGCAGCGGCTGGCCGGAGACCAGATGGTCGAACTCGTACACCGCCAGCCCGCACTCCTTGAGGAGGCGGCGCGGATCGATGGGGAGATCTTTGGCACGTACCATCCCCTGCGCGTCGGTCAGCCCCGCGGCGACCGGTTTGCCGATGCCCAGGGGATGTCGTTCGAAGGGGAAGAAACCGACGATGTCCGGGCCGTCGTAAAGGACCGCGACCCGTACGACATTTCGGAGTTCGCCTACCGCGATGGTGAATTCCGGGGACAAGAAGGGGCTGTCGAGCGCGGGGTCCGCCTCCTGCAGCTCTCTCCAGCGGCTCACTTCGGATTGTCCCAGCTCACGGGGCAGGGCAAGGGTGACGCGCATGGGCTCCTACCGTCGGCATGCCACTGTGTTTCAAGCTTGAGGGGGGACCTGTACAGCCAGGGTAAAGGTTATTACCAGAGCAGTCGTAACCGCAGGTCCCGAACGTTACCGAACTCTCAGGTGGTGTTCAGGACAGAGTGGCGTTCTAATGTGTGTTCATGACCGTACCTGGCATCGACTGGCCTGCACTGATCACGTGGATGGGCCGGAACGTGCCCGATGCGGGCGAGCCGCTGTCCGTCTCGCTGATCTCGGGCGGCAGGTCCAATCTCACCTACCTGATCGAGGCCCGCGACCGCCGCCTGGTGCTGCGCCGGCCGCCGCTCGGCCACGTGCTGCCCACCGCCCACGACATGCGGCGCGAGTGGCGGGTCATCTCGGCCCTGTCGGGCACGCCCGTGCCGGTGCCCTCGCCGATCGCGTTCTGTGCCGACGAGTCCGTCATCGGGGCGCCGTTCTATCTCATGGGGTACGTGGAGGGCGCCGCCGTACGGACCCGGGAGGAGCTCAGTTCGCCGTCGCCGGCGCAGACGCGGCGGCTGTCGGAGCGGCTGGCCGAGGTGCTGGCGGCCATCCACGCGGTGGACTACCGCGAGGTGGGGCTCGGGGACTTCGGGCGGCCCGAGGGCTACCTGGCCAGGCAGCTCGAACGGTGGGGGCAGCAGTGGGAGCGGTCGAAGACGGCCGACCTGCCCGAGTACGACCGGCTGGTGGAGCGGCTGCGGGAGCGGCTGCCCGCCGCCTCCGACAGCACGCTGGTGCACGGCGACTACCGGCTGGACAACACGTTGATCCGGTTCGGGGAGCCGATCGAGATCATGGCCGTGGTGGACTGGGAGATGTCCACGCTGGGCGATCCGCTGGCCGACCTGGGGCTGACGCTGACGTACTGGCACGATCAGGGGGACGAGGAACGGGCGCGGATCCCCGTGGCGGGGGACGTGACGGTGGCGCCGGGGTTCATGAACGCGGCGGAGTTCGCCGCGCACTACGCCAAGGTCTCCGGCCGGGATATTTCGGATCTTGGGTTTTATGTGGCTTTCGGCAACTTCAAGCTCGCTGTCATCGTGGAGGGTATCCACGCCCGGTTCCGGCAAGGTAAGACCGTTGGGGAGGGATTCGACCGCATCGGGTCCGCGGTGCCCACGCTGATCTCCCGTGCGCATCGCATGCTCGACCAGCCCTGACGGTCGGCCTTCGCGAGGACACCCCCGACGCAAGGAGCACGTCATGAGCACAGTTGCACTCATCACCGGAGCGGCCAGCGGCATCGGGGCGGCGGTGGCGCGGCGGCTGTCGGCGGGCGGCGTCAAGTGCGTCCTCGTCGACCTCGACGGTGAGGGCGCCGAGAGGCTGGCCAAGGAGGTGGACGGCGCGTGGCTGGCCGCCGACGTCAGCCGCGAGGAGGCCTCGCTGGAGGCGGTGGCGCTGGCCGAGCAGCGCTACGGACGGCTCGACCTGGTCCACCTGAACGCGGGGATCTCGGGCCGGGTGGACCTGGCGGACTTCGACCTGACGCGTTACCGCCAGGTGGTCGGGGTGAACGTGGACGGCGTCGTCTTCGGCGTGCGGGCCAGTGTCCCGCTGCTCCAGCGGTCGGGCGGGGGCGCCATCGTGGCCACCTCGTCGCTGGCCGGGCTCGTGGGCTTCGCCGGCGACCCGATCTACACGATGACCAAGCACGCCGTCGTCGGCCTGGTCAGGGCGCTCGCCGAGCCGCTGGCCGCCCAGAACATCCGCATCAGCGCCGTCTGTCCCGGATTCACGGACACGCCGCTGGTGGCGGAGTCGCGGGAGATGTTCGTCAACGCCGGGTTCCCCCTGCTCACAGCCGAGGACGTGGCCGCCGCCGTCGAGTCCGCCTTCTACGCCGACACCCCCGGCACGCTCCTGGTCGTGCAGCCCGGCCGGCCGCCGGTCCCGTACCGCTACGCAGGGGTTCCGGGCCCCGTGGGAGGCCAGCGTCCGCCTGTCTCCTGAACGGAAACGGCAAGTGCCTTGCAAGTGGGGCGATTAGCCTATTAAGGGTCAGGCTCTAGTACGTTTGCACTCTCTTGGAACGTTCGCAGCCCTCGCAGAATCCAGAGCCCTTGTAGGTTCGTGAGTCCTTGTACCTTTGCCGCAGCATGAGGAGCATTCGGTGATTCCGACTGACGGCCGGCACGCACGAAGACGATCACCGTGGCCGCTCGCGCTGGGAGCGGGCGTCCTCGCCGTCGTACTGGTGGCGGGCATCATGGTCTACGCGTCGATGCGCAGCCAGTCACGCAGCGTGTTCAAGGGTGAGGACGTCGCCACGACGCTCCCCAGCGAGCCCGCGCCGCAGTTGGAGCAGCCGCCCGCGCTCGACAACTGGCCGCGCTGGGGTGTCACCCACACCCAGTACAGCGCGGACAACGAGCCGCCGCAGGTCGTGGAGGAGGCCAGGGGTGTGCTCGGCCGGGTCCCGATGCTGCAGAACCAGCACATCATGGGCTGGGGCGTCGGCAACCCGGAGCCCAGCCCCGGGCAGTTCAACTTCCGTGACCTGGACCGGCGGCTGAAGTTCATGGCGTCGTCGCGGGCGGTGCCGGTCATCACGCTGTGCTGCGCGCCGGACTGGATGAAGGGCGGGCAGGCCGGGCGTACGGACTGGAGCAAGAACCACACGGTCGCGCCCAAGCGCGAGCATTTCGACGACTACGCCAAACTGGCCGCCACGGTCGCCAAGCAGTATCCGACGGTCAAGCACTACATGGTGTGGAACGAGTTCAAGGGCTTCTGGGACCCGTCCACGAACCGCTGGGACGCCGAGGGGTACACCGAGCTGTACAACAAGGTCTACGCGGCCTTGAAGAAGGTGAACAAGGACATCCAGGTCGGCGGCCCGTACATCCCCATCGAGAGCAACTCCAAGGGCGGCCCCTCGGAGTTGAGCGGCCCGTGGGGCACGGTGGACCAGCGGGCGCTGGACGCGATCACGTACTGGCTGGAGCACAATAAGGGCGCCGACTTCGTCGTGGTGGACGGCGCGTCCATGACGAACGACCGGGGCAACGTCCCCGACGATTTCGCCGCCCAGGCCAAGTTCGCCGCCATCACGACGTGGCTGCGGCAGAAGAGCAAGGACCTGCCCGTGTGGTGGGCCGAATGGTACGTCGAGCCGGAGAACTCCGGCTGGTCGGAGGAGAAGCGCACGGCGGTGCAGGCGACGGCGCTGATGGAATTCGCCAAGAGCGGCGTGACGACGGCCCTTTACTGGAACCCGCAGCAGAAGAGCCGAGGCGACTGCGCCGGCTGCCTCTGGAGCCCCAAGGTGGGCGGGGAGATGCCGATGGCGGGCCTGCTCAGCGGCTTCACCAAATGGTTTCCGGCCGGCGTACGCGTCGGACCCGTGACAACCTCGGACCCCAAGATCAAGGCGATCGGCCAGGAACGCCAGGTGGTCATGGTGAACACCTCGGACCGCGAGGTCACGGCCACGGTCGACGGCCGCCAGGTAACCCTGAAACCCCACGAAATCAAATGGTCGGGCCGCGGCGGCACCTAAAAGCACGGCCTTCCACAGCGGGGCGCTTCGCACACGGGATTCCAGGCTGCGCTGCCCAAGGGGGGCTTCGCCCCCCCCTTTCGATCCCCCCAACCCCTCGCTCGCTTCGCTCGCCAGTGCCCGCCCGTTGCCCTGTTACCGGGTTGGCCTGCTGGAGCCCACCCCGAAACCCCCGCTCGCTTCGCTCGCTTTAGGCCCCGCCGGTTGCCCTGTTACCCAGTTGGCCTCTGGAGCCCGCCCCGAGCGATCCCGTGCTGGTCGGCCTGGGTCGGCTCGCGAGCTAGCGAGGGTCGTGCTCGGCGAGGAACCGCAGGCTTTCCCGCAGATTCCGCGATATCTGGGCACCGTCGGGCTGCTCCGTCGATGGCCCTCGCCGCCCTGGCTGACGCGCGCGGCCATCGTCTTCCCGATTCGGCGCCTGAGGTTCGCCGGGGTGGGGTTTCTCTTCGGGGTGCGACGGGCGATTCTTTGAAGCGCCCTCTTCTTTGATTGCTGAAACTCTCACGACAGAGACCTTTCTACGTCTTCCCACCTGCGACGTTACGGTCATCCGTCGTAGTCGCACATCCCTCGGGGCGTGTGTGGAGGCTTCCGTCATCTCGGTGTAGGGATCTCGGCACGCAGCAGAAAGAGGGGCTCGGAACGGATCGAGCCCCTCTTTCGGGTCTTTCCCGGCTAGAAGTCGAATTCGCCCTTGCCCATGCCGTCCTTGAAGGCGGCCCACTCTGGTGCGGTGAAGATCAGGGCGGGGCCGCTGCGGTCCTTGCTGTCTCTCACGGCGACGCGTCCGCCGCTGAGTGGAGCCACTTCGACGCAGCTCCCGCCGTTACCGCCGGACGCCTTGGCCTTGCGCCATGCGGCGGTTGCCAGTTCGTTGTCAGTCTCCATGCCTCTCCATCACCTCGCGAATGATCTTCTCGCTCACGTTTACTGGATGCGCCATGCTGCTCAAGGCATCCCAGCGCACGCCGAGGGCCCGGACCTTGTCGATGTTTGTGATCACCTCTCCCGTCAGGGAGCTTTCGAGATAAGCGGTGTCGGGCGAGCCGTCCGACTGCGCGATCTCGAAAGCGCCCAATAGTCCGGTGGTGAGCCCTGCGGCCAAGGGCACGATCCGGACTGTGATGCACGAATGCTTCATAACGGCGAGGAGGTGCGCGAGTTGCTCCCTCATCACCCCTGCCCCGCCGACTGGTCGGGAAAGGACGGTTTCGTCGATGAGAGTCGAATACATGGGTGGCTTCGGCTGGTCGAACACCGCCTGACGCTTGAGCCGAATCTGGACGCTCTTCTGTATCTGATCAGGAGGGACACCGGGCTCTCCGAGAAAGATCTGCTCGGCGTACCTCTCCGTCTGGAGGAGCCCAGGAATCAGGGATGGTTCGGACGTGCGAATGGTGTGGGCGGTGGCCTCGATGCCGGGCCAGGGTCTGAACCACTTGGGGCCGAAGTCGTTGTGGATTTCGGGCAGCAGTTCCTTCAGCTCCCCATTCAGTCCGAGAACGCGCTCGACTTCCTCCGTGAAAGCTTCGCTCGGCGTGCGCTTACCGCGTTCGACGGCCCCTATCTGGCTCTCGCTGTAGGTGACCCCGGGAGCCGTCGCAAGGCGTTCCTGCGACAGCCCTTGACGTGTCCTAAACTTCCGCATCCGCGCGCCATACTCCGCTCGTGCGCGTAGGCCAGGTTCTTCCCCGTTTACGGTCATATCACGACCCTTCGCCTCTGTCTCCGCACGTCCCTACAAGACCCACACACACTTGGCCGGTGGTTGGCGGAAAGTGAAGCCGCCTTTTGGCAACACAACGTAACTGCCTGACGCCATTCTGTGCAGTGGCTACGGAGTTTTAGGCCTGTGTAGCCCTCCACCTTCCGACCGCTCTTGTGTGCTTCGAGGTGATTTCCATGCGGCAAGGCGCGGCAGTGCCTCGGCGATTGCGGTGTACCACGCTGCGGCAGGATCAGCACGCACCCCACCGCGCCAGGCTGGCCGTGAGGTCCTGGCTGGGATCGGCGCATCCCGCGCTGCACGACACCGAGCTCGTCGCCTCCGAGCTGGTCACCAACGCTGTCCGGCACGCGCTCAAGGGTCCTGGTCGCGACTGGGTGCGCCTCCGTCTGGACGAAGGTCTGGACGAGCCGGTGTCTTGCGTCCGCCTCGTCGTCACCGATCCCGGCAACCCCATGTCGGAGCCGGAATGCCTGCCGCTCCCGGCTGACTGGAACGACTGGATCCCGCATATGAGGCGGCCCGGAGGAATGGGTATCGCCACCGTCGCCGCGATCTGCGAAGGAAGGTGGGGCACGTACCTCACCGAGCGAGAGGAACGCGTGGTCTGGTGCCACGTCCCCATTCGGTGATCCGTGAGCCCTTCATCCTGAGTGGCGGTCTGGCGCCGATGCGATCGCAGCATCCACGATATCCTGTAAGTCAGGATATCGTGGACGGGTGAACATCACGGAGTCCATGTTTCTTGCGATGACCGCGCTGGCGGATGAGCCTCGGCACGGCTACGGGATCGTCCAGGAGGTCGATCGGCTGTCCGAGGGGAAAGTGCAACTCAAGATCGGCACCTTGTACGGCGTGCTCGACCGGCTCTCGGCCGCCGGCCTGGTCGAACTCGACCGGGAAGAGGCCCAGCACGGACGGCTGCGGCGCTACTACCGGCTGACCGATGATGGCGCCAAGGCGCTCCGGGAAGAGGCCGCCAAGATGGCCGCCACCGCCGAGGCCGCCACCGCCCGCCTGCGGGCCAGAATGGCCGGAGGCGCCGCATGAGCCTGCTCGAACAGCGCTACCGCTCCGTCCTGCGCCTGCTGCCGGCCTCCTACCGCGCCGAGCGCGAGGAGGAGATGGTGGACGCGTTCATGGAGCTGTCGGGCGAGGCGCCCGACGAGGCGAACCCGCGGCCCCGGTGGGGCGAGATCGCCAGCGTGCTCTCTCTATCCTTACGGGTGCGCCTCGGCGGCCCGGGCGCTTCTCCTCGCTTCGTCGCCTGGGGTGAGGCCGTCCGGCTCGTGGCGCTGCTCGGACTGGGCTATCAGGCCGTGGGCAGCGTCTACCAGTTTCTGTACTGGAGGCACGCGCTGGCGTTCGGCACGGACGTCGCGTGGACGGGCTCGCCAGGCTCCGTCGAACGGCTGGTGTCGATCGCCGTCTCCGCGGCTGACCTGTGCTCGGCCGTCGCGTTCGTGGCGATCATGCGCGGCCACGTCAGGACGGCGAAGGTCACGGCCGTGATCGGGGTGACAGCCCCACTGGTCTACACGCTGATCCCGATGATCCTGGCCGGGCCCCTGACCGACCGGCCGCTGTCGGAACCCGCGACCCTGGTGTTCACCGCGGCGCCGGTGATCGCGCTCCTGATGGGCTTCCACAGCGATATCACGCCGCGACGCCGGTCGTGGGCGGCCACCCTGTCACCGGCGGCCGCCGGCCTGGCGGTGCTGTGCGGCACCTGGCTGCTCGTCGCCCTGCGACCGTACAACCCGGACTGGCCCTACCTGTGGCTGGGCTTCGGCACGACGATCCTCGTATGGGCGGCGGGTGCCGTGGTCGTCCTCGCCCGGCGGAGCTCCCCGTCATGGGCGCTGGCCATGACGGCCACCGGGCTGCTCCTGCTGATGGTGCGGCTGCCCCTGCTCGAAAACCTTCCCGAGGGCGCCTCGTGGACGATGGTCTGCGCCCAATGCGCGGTGCTCTGGGTTCTGTCCACCGCGCTCGCCTGGATGGGCGCGCGGGGCCTGCTGGGCGCCTCCGGGACCGCACCCGTGACTTCCAAGGTCGGGAAAAGATCGGGGTAGGTGTCGTCTGTAGCTCGGGTCCCCGGTGACGGTGACGGTGACGTGTGGTGGTAGAGGGTGCCAGGACTGACGCCGCTCGATCCTCAGGTCTCGCCACCATCGAGAGGCGGTTCACCACGCGGCTGTTCATCGGCGCGGCCCCGCCCCCGCAGGTCGGGTCACAGCCGGATCAGGTCGGCGACCTCCTCGGGCAGGCCGGGTGAAGTCATGACATGGCCCATCCCGGGCACGACGTGCAGTACCGCGCCCGGAATCGCGGCAGCCAGGGCCTCGCCGTGACCGAGCGGAAAGACCGGATCCTGGTCGCCGTGCACGATCGAGGTCGGCGCAGTGATCGACGACAGCGGGGCGAGCAGGTCAGGGGCATCCATCCACGCGGCCTGGTCATGGTTGGCAGCGGCCGCCGGGTCGGTAGCCCGCGACAGCGCCAACTCCAGCATCGCCCGGGCGGCCCGCTCGTCGAACAGCCGAACCGGCCCGTTGAAGACCCGGAACAAGGCCACGTCGGACTCCACACCCGGCGGCAGCCCGGCGGCCCTATGCGCGAGAAATGCCGGCGACGGCGGCGGCAGATCATCCGGGTCGGCCGGCTCCCCGGCCCTTGCCCGTGCCCACACCGGCCTCAGATCATGACCCATCGGCGAGCTGGACATCACGGTCAAAGACCGGACCCGGTCCGGCGCGTGCACACCCAGCCACTGCGCGATCATGCCGCCCAAGGAAGTCCCAGCCACATGAGCGGAGCTCAGTCCATAACCGTCCAGCACAGCCAGGCAGTCGCGAGCCATGTCCCCGATCGTGTACGGGTGGGCATCGAAGTCGACAACGCTGGACCGACCGGTGTCCCGATGATCGAACCGGATCACCTGAACCCCACGCTCAACCAGCCGACCAACCAGTGCATCAGGGCAACTGACACCCTGAGCAGCCGACCCCATGACCATCAAAACAGCGGGAAGCCCAGGATCCCCGACCCGCTCAGTCCAAATCCGCAGCGGCCCGGAGGCCACAAATCGCTCGTGCGCATCCAACATGGAGGCACGGTAGCGGCTATCTGCTGCCGAACGCCGACATTTACCGATGGCCCGGCCGAGAACAGCGCGCCGCGATCGATAGAACCGGTCGTACCTCAGTAACTGCCCTTCGCGCCCCAGCTGCCCAACGTCTGCTGCCGCCTGCCTCAACTCCAGTGGCACGGTGGCGCCGAGGCCTCAACTCTTCTGGCAGTGCCTCGACTTAACTGGCAGACGACAGTAGGCGGCAGGGCCATCGGGTCTCCACCGAGCGCCAACAACGAGATCCACGCTGTCGCAAATAGCGCACCCCTATCTGCGATAGTGCGCAAGATCGTCGGCCGCCTCTGCCTACCGCCAAAATCAGGTCCCATCACGCCCTCCCCGAAGGTCGACCGCATGGAGATGAAAGGGTTCCGTGAACGTCGCGTAATCGGGCCGGTGAACGGCTTCTGACCTTTGTTTATACATTTTCAGCTTCGTTGAACAGGAGCCTCGTCCGGGTATCCGCGCGTTATGGTTCCGGCGGCGGTGACGGACGAGCGACGGGGAGCCGACGTGGGGCGCGAGTGGCGGATTCGGCCGGCCGCTCTGGAGGACGGGGCACGCCGGGTGGAGGAGGCCGCGGGGATCATGACGGGGGCGGCCGCTGCGCTGCGGGCCGAAACCGAAGGGCTGGAGCCGTGGGGTTCGGGGGCGGTCGGCGCGGCGATGGCCGCCGTACGGGACCTCATGGGGGAGGCGTGCGCACACCTGGGGGACAACCTGGCGGGGACGGGCGCGGCCATGCGGGCGATGGTGGTGGAGGCCGTCGATGCCGACGCCGCTGCGGTTCCCAAGCGTGACCTGTAGCGGGCTTCCGGGCACGGCCTTGGCAGGGCGGTCCCGGTGGTGCTGACGGCTGGGCCGGGGCTTGAGGCCGGGCTTCGGTTGCTCGGCGTGCCCTGGCCGGACGAGGACGAGCATGCCTTGCGCGAGGTCGCCGCCGCGTACCGGGCGTTCGCCGACACGCTCGACACGCAGGCCATCCCCACCATGACGGCGGGTGTGGCGACGGCCGCCGCGGCCGGTGACGGCGACGACGTCGCGGCGATGCGGGCCTACACGGCCGACTATCACCGCGAGGGCGGGCACCTCACCACGCTCGCCTCCCTGCCGCGCCTGCTCGCGGACGGCCACGAGCAGGCCGCCACAGTCGTCGAGCACCTGAAGGTCTTCCTGGCCGCCTCCGCCGCGTACGTGGTGGCCGCCGTGGCAGCGGCTGCGATCGTGGGCGGCGCGGCGATGGTGGCCGCGTACCGGCAGGTGGCCGAGCGCCGGGTCATCGTGCGACGGGCCGTCGCTGCCTTCCGCCGCACGCTCGAACGCCTCTTCGGCCGTACGCTCGCCCAGAAGGTGCGCGACCGGCTGCGACCGCTTCTCGAGGCTCGCGCGCCCCGGGAGGCCGGGGCGGTGCGGCGCGGCAAGTCGCCCGCGGCGCCGAACGCGACCGTGCGCCAGCTGAAGGACCTCATCTGCCCCGACCTCGACCGCAGCGCGCTGAGCCGGGGGAAGACCGACCACTACGCGCGCCTGCCGGACCACAAGCTGCTCGATGCGGTGTTCAAGCCGGGCGAGGGCATGTACATCACGGTCAGGGGCCGGGTCGTGCTCGACGGCAACCACCGTACGGAGGCGCTGCTGCGCCGGGCGTACCTGAGCGACCGGCACCCGGGGGACACCTCGATCACGTGGGACACCCCGATCCACATCCGCCGCCTGGACGACGAGGCGTGACGGTCAGTGCGAGCCCCGGTTGTCCGGGCCCAGAACGGCTTGGTCCTGGGTGACGGCCATCATCGACTCGTGGACACGAAGGGCCTCATGACGAGCACAGAGCGCGAGTTGAGCTCGTTCATGACGGTTTCGGGCAGGTCGGGGCAGCCGGAGATCTCGACGCGCTCCAGCGTCGGAAGGTCGATCAGCGTGTCCAGGTCGCGTAGCTGGGGGCAGCCGTCGACCTCCAGCGAACGCAGGGCGGGCAGGTGCGTGAACCCGTTGAGCGTGCGCAGGTCAGTGATGTTGCGCAGGTGCAGCGACTCCACCTGGGGGAGCGGGGAGGGCAGGAGAAGGTCGTCGAAGTCGGTCATGGAGCCGAGCGTGAGCGTTCGCAGCGCGGGCAGCCGGGTCAGCGCGGACAGGTTCTTCACGGCCAGGGGCCCGAACAGTTCGACCGTCGCGATCGACGGGTGGTTCTCCAGGCCGTCCAGGCAGGTCAGTTCGTGCTCGGGGAAGAGCGAAATCTTGCTGAGGGATGGGAAGTGCGCCAGGAAGCGCAGGTCGGTGAGCGGATAGCCGGGAAGGTGCAGGGCGGTGAGATCGGGATGGCCGACCTGCTCCAGGCCCGTCAGCGCAGCCTCGGCGCTGATGGTGCGCAGGGCGGGCAGTCCTTCGATGCCCGCGAGGTTGATCGGCTGGTCGGAGTTGAGGTGTAGTTCGGTGAGCGCGTCGAGTCCGTGCAGGTCGGACAGGGACGTCAGCGGGAGGTCGAGGTGGAGTTCCTTGAGGCCGCGAAGCCGGACCAGTCGGCGTGGGTCCTTGAGTGAGCGGCACTGGAGGATGTCGAGGTGTTCGAGCTGATCGCCCAGCGCGTCCAGATCCGTCAGTTCGCCGCAGTTCCACAGTCTCAGCAAGCGCACTTCGGGGATGCCCCGCAGGGTGGTGAGCCGGTCGAGGTGATACAGGTCGAGCTCGTCAAGCCGCCGCAGGTCCGTCAGCAGGCTGAGGTCGCGGCTCCGCAGCATCACCAGATGGAGCGCGCGAAGGGCGGGCAGTTCGGCCAAGGCGGACAGTTCCTGAGGCTGGGTGGTCCCGCTCAGCGTCACTTCGGCGATCGATGGATGTCCTGCCAGTCCCTTCAGCGAGGGTCTTGCGTGCTCGTCGTGGATCCTGATCGTGGCCAGGTCCGGGAAACGGGAGACGAAGCGCAGATCGGGCAGCGGGATGCTCGGAAGACGAAGGTCGGGCAGGCGGGGGTACGGTCCGCCGGTGTTCAGCATCTCCAGGCTTGCGCATGGCTCCAGGGAGAGTGTCTTCAGCGAGGGCAGAGCGTCGATGCCGTCGATCGAGGTGATCGGGGTGTCGGGGGAGCCGACGATGAGCTCCTGGAGTGCGCCGAGATCGCGTAGGCCGGTGAGAGCGCTGACCTTGGTGTAACCGAGGTCAAGGCTGTGCAACTCGGGCAGCCCGGACAGGGGGCGCACGTCGCCGAGTGACCGGCAGTGGGACAGGTCGAGCCAGTAGAGCAGGGGAAAGGCGTCGGCGAATCCGTCGAGCCTGGTCACCTCGGTGCGGGAGAGGTTCAGCCCCTGCAGGTGGTGCATGCCCAGCAAAGGGGTGAGGTCGGTGATCTGGGTGGCGGAGAGGTTGAGGTGTTCCAGCCGTGTCAGGGCGGCCAGAGGCGAGAAGTCGGTCACGAGCCTGGCTGAGCTGAGATCGAGCTCGACCAGGCTGGTGAGGCCGGCGAGTTCGGCGATGTCGGCGTAGGAGCTGCATTTGCGCAGGTCCACCGTACGCAGGTTGCTGAGGTGGCGAAGGCCGGGGGTGAGGGATCTTTCGTTGACCCGGAGGTGGGTGCGCTCCTCGCGCACGAAGGCGGGCGCGAGGAGGAACTCGGCGAACCCCTCCGGATCCGGCGTTGCAGGCCAGAACTTGAGCAGCCGTTCCGTGGGCGGCAATGCGATCTCGGCGAACTCGGCGGCCAGTTCGAGTGCCGGCCGCGAGACCGTGGGGGCGGTGATGGCGAGTTCGCGGATCGCTTTCCAGGCCCGTGTCGGGGTGGCCTTCGGCAGGAGGGTGCGTAAGGCCGCGAGGTTCGGTGCTGCGGAGCTGGTGGTCATGCCGCCGCACCCTACTGGCGTTCGCCGACAAGATCAGCCCCGCGGGGTTAGGGGGCCTGCTCCCCGTCCCGGACGCACACCATGACCTTCGTACGTTGGGTGAAATGTCCGTGGATAGGGTGTGCTGGTGGTGTCCTCTGATGCGCGGGTGCAGTATTCCGTCTCGACCTGGCAGCAGCCCTGCCCGGCCCCGGCCTCGCCGGAACGCTCCGCGCTCGTGAGGCGGGTCGCCGAGCAAGCGCTGGCCTGCGGTGGTGGACGGGTACTGGTGGGGATCGACGGGTTCACCGCCTCCGGCAAGACGAGCTTCGGGCATGAGCTGGCCGCGGAGATCGTCAAGGCGGGACGGCCCGCGCTCCGCGCCACCCTGGACGACTTCAAGAAGCCGTGGAAGGACCGGCACCTTTACGACCGCGAGTCGGGTGAGGGCTACTACCGGAACGCCTACGACTATGAGGCGGTCAAGAGGCTGCTGCTGGAGCCCGGCCGGTCCGCCGGGGCGGTGTCGTGCGCGCTGTGCGGCATCGATCCGCTGACGCAGATCGATCATTCCGGGACGACGACGCCGCTGGCGGCGGACTCGGTGGTGGTCGTGGACGGGGTGTTCGCGTTCCGGCCGGAGATCGACAAGTACTGGGATCTCCGGATCTGGATGGACGTGGACGCCGAGCTGTCGGTACGCAGAGGGGCCGAACGCGACCAGGATTGGGCCGGGTCGGAGGCCGAGTCGATCCATCGGAACCGGTACCTGGTCGCCGAGCGTATCTACCTCGAGGAGACCGACCCGCTGAGCCGGATGGACGTCGTCATCGACAACACCGTCTTCGACCGGCCTCGCATCAGGTGAGCCCGAAGAGCGGCAGGCAGGGCTCCAGGTTGTCGATCCGCACGGGGACGGGGTCGGTGAAGTCGTCCCGGCCGAGGCGGAGGCGCTGCTGGACCGCCCGCTTGCCGCGTACCTCGTCCACCATCAGCCCGTCCGGCCGGTAGCCGAGCTTGCCGGAGACGCCCAGTGAGGCCGGGTTGTCCAGGTACGCGCTGGAGACCGCCGTCAGGGCCCCGAGCCCCGTGAAGGCCAGGTGGAGGACGGCGGCGCGCATCTCCGTGCCGAGGCCCTTGCCCTGATGGGCGCGGCCCAGCCACGAGCCCGTGTGCACCTCGCGGGTGACCCGGAAGCCGTGCCCGGACAGATCCTGGGTGCCGATCACCCGTCCCTCGTGGACGACGACGAAGTTGCAGCACCACCGCTCGGGCTGCCACCGCGAGATGAGGCCGAGCTGGAACCGGACGACGTTCGCCGGCAGCTCGTCGGCGGGGACGTCCGTCCACGGCACGCCGAACGGCATCACGTCCGGGTCGTGCACGCCTTCCACGGCCCGGTCGGCCAGCTCGTCGAGATCGTCCAGAGAGGGCATGCGAAGCTCGAGGCGGGGCGTGGTGAGGCGGAGGTTGAGCACGGGCCAGTGGCGCATGGTCCGTCATTTCTCCAAAGAGTGGCGCGCCTGGTGCGGGCGGCTGGGGCCTGGTTTGCGCCAGTACGTGAGGAAGCGCAGGAGCCACTCCACGGGCCCGTACCGGTGCCTCTTGAGCCACCAGTGGCTGTAGAAGACCTGGCAGACGAAGACGCCGAGCGCGATCAGCACCTCCAGCGGCGGGCTGACCCGGTCCACGAGCGCCAGCCCGTACCCGGTGAAGATCAGCGAGCAGATCAGCGACTGCGCCAGGTAGTTGGACAGCGCCATCCGGCCCGGCGCCGCGAGCGCCCGGGCGATGCGCGGCATGTACGGCAGCACCCGCAGGAACGTCGCCGCGTACGCCGCCGCCAGCAGCGGGGCTGTCACCAGGTCCACGGCCTCGCCCCAGAACTTGTGCATCGTGCCGTGCCAGGCCGACGTCGTGTAGATGAACGCGCCCGCGAGCCCGACCGTGAACCCGGTCCACTGCAGCTTGCGCAGCGTGGCCGTGTGGGCCGACAGGTCGCGCATGGCGCCCAGCTTGCCGACCGCCAGGCCGATCAGGCACGCCGCCAGCACCGCCGGGCCCTGGAACAGCACCCGGAAGACGATGATCAGCGACAGCTTCCTGAGGTGCTCGGAGATGATCTGCAGGGCGGAGGCCGCCAGCGCCGTGTCCGCCTTGGTGGCCTCCGCGGCCGAGTCCGCCACGGTGCCGCCCATGTCCAGTCCGAACGTGGCGAGCAGGGCCAGCAGCACGAAGCCGAGCGCGAGCATCGCGGTCAACATGACGGCCAGCACCACGGCGGCCTTGGGCCGGAGCTTGCGGAAGATCAGCAGGGCCAGGCCCACGGCCGCGTACGTCGTCAGGATGTCCCCCGGGAACAGCAGCACGGCGTGCGCCAGCCCGATCAGCAGCAGCCCGGCCAGGCGGCGCAGGAACATCGGCCCGAACGGGCGCCCCTGCCGCGCCGCCGAGTCGACCTGGAGGGTGAAGCTGTAGCCGAACAGGAAGGAGAACAGCAGGTAGAACTTGTTCTCCACGAGCAGCGTCACCGTGAACCGCACGGTCCAGTCCAGCGGAGACTGGAAGGCGGGTTCGGCCATCCCGGCCATCCGGTAGCCGGAGGCCAGGAAGGCGATGTTGACTACGAGGATGCCCAGGAGTGCGAAGCCTCGTAAGGCGTCCACAGAAGCGATCCTCGCAGCCGCGAGTCGTGCGTTCGGCATGGCGGGGAGCGTCTCCTGTGTCCTCATATGGAGAACATCATCCCGCACAAGCTGAGCGTTTCCTGTGAATTCAGTTATTTTGTGCGATATAGATGAATCGCTCGATGATCACTGCTAGCGCGACCACGAAAGCGGGCACGGCGAGGAAGAGCAGACGCTTCCTGGCCTTGCGTGCCCGGTTGGGGCCGTTCAGCCGGATGACCTCGTACGCGAAGAGTGAGACCCATGTCACGGCCAGCGCGCCGATGCCCACGGGCGTCCACGGGGTGGTGGGGTCGCCGCGTCCCTTGTAGGGCTGCGGTTCGGGGATCTCGGTGCCCCGGACGAACTTCTTCCAGGTGTAGAGGGCCGCGTCCTCGTTGGAGAACACCCGTTTCAGGTCCGGCGAGGCGTCCAGCGCCGCGCGGAACTTCGTCCCCCAGTCATCCGGGAAGCCCTCGTTGAGCTGCAGGTAGCTCACCTGCCCGCGACTCACGATCAGGTACGAGTTACGCGGTTGCTCCTTGAGCGCCGCGACCGCGTCCGCGATCTGCTTCGGGTCCTTGTGCACGAGGGCCTGCACGCCGAAGTTGACCAGCTCGACGTCCTTCTCGCCCCACGGCAGGGTCGGCGTGACCTCCGGCCCCGTCTTGGGGACCAGGTAGAGCACCTTGGCGCTCGGCTTGTCGTGCTGGTAGACGTAGTGCAGCGCGGCCACCTCACCCACGGTTACCCGCTCGAACTTCTCGTTGCCGTACCTGGCCAGCAGGAACGCGAACGCGAACAGCACCGCGAAGCACGCCGCGAGCACGACCGAGAGCTTCTTGGTGAGCTGCGGGTTGAAGCGCACGTTCCGCTTGCGCAGCGGCACGGTCTCCTCGCGCACGTCCGCGCTGTCTGCCGGAAGGTTGGGGAAGAACGCGTACGCGGCCAGCAGACAGGCCCCGGGCAGCGCGAACATGTAGATCCGCAGCCCGATCTCGCCGCCGTAGCTCTGCAGCCCCAGCGCCAGCACCGGCACGCAGAGCAGGATCAGCGCCGACCGGTCGAACACCCCGCGCCGGAACCGCCGGAACAGCCCCGTGGCCGCCAGGCTGAGGATCACCACGAGGATGCCGAGCCGCGCCTGCAACACCAGCGCGTGCGCGGGGTCGCTGCCCTCGATCCGGTCGCCGGTGCTGTTGCCGATGTTCTGCAGGATCCGGCCGAAGCCGCCGAAGATGGCGCCGATCTGGCTGGACCAGAAGCCCACCGTCATGTAGCTGATCCAGGCCAGCACGAGCAGCCCGAGGAAGAACGGCAGCCCCCAGGTCAGCGACGTCCGCTTGAAGATGAGGAACGCCGTCACGACCCCGAGCATCATGAACGGGGTGATCTGGTGCGAGGCCACCGACGCGACGAACAGCGCCAGCAGCATCATCAGCATGAGCAGCTTGTCGGCCCGGTACGTGCCGGTGTTGGCCAGCTCGCCCGGGGTCATCGCGTCCAGCTTGCCGAGCAGCTTGCGCAGGCCCTTGGGCGGGATCGGCTTCGTCCGCTGTTCGACCCGTCCGAACCATCTGAGCAGGATCGCGATGAACGCCAGATACAAGGCGAACGTGAAGCCCTGCGGCGAGAAGTAGTCCTGCCCGATCCACTGCACCAGCACGAACAGCAGCGCCGCGAACCACCGCGCCCGCGTGGTGGCCACGACCTGGCGCAGGATCAGCACGAACGGGAGCAGGTAGAGCAGGTTCGAGACGAGTGGCGTCCACTGCAGGATCGGCGTCAGGTCGGTGATCCCGGCGGCCTTCGTCACGAAGGCGAACAGCGCGAAGAAGCCCGGCCAGCCCATACGGGCGTCGATGCTGATGGCCGACTCGCCGGTCCTGCTGATGAACTCCACGAAACCGGCGTGGATGTACGCCGTGGGGAAGCGCGGCGCCGTGGCCACCAGAGCTCCCGCGCCGTGCAGGGCGAAGGTGATGGCGGCGATCTGGAACAGCAGGAGGAACTTGCGGTCGGTGCTCTGGGCGACCGTGACGAAGAACGACACGATCATGATGAGGATGGCGATGAACGCCGTCGTCGGGAGGGCCGAGATCAGGCCCAGGCCGTCGATCTTGTTGGGGTCCACGCCGCGCAGGGGTCCTGGCGCGACCTTGAGGGCCAGGATGTACATGGCCAGGCCCTCGAGGACCAGCAGCACGGGCAGCCACTTGGGCGCACTGGCGACCAGCGCGCCGATCCGACCGCCGAGCGTGCGCGGCTTGCCGGGGGCCGCCTGGGGGGCCGGTTGGGGGGTCGCCTGCTGGGGCGGTGCCTGCTTCGTGGCGACCTGGGGGGCGGCGGGCTGCGGGGGTGCCGTGGGCGGGGCGGCGGCGGGCATGGGCGAGGCTTGCGGCGCCTCCACAGGCGCAGCAGCAGCCGACCCACTCGCGGCCGACGCGCCGGCGGCCGGTCCACTCGCGGCCGATCCACTCGTGGGTGACGCGCTCGGGGCCGAGCCATCGGCGGGCGTCGTTCCGGCCGGTGCTCCTCCTCCGGCGGAGGGCGCCGAGGCGGGACGGACTATCGGCACGGGCACGGGCACGGTCCCGGCGGCCGCAGTCTCGGTGACGGGCCGCTTGGCAGGCGCCCCACCCTTGGCGGGCGCCTTCCCGGACGCGGCGTCCTTGGAGGCAGCGCCGCCGGGCGTGGTGGTGCCCGACTTGCCGTCCGACCCCTTGGCGGGCGCTTCGGCAGGCGACGCGCTCTTGGCGGGCGTCTTCCCGGGCGCAGCGTTCTTGGAGGTGCCAGGCGCGGCGGGGCTGGAGGTGGTGGCGCTGGGCGTGGCGGTGCCGGGCTTCCCGTCACCGGTCGGCTGCGGCCCGCTCGCCGGCTGCGACCGCAGTCCAGGCTTGGTCGCGGAGGTGTCAGCGGGTGGGGCGGTCTGCGCCGGGGTGGTCACCGTGCCCGTCGCGTCCGGGTCGGCGGCCTCCTCCACCGTGGGCGGGTGCCCGATGTGCAAGGGGGCCGGCAGCCGGATCATCGTCGTCGTGTCCGAATCCGGCTCGGCGTCCTCCGAAGGAGAGTCCTCCGCAGGCGGGCCCTCCGGGGGAGCGGTGTCGAACGTCAGCTTCGGGATGACCCCGGTCGCCTCCGGATCGAAGGGCACGTCTGACTCCTCCTTGTCTTCGCGCACGTCCCCGCGCACCTCCGAGGAGCCTGCAATGCCATCGCCGTCCCGTTGCTTCACGTTGACCATCATGCGGCCCCGGACGACCCCTGGGTGACAACCGGCGTACGGGTTTCGCCGAACTTGAGAATTTTACGTAGATTCCCGAAGATCAAAACTGCCACGAGAAGCTCGCTGAAGAGCAGCCCGTACCCCACCGCGTTCACACCCGCGTACGGGAACAGCGCGACGGTGGACACCAGCACGAGCACGGCCAGCCCGATCTGCACGGTCGCCAGCGTACGGGCCCGGCTCTGCGCCCGCAGCGCGCTCAGGTAGACCTCGATCAGCACCCGCGGCAGCACGGCCAGCGACATCAGCCGCAGCAGCGTCGTGCCCTCGGCCGCGAAGGCCGAGCCGAAGATGGTCAGGATCAGCGGCGCCGCCAGGATCGCCACCGCGATGATCGGGGTGACGATCATGAAGGCCCGCCGCAGCGCCCGCCGGCAGTTCTCGGCCAGTTTGGCACGGTCGAAAGAGCCCTCGACGGTCAGCGAGACCGCCATGTTCATGGCCAGCAGCTCGATCATGCTCGCGAGCGTGTGCGCCATCGAGAAGCGGCCGAACGTGGCCTCGCCCACCTGCGTGGCGACCACCACGGGCACCAGGTAGACGATGCCGAGAATGGACAGCGTCCCGGGGAAGTCCCCAGCTAGGAACCTTCCAATTTCGCGCAGCCGAGGAGGCTCCTGCTCGGCGTCGCTCTTCTCCACGTGCCTGGGCACCACGACGGCGAAGATCAGCCAGTTGACGGGGATCAGCGCGAGGGCGGTCGGGATGACCCACGAGACGAAGATCCCGCCCGACGGCAGCGCGCCGGCCAGCGCGACCAGCAGCCCCATCTTGACGATGCCGAAGACCAGGTTGTTCAGGGGCACGAACGTGGCCCGCCGCAGCCCGGTCAGCACCACATCCTGGAGCGTGAAGACGGCCCACACCAGCACGGACGCCAGGAAGAACAGCCCGGGCCAGAAGCCGCTCAGCACCGAGTACGTCTTGCCCCACATCGGCAGCGTCAGCAGGAAGCCGAGCGCCGCGACCCCGCCCGTGGCGGCGGCCAGGCCGTACCCGCGCAGGGCCAGCTCGGGGGTGCGGCGCCCGGCGACCGGCAGGAAGCGGGCCAGCGCGCCCACGAACCCCAGCGCCGTCAGCGACGCGAACAGCCGCATCGCCGTGATCACCGCCTGGCCGCGGCCGAACTCCTCCGGGGAGTAGAGGCGGGCGGCCAGCAGCCAGTAGCCCATGCCGAGCACGCCGGTGACCACGGTGTTCGCCATGAGCGCGTAGCCCTGGCGGAACAGCGGGTTGCGGAGGTCGTGGAGGATCTTCCCCCAGACGCTAGACATTTCCGCGCACCCGCTGGAGCCCGTACCTCGTCCTGCGCACGACCGCGTACCCCTTGGTGAGGATGCGTTCGCGCAGATAGATGAGGGGGACGGCGTTGCCTTCGACGGCGCGCTTGAACATGCTGATGGTCGTGTGCTTGCCGACCGTCAGCCGGGGGATGGCGAGCATGTCGTGCCGGTCGGCGGCGATCGTGTTGCTCACGGCGCAGGCGGCGAAATAGCCGGCCTTGCGCACCTCGCGGCGGACGCGGGCGCTGGAGTAGCCGTAGGGGTAGGCCATGGTGGCGACCGGCGCGCCGATCTTCTCCTCCAGCAGGCCCTTGTTCTTGCGCAGCTCCTGCCGCAGGTCCTCGATGCGGAGCTGGTCGAGCTGCGGGTGACTGTGGCTGTGGCCGCCGATCTCGATGCCGGTCTGGGCGATCTCGCGGGCCTGGCCCCAGGACAGCATGTCGTCCAGCGGCCGGCCCGCCGCGTCCTTGCCCGCGTCGGACACCCAGCCGCTGGTCAGGAAGACCGTGGCCGGGAAGTTGTAGCGCTCGAGCAGGGGCAGGGCGTGGCCGTGGAAGTCGGCGTAGCCGTCGTCGAACGTCACCACGATCGGCTTGTCCGGCATCGAGCGGCCGTTGTTCTGGTTGAGGGAGGCCACGAGGTCGCCCAGGGTGAGCGGGGTGAAGCCGCTCTCCGACAGGTACGCGAGCTGCTCGGCCAGGTCCGAGGGCCGCACGGAATGCGGCTTGGTCTCGTCGTTGGGCGTGTCGGTGACCGAGTGGTACATCAGGATCGGGATGCGGGTCATGATCGTGCCGCCTTCAGCCGTACGGAGCCCACCACGTAACCCCAGGTCGTCCAGGCCAGCCCGATCACGATCGCGGCGGCCCGGCCGAGCCCGCCCACGTCGCCGCGCACGGCC
Organism: Nonomuraea sp. NPDC052116; assembly: GCF_040680035.1. Taxonomy (NCBI): domain Bacteria; kingdom Bacillati; phylum Actinomycetota; class Actinomycetes; order Streptosporangiales; family Streptosporangiaceae; genus Nonomuraea; species Nonomuraea sp. NPDC052116. The sequence goes on along the minus strand of NZ_JBFAWA010000010.1, from coordinate 181,507 downwards.
TCACCGACCCCGCGCAGCGCGCCGAGCGGCAGCGTCTTGAGCGCGTGCGCCCGCTCGCTGGCCAGCCCGTCCTGGGTGCCGACCTCCTTCGTCACCAGGGCCTTCGACAGCCCCTCCGCGTAGCACCTGGATCTGAAGTAGGCGAACCGTTCGCGCTGCTTCGACACCTTGTGCCCGATCACGGCACGCGGCTCGAACAGCATGACCGAGCCGGGCTTGCGCTGGCTCAGCCGGATGCAGAACTCCGTCTCCTCGCACCCCAGCGGACGCGACTTGCGCCCCTGCACGCTGCGCCCGATGCCGCTGTGGAAACCGCCCACCTCGGACACGACGTCGCGCAGGAACGCGGCGTTGCCGCCCATGACGTTGCGGATCGGCGCGCGTACCGCGGGCATGCCGCGGTACGTGCAGCCGACCGTCCAGTCGAACTCGTACGGGAACCACCGCGGGCGTCGCTCGGACGCCCACAGCGGATCCGTGCGACCCCCGACGCCCACCACACCGGATTCCTGGAAGCCCTCCTCCAAAGCCTCCAGCCATCCGGCGTCGGCGACCGCGTCGTCGTCGAGGAACGCGACAATCTCACCGTTGGCCGTGGCCACTCCGGTGTTCTTGCCCCCCGACAGCCCTTTCTCATGCGTGTTCTCCACCACAATGGCCTGCGGATACGTGCGCTTGAGCTTGAGGTGCAGGTCGGTGTTGTGGTCGACCACCAGGATCAGCTCGTGTGCCGGGCTGGTCTGGTTCTCGACCGACTCGATTGCCTGCCTGATGTCCTCCCACCGCTCGTCGGTGTAGACGCAGATGACAACAGACGTGTTCACAGCGTTCCTTCTTAAGCGACGCCTCGGTCAGCGGCAGGAGTGGCGGTCGGCTCAGGCTGAGCGGGAGCGGGCTGGCGACGCCACTCCCTCAGGATGGTCTTGAGCACGCGGAAGCCATCTCGTACGGCGTGCAGGTTGCTCTCGCCGTGAATGCGGTTGCGCTCGTGGCTGGGCACCTCGTGCACCTTCAACCCGGCCTTGGCCGCGCGCACGTTCATCAGCGTCTCCACCTCGAAGCCGTCGCAGTCGAGGTTGAGCGCGTCGAGGTGACGGGCCCAGAAGGCGTTGTAGCCGTAGCACAGGTCGGTGTACTTGGTGTTGTACATGACGTTGACCATGCCGGTGAGGACCTTGTTGCCCAGCCGGCGGTTCAGCGTCAGGTCGTCGCTGCCGCCGCCGGAGGCGTAGCGCGAGCCCTTGACGAAGTCGGCGCCCGTCACCAGCGCGCCCACGAAGTTGATGATCTCGCGGCCGTCGGTGGAGCCGTCGGCGTCGATCATGACGATGATGTCGCTCGTGCACGCGGCGAAGCCGGCGGACAGGGCGTCACCCTTGCCCTTGCCGGTCTGCGTGACGATCTTCACGTTCGGCCGCAGCTTCTTGGCCACGGCGACCGTGTCATCGACGGAGTTGCCGTCGACGAGCACGATCTCGTCCACCCACTGGGGGATGGTGGCGAAGACGTGCGGCAGGTTCTCGGCCTCGTTCATCGCCGGCACGACCACACTGACCGTCGGCGAAATGGCCAGGTGCGGGGTGACGGGCGTGAAGCTCGAAGGGGGCGGCATCGACCGCAAGGGCGAGGCTTGCAGCTTGCCGTTGTGCTTGGCTATCTCGGGACTCATGGCGAGGGAAATCCTTCCGGGACCCCGCCCTGCTGCGGGCCGGTCGCGGCCACCCCCGGGTGCTGCGGGAATGGCGAAGCCGGTGAACGGTGCATTGAAGGGTCCTGTGCTGTGAGGGTGTCTGCCGGGACTTGGGAGCGCTCAGCGCGCTCCCGTTGGTTCTTTGACTACTCCGTTGGGTGACTCCTGCTGCTGCATCGAGGTGCGCACCCGACCGAAGCCCTTGAGGACACGGTCGGCCGCCCTATAAAGAGACGGCCGGTCCATGACAATTGTTCGGGCTTTGTTGAAAGGAGTTCGGCCCATCCAGTGAACGGCCGCGGCGGCGGACGGTCGCGAGATGCGGCCTTCGGCAACGTACAGGACCCCGCTCTTCAGCCAGTCTTTGTACTCCTTGCCGCCCTTGCCCATGTCCACCATGTGCAGGCCGGCGTTCGCGGCGGCCTCGGCCATCTGTAGATGATGGACGATGCCCGGCGAGTAGCGGCCGAACTCGGTGTCGTAGGCGGGGAACCACCCTACAAGCGTGGTGGCCGTGCGGAGGCCGAAATGTCCGGCTACCGGGACGTCCCCGGCATAAAGCATGGTCAGGACGCCCCCGAAGTCCGATGACTTTTCGGCATGCATCATGTCCGTCAATTCGACGATCCACGGCTGGGCGAACCTGTCCACGCGGCCAGTTCTTCGATACTGGTCCGACTTCCAGTTCAGCAGCGTGCGGAGCACCTCGGGGTCGGCCGAGGCCCACTCGAAGCGCAGTTCGCCCTGCTCCCTGCCGAGCTTGCGCTCCTTGTAGCGGACGGTCTTGAGGTTCTTGGGGGAGTTGGTCTTCACCTGTTCGATCCAGGCGTCGTACCCGGCAGTGAAGTCCATGACCGGCGCGGGTCGGACATCCTGCTCATACGGGGCGAAAGTGGGCTGCCCCGCCACCAGGTGGTCGAAGTCGAACACGCTGAGCTTGCAGGCCCGCAGCAGGGCCTTGGCGTCGAGCTTCAGGTCCGGGCCGGCGATCAGGCCATGGCACGTGGTGAGGAAGCCGCCGAGCGGCTTGCCGATGCCGAAGCTGTGCCGCTCGTACGGGAAGAACCCCACGATGCCGCTCGCGTCGGAGATGACCGCCACCCTCACGTAATCGCGCAAGCGGTCCATCGCCACGGCGAACTCGACAGACAGGAACGGGTTGTCCAGACTCGGGTCGGCCTTCTGCAGCTCCCGCCATCGTGCCCGCTCGGAGTCCCCGAGCTCTCTGGGCCGAACTACCTGGATGTTCACCTGGCCCCCTGTTGGGTCTGCATGCTCTTCCCCCGGTACAACACGCGAAGCACGTACATGAACCCTCCGAGCACGGCGACCGTCGCGACGCCCGCCCGGGGCGACCATGCGCCGAAGAGCAGCATGGCCTGAGCGAGGAGCACGTTCAGCACGAGACTTGCCGCGGCTCCTACTGATAGTGCGGCAAGGGGGTCACGATCACGCAACAGTCCCACCACTGCCGCCCCTGGGACGACGAGAAGGAACAGAGAGATCAAGAACGGGCGCAGCGGTGTCTCTATGTCGAACAGCGCGACGACCGCTCCCGCTATGCAGGCGAGCGCCACCAGCCAGGCCAGCGCTCTCCGGTGCTTGAGCATCTCCCTTTTCTCTCCTGCTTCTGCTGGTTAAAGCACGATTGATCGCAGTTCATGGGACCAATCTGCGCCAGGACACGTCAATGCCGACGCTTGAGGACGCATCCCGGTTTACCGGCAGGCAGAGATTTCTCGTGTGATGTTCAACACACGGTCAAGTGACTCCGGCCCGGACGTGGCCCCCAAGCACACCAGAATGCCCTATGTGACCGAGGTTCTTCGAGCCAGGGTCCGATTTATCCGGGTTTGTTGGCAAGAAAAGTTGATCTACTCGGGGATGGCGTCCGTTTTACCCCTCCAGCGTCTCCGTATTCTCGGCCGACGCGGTTACGGAGGGCGACGGAGTCGGTTCGCTGGAGTTCGTCGGCTCGTCGGTCGGGTCGGACGTCTCGGGACCGTCGCCGTCCCAGGACAGCGAGCAGCTCGCGCTCCCGCCGTTCGACGTGAACGCGACGCGGCCGCGGCCGGCGGCGTTCGGGTCGACGATCGTGACCCAGATCGCCACCGACCCGCCCGCCTTGATCGACCCGCTCGCGGGGAACACGTCCAGCCCCTGCGAGGCGGTCGCCACCCACGAGACCGTGGCGTTGCGGGCGCCGAGGCCGATCTTGGCGGCGCCGTCGATCGCCTTCGGGCAGGAGGTGCGGAGCCGGGCGCCGGGAGCGGGCCTGCGGCGGGTGGGCGTCGGCCCGGCGGCGTGCCGGGCGCTGGGCCGCTCGACCGGCGTGGCGCGGGTGCCGGGAGTGCGGCTCGGGGTCGGGGTGGGGGTGGGAGCCGGCGTGAGCTCGTCCTCTTCCGGTGAGGGATCGGGCGACGGGCTCTCCTCGCCCGGGTCGAGCGAGGCGGCGGGGGAGGAGGGGGAGGGCGCCGACCGCAGGGGAGTGCCGGTCGAGGCGTCGCGGCCGTTGATCACGACCATGGCCCCCGTCGCGGCCAGCACGCACGCGCCCGCCAGCAGCACCGGCGCCAGGCGGCGCGGCCTGCGCCGCCGCGAGCGGTTCTCGACGGCCACGGGGAACCCGGTCCGGTCGAAGCTGTCGCCGCGATCGGTGATCAGGGTACGGGTCTGGTCGCGCTCGGGGTTGACGCACGTGTCGATCACCCGGCGGCGCAGCGAGATGGGCGGGTACGCGACCGGGACCAGGTCCAGGAGCCTGGCCGCCGAGACCTGGCGGTGCCGGCCCTCGGTGCACACCTCGCACCCGCCGATGTGGCCCGACAACCTCCGCCGCAGCAGCGGGGTGAGCGGGCCCTCGCACCCGTCCAGCATCGCCGACAGGTCGGGGCAGTGCGCCCGGCCCGTCCTGGCCAGCACCACGGCCGCGGCGGCGTTCTCCAGCTGGTCGCGGGCCCTGGTGAGCCTGCCGGTCGCCTGCCGCGAGGTCAGCCCGAGCACCGCGCCGACCTCGGCCGGGGTCAGCCCGTGGCGCAGCGACAGCTCCAGGACCTCGCGCTCGTTCCTGCTCAGCTCGCCCAGCGTCTCGTGGACGAGGTCGGTCAGCTCGGGGTCCCCCTGCGCCTCGAGCTCCGGCAGCGGCACGCCGTCCACGGGGGTCCGGCGGGACATCCTGGCCCGCACCTGGAACCTGGTCAGCGCGTACAGCCAGGCCCGCATCCTGGCCGGCTCCTTCAGCCGGTGCACGCACCCCTGCGCGGTGACCAGGGCGTCGTGCACGGCCTCGGCGGCCAGGTCCTGGGCGAAGGAGGCGGCGTAGTCGTGCAGCCGCTCGCCGTAGCAGTCGTACAGCTTGGCGGGAGCGTCGGTGTCCGCGCGCCGCAGAGCCTCGAACAGCTCATGATCCTCGGCGCGACCGACGGACGGCCATCCAGGCACGAATTCCTCCCCCGCGGGTAGAACGGGCTCTCAAGCCCCACGCGGAGAGGACGCGGCCCCTTTCTGGCCGGTTCGCCCCCTATGCCCATAAGGCATGGGGGTGATCCTTCGGCGGTTCTCAGCCGTCGCAGGCCGGCATGCAGAGGCGGCGTTCCATGCCCTGGAGGAAGAAGTCGCGCACCTGAAGGACGTTCTTGGCGATGTACGCCTCGCCGCCCGCGGCCTTGGCCAGGGCGTCCATCTGCTGCTTGCCCTTCTCGGCCTCCGGGCCGAAGGCGATGAGCAGGATGCTGATGGGCCGCTTCGGGTTGTAGGTCTTCTTCAGGAACTGCAGGATCTCGCTGTTCTTGACGCCGCCGTCCGGGTCGTCGTTGCCGGCGCCGTCCGTGAGGACCAGCAGCGTGTTGATCTTGTCTTCCTGGTACGTCTTCGTCAGCTGCGTGTACGCGGCCTTGATCGTGTCGTTCAGCCCGGTGTCGCCCGTGGGCTTGGCCTGGATCGAGGCGAACGCCTTGCCCAGCATGTCCTTGCGCAGCGTGCCGTTGACCGACTCGCTGACCGGTCCGATGGAGACGAGCTCCTTCCAGTCCTTGTCCTGTCCGTCCAGATGCGTGGAGAACGTCCACAGACCCAGCTCGGAGTCGGCGGGGAACAGGCCCAGGCCCTCGGTCGCGATCTTGTTGATGGCCTGCATGCGGGTCATGCCCGTGCCGGGGACCGGCAGCGCCATCGTGCCCGAGACGTCGAGCAGCGTGAGCAGGCGGCTGCCGAGGTTCAGCCGGGACCAGGTCTGCACCATCCTGGCCACGGTCTTGCCGTCCGGCGGCTCCAGCGCGGTCGGGGTCTCCTGCTTGAAGCCCTTGTCCGTCGCGAGCGCGTCGCCCGCCTTGCCGTCCGTGCTGCGGAAGCCCGCCTCGCGCAGGGTCTTCTTGGCCGACTCCGTGGCGAGGTCCTGCTTGAAGTCCGCCGCCGCCTTGAGCACCGCCGGGTCCTTGGTCAGGACCGTGACCGGGTAGTCGAGGTTGAGCGTGCCTTCCTTGGGATAGAGCGCGACCACCGGCGCTTCCGGCTTCTTCGCGTTGTGGGCGTAGATGGCCTGCTCGGAGGTGACGCCGATGGGCACCCTGCTGCCGGACTTCACGGTGAGGCTGGCCAGCAGCGCCGTGGGGTCGGAGGCGAGCTGGCCCGACAGCTCCTTCATCGCGCCCACCAGCGCCTTGTCCAGCCCGGCCTCCTTCGCCGTGCCGGCGGCGGCCAGCAGCGCGGCCAGCCCGGCGGAGTTCTTCTGCGGGTCGAGCGCGAGGACGCGGACCTTCTTGCCCGGCCCGTCCACGTTGGCCACGTTCGCGGCCGAGATCATGGCGGCCCAGCTCGGCTGGAGGGCGCCGCTCAGCTTCGACGCGAACGACTTGGCCGTCGCCAGCACCACGGGCGAGGTCGCGATCGACCCCTCGATCTGCGGCAGGGCCTGGCCGGCCGGGGTGTTGCGCAGGCTCTCCATGAGGAGGCTGGAGTCCGCCACCCAGAAGTCCGCCTTGGCCTTGCCGGCGGCCACCGCGTTCGCGGTCCTGGCCGCGGCCTCCTTGGCCACCGTCACCTCGACGCACTTGCTGTCGATCGAGTGCATGGCCTTGTTGTAGTTGCCGGCGACCTTGTTCAGCGCGGGCTGGATGTCGGGCGTCGCGACGACCCGCAGCGCCAGCTTGCCGCCCGAGCAGTCGTGGTCGCGGTTGAAGATCACGAACGCGGCGACGCCGAGGAGCACGGCCAGCGCGACGGCACCGGCCAGCGGTACGAGAACCCTGCCGCGGCCGTTCGACCTTCTGCGGGCTGGGGGTGGTTCGTGCGCTCTGTATCCGCCATCAAGCTCGTCTGTGCGGTGTCGCCCCACGATGTCCTCTTAGGTGTGCTTGAGACCTTCCGGAGACCCTAGCGGGAGATGCTCCGCAATACTCCGGGAACGATACTCGGTGTGGCGAGTGCGGGAAAACAGCCCTTTTGGTGCGGTGATTACCCTGTGTGGGTGGTGTTGGCCGCGTGCGTGACGGTTTCTGAGAGATATGCATGATCGGCGAATCGGGGGCTAATGGCAGCACTGATGGCCGCGCCACGCCCGGCTTCCCTCCCGTACGGCGACCGCCGCCAGCACCACCGCCACGACCGGATCGACCCACCACCATCCCAGCGTGTTGAGCCACAGGCTCGCCAGCACTCCCGCCGCCATGGCCGCGCAGATGAGGTTCTGCGTCCCCTCGCCGGACGTCGCCTCGGACGCCAGGCGCGCGCCGAGTCGCCGCTTGGCGATCCCCAGCGCCGGCATGCTGACCAGGCTGAACGTCGTCACCACGATCCCCAGCACGCTCGGCGTGGCCCGGTGCCCCGCGTCCAGGTCGTGCGCCACATGCAGGGCGAGGTACGGCGCGAGCAGCCAGAAGCTCACCGCGACCGCCTTCCTGGCGGTGTTCTCCGCGTGCGGCGAGAGCGTGCGGGCGCCGGTGAAGCGCCACACCACGATCAGGCTGGCCGCCGCCTCCACGAACGCCGACAGCCCCCAGCCGATCAACGCCAGTGAGTGGGCCGCGAAGCCGGCGGCCAGGCCGAGCGTGCTTTCCACGCTCAGCCAGACCAGAGTGGCGACGGAGAGCGACCGGGCGGCGCGGGCTGCGCGCAGCCAATCGGCTGACGCGGCCGGACGCTCATGAATCCGCTGGTCAGGCACCATGACCCCCCGCACTCCCGGCTATCCGGCCGTCGACAGCGATACGTACCGTACCCATTACAGACAGTAGCGTAGTTTCGTCCGGGCAAAGGATGGTCAAGCTTGCCCGCATAATGAGCGTTGATCGCCAGGTCGCGAAGGTTGCCCGGAACACCGAGGGAGGGCCGGTTGCCGTTCACGCCCAGTCATATGGCCGCGATGGTGCCGCTGATTTCGTCACAGCGCGTACGCAGGTTCGCCGATCCATGGGCGATGGCGCTGGGGGCGATGGTGCCCGATCTGCCGATCTTCCTGCCGTTCCTGCCCGACTACGGCAACTGGCACTCCTGGCTCGGTGTCGTCACCATCGACCTGGCCGCCGTGCTGGTGCTGCTGCCGCTCTTCCACGGCGTCTTCAGGGACCCGCTGATCTCGCTGCTCCCGCCCTCGCTGGCCGGCCGCGCCGCGCTCCTGGCGCCGTCCCGGCTCCGACTGCTCCCCATGGCGGTCGGGGGCGTGATCGGCGCGGCCAGCCACGTCCTGTGGGACTCCTTCACCCACTCCACCGGCCCGGTGGAGTGGGGCGGCTGGCTGGCGGTCTCGGTCATGGGCGTGATCAGGCTCTTCCGGCTGCTGCAGTACGTCTCGTCCGTGATCGGCCTGGCCGTCGTGGTGTGGTGGGGCTGGCGCGGTCTGTCCCGGATGCCCGCGGCCCCCGTACCGGAACGCCTGCGGATCGCCCCGCGCGTGCGTGCGGTCGTCATGACGCTGTGCTCGATCGGAACGGTGGCTGGAGCGTTCCTCTGGCCCCTCGTGGACGAGCCCGTCCCGCACCTGGGCCTGCCCAGCGTGATCACCAAGACGGGCGCCGGCACGTTGATCGGCCTGTGCCTGGTGCTCGCCGGCTACGCGGCGGTCTGGCAGGTCAGGCGGCGCATGGCAGTATCGGAAGGTGCTTGAGTACGTAACCGACGCCGACGACCCCCGCCTGTCCGACTACACCCGGCTTCGGGACGTGGAGCTGCGCAAGAGCCTGGAGGCGTCGCGCGGCCTGTTCCTGGCCGAGGGGGAGAAGGTGATCAGGCGGGCCATCGGCACCGGCTACCCGATCCGCTCGGTCCTGACGACGCCTCGCTGGCTGGCCTCGCTCGAGGACGTCCTGGGCGACGCGACGGTCTATGTGGTGAGCGACGAGATCATGTCGGGCATCGCCGGCTTCCCGGTGCACCGCGGCGCCCTCGCCTCGATGGAACGCCTCCCGCTCCCCGCCGTCGAGACCCTGCTGAAGGGCGGCGCCCGGCGGCTGCTCGTGCTGGAGGACCTGGTCGACCACGCCAACATCGGCGCCATCTTCCGCAGCGCCGCCGCCCTGGGGGTGGACGGGGTCGTGCTGTCGCCCCGGTGCGCGGATCCGCTCTACCGGCGGGCGGTGAAGGTGTCGATGGGAGCGGTGTTCTCGATCCCGTACGCGCGGATGGACGACTGGTTCGGCGGGCTGGCGCAGCTGAGGGAGGCGGGCTTCCAGACCCTGGCCCTGACCCCGGACCAGGCGGCCACGCCCCTGGACACCGTCGAGCCGGCGGAGCGGGTCGCGCTGCTGCTCGGCGCCGAGGGCGACGGGCTCTCCTCCCACTGGCTGCACGAGGCCGACCGGGCGGTGTGCATCCCGATGAGCCGGTCGGCGATGGCGGCGGGCGTCGACTCGCTCAACGTGGTGGCCGCCGCGGCCATCGCCTGTCATGGGTTGATGCGGTCGGCGGGCTGATTGAGCCGGTTTTGTCCGTCTTGTGTACTGTCGAGACGCTGTTTTCATGATCGGAACATAAGGAGAGCCGTCCGAGATGTCCTTGTGGAAGGCGCTGGAAGGGGCGCGTGTCCTTGATCTCGCGCAGCCGATGCGCAAAGGCATGCCGCAGTCACCGAACCACCCCCCGTTCCGGATGGCGCTGGAGCGCAGGCACGGCGACATGGTCAGGCCCGACGGCGGCTCCGCCGCCAACGAGATCATCGTCACGGGCGGCCACGTCGGCACGCACGTCGACGCGCTCGCGCACGTCTCGCAGGAAGGGCTCCTGTACGGCGGGCGGCCCGCGTCCGAGGTGATGTCGCACGAGGGGTTCGGCGCGCTCGGCATCGACACCTTCGAGCCGTACGTGGGCCGGTGCGTCCTGCTCGACGTGGCCGCCGTGCACGGCGTGGACACGCTGCCGGCCGGCTACGAGATCACCGCCGACGACCTGTCGCGGGCCGCCGGCGACCTGGAGATCCGCGCTGGCGACGCCGTGCTCATCGGCACCGGCTGGTCGCGGCTGTGGTCGTCGGCGGAGGAGTTCGTCGGTCAGCGGGGCGGCGTCCCCGGGCCGGGCGTCGAGGCGGCGCGCTGGCTGGCCGAGCGCCGGCCGCGCGTGGTGGGCGGCGAGTCCATCGCCTTCGAGCACATCGCGCCCGGTCGCGGGCATGCCACGCTGCCCGTGCACCGGATCATGCTGGTGGAGTCGGGCATCAACATCGTGGAGACCATGCGGTTGTCCGAATTGCTGGACTCGGGGGCACGCGAGTTCGTGCTGGTGCTGAACCCGCTGCCGGTCGTCGGCGCCACCGGCGCCCCCGTCCGTCCGCTCGCCGTGATCGACTGACCTGAGAGGGACCATGATAACCCATGTCCAGCGGCTGGCCGAGTTCGCAGTCGCCTGCCGTGACAAGGGCGTTCCCGACCGGGTGCGCGACGATGTGACCGGACGGGTGCTCGACGTGCTGGGCAACTGCCTGGCCGCCTACGCCGAGCCGGAGGGCGACGCGGGACCGGCCGTGCTGCGGGCCGTACGCAGGTGGGGCGGCGTCGAGGAGTCGAGCGCGCTCGGCAGCGGCGACCGGCTCCCCGCGCCGGCGGCGGCGCTGGTCAACGGCACGCTGGCGCACGCGCTCGACTACGACGACACGCACCTGCCGTCGGTGCTGCACCCGAGCGCTTCCGTGGTGCCGGCCGCGCTGGCCGTCGCCGAGGCGACCGGGGCGAGCGGGGCCGCGCTGGCCGCGGCGATCGCGGCGGGCGTCGAGGTGTGCAACCGCCTCGGAATGGCCTCCTACCTGCCTGAGGCGCGCAATTCGCTCTTCTTCGAGAAGGGCCAGCACGCGACGTCCATCTGCGGCACGCTGGGCGCCGCGGTCGCGGCGGGGCTGCTGCTCGACCTGACGGCGGACGGCATCGCGCACGCGGTCGGCGTGGCGGCCAGCATGGGCGCGGGCGTGATCGAGGCCAACCGCACGGGCGGGACGATCAAGCGGGTCCACTGCGGCTGGGCCGCGCACGCGGGCGTCTCGGCCGCGGTGCTCGCCCTGGAGGGCGTGACCGGGCCGCCGACCGTGCTGGAGGGGCGGTTCGGGTTCTTCCAGGCCTGGCTCGACGGCCGGTACGACGACGCCGCGCTGCTGTCCGGCCTGGGCGAGCGGTGGGAGCTCCTGCGCACGGTCTACAAGCCCTACCCGACGAACCATTTCACCCACCCGGCCATCGACTGCGCCCTGGCGCTGCGGGCCGGCGGCCTGTCCCCGGACGACGTCGAGGACATCGAGCTGGGGGTGCCCGCCCCGGTGCTGCGCACGATCGCGGAGCCCCGGGAGGAGAAGACCGCGCCCAGGTCGCCGTACCACGCGAAGTTCTCCGGCCCGTACACGGTCGCGGCGGCGCTGCACGGCGGCGGCGGGCTCGGGCTCTCCCTGGACGACTTCGCCGCCCTGTCCCCGGAGCGGCTGGAGCTGGCCAAGCGGGTGCGTTGCGTGGCGGACGAGCGGGCCTCGGAGATCTTCCCGCGCGCGTTCGCGGCGGTGATGCGGGTACGGCTGCGTGACGGCTCGACGCTGGAACACCGCGTGGACTCCTCGCGGGGCGGGCCGGAGCACCCGTTGACGGCGGACGAGCTGGGGGTCAAGTTCCGCGCCAACGCGGGACGGGCGCTGCCGTCGGACAAGGTGGACGCCCTCCTGGCGGCGGTAGCGGACCTTCCCTCGGCGCCTTCGGTGGCACCGCTGCTCCGGCTGACCGTCCGGTGATCGGACTGCTTCAGAGCCAGTCGGGGTAGCCGTCGGCGTCGCGCGTGACCGGCCGGCTGGTGACGGAGCAGCCGTCGGCGGTCTCCCTGATGCGCCGTTCGAGCGTCGTGACCTGACCGTCCGTCGTGATGAGCGTGAGCTCCCAGACGGTCGTGTCGCGGCGCGGGGACGGCACTTCGGCGATGTCGATCGAGGCCGCCAAGCCGGCGCTGAAGATGCCCTTCGCCAGGGCGGCCGCCCTCTCGTGGCCCTCGACCGTCGCTCGGACCTCGATGAATTGCGCCATGGGGCTGTCCTTCGGGAGAGGTGTGAGGGCAACCTTACCTACGTGACTCCCGGTCGGTAACCGGTTTCCCGCGGCCGGGCCGGACTCGACCCGAGGAGTGCGGCATGCGCTCGCCCCGCCGGCGTCAGCCTCGCCGCCGGCCACGACCGCGTCGTGGTCATCGCGCCGATCACGCGGGGCGGGGGGATCATGCCCGGGGTGGAGCGGCAGATCGCGGAGCTGGGCGACGGCGTGCGGGCCGCTGTCCTGGTGGCGCCGGATCCGCGGGGCTGGCGACAGGTCGTGGGGAGCTCCATGGGCAACCTGCTCGGTCCGGCCCGCCGTGCGCCGGCCGCCGAACTGTCCTCGATCGTCCACTCGCCGGTGACGTCCCGGCCGCGGAGGGTCGGGTTCGCGATCCGCCTGTCGATGTCGATCAGCCGGGCGTGCGGCATTCGGGAGGCCGACAAGCGCAGCGCCGCCGAACCCGCCGAGCCGAACGTGTGCTTGCCCGCGGCCAGCCGTTCGACCAAAGCGTAGAAGGCCGAGCGGCCCGGCAGCGGAACGACGCCGGGCCCGTGGACCTGCTCGACGCGCTTGACCGCCCGGCGCATCAGCCGCGACCGGGTGCCGGTGGAGGTGCCGGTCTCCTCGGCAATAACTCCCGTCGCATCGGAGCAGCCGCCAGCCCTGCTGCGGAATCGCTTCGCGAGGTCAGGACCGCCGCTCTGTCAGGCGCAGAGCGAGCTGGGTGCGATCACGCAGCCCCAGCTTGCGCAGCACGCTCGAGACGTGGTTCTTCACCGTGCCCTCGGTGATGTGCAGCCGAGCGGCGATCTCCCTGTTGGCGGCCCCGGCGGCCACCATCCGCGCCACTTCGAGCTCCCTGCCGGACAGCAGTTCCTCGCCAGAGAACGCGCCGTGCGCCGGTGTCCCGCGCAGGTTGGCGACCAGCCGGGCGGCGACCGGGCTGCTCAGCACGGTCTCGCCGCGACTGGCGCGCAGGACGGCCGCGACCAGTTCGTCGGGTGAGCAGTCCTTGAGCAGGTAGCCGACGGCGCCGCCGCGCAGCGCCCCGAAGATGTAGTCGTCCTCGTCGAAGGTGCTGAGCACGATCGCCGCCACCCCGGGGTGCTCGGCCGACAGCCGGATGATCAGCTCCACGCCGTCCATGCGCGGCATCCGGGCGTCCACGAGCGCCACGTCAGGGCAGGTCTCGTCGATCGCCGCCAGTGCGGCCACCCCGTCGGGGGCCTCGCCCACGACCTCGATGCCCTCCTCGATCTCCAGCAGCTTGCGCAGCCCTTGCCGCATCAGTTCCTGGTCGTCGACCAGCAGCACCCGGACCGCCCTCACGACGGCAGCTCCGCACGCAGCTCGAAGCCCACCGCCTTGTTGCCGCTGACGAGCCTGCCACCAAGCGCCCTGACCCGGTCGCTCAGCGAGCTCAGGCCGAACCCATGGCCCTGGCCAAACCCCTTGCCGTCGTCGGTGACCACAAGCACGATCCTCCTCTTCTCGAACGTCAGCGTGCCGCGCACGGACGTCGCCTCCGCGTGCCGTACGGCGTTGGTGAGCCCTTCCTGCAGCACCCGGTAGAGCACCAGTTCGGTGTCGGGTTCCAACGGGTGTTCCGTCCCCTCCACCTCGAAGGTGACCGTGACGCCTGTACCGGAGAAGGAGTCGGCCAGTTTCTGGAGCGCGGCACTGCCCAGGTCGCCGTTGAGCGCCAGAGGGCGCAGCGCGCGCACCCACCGGCGGGTGTCGGCCAGCGCCGCCTGGGTGAGTTCCTTGGCCTGACGCACCTCTTCCCACGCCGCCTCGGGCCGGCGTTCGCGGAAACGCTCGGCGTTCTCCAAGCCTAATTTGATCACGGTCAGGTGGTGGCCGATCGAGTCGTGCATCTCCGCCGCGAGCCTGGCGCGCTCCTCGGCGACGGTCAGCTCCCGCACCCGCTCGGTGAGTTTCCTGGCCCGCAACACCGCCGACGCCATGCCCACGGAGAAGACACCGAGCACCGCGATCACCGCCAGATCGGCCAGCGTCTGGACGAGCGTCCTGCCGTAGAACACGAGAGGGGTGATGACCAAGATCGCGCCGAAGGCAGCCAGGATGGCGGCGGCAGTCCGCGTGCCGTACACCAAGGCGAGGTTGGCCACACCCATGAGCGTCAAGGGCGCGTGCGTGCCCGCCGCCCCGATCAGCCCCAGCGCGAAGGTGCCCGCCAGGAAAACGGGGGTCGCCAGGAGACGGCCGCGTCCGGGCCGCCATGGCATCACCATCCACAGCCCGCACAGCAACACGACATCAGCGAAGAACAGGACCCGGTTCGGCACGGTGCTGGGCAGCATCAGGTTGACCGCGACCGTGGCCCCGAGCACCAGCCAGAAAACCAAGCTCAGGAGAGCGGGCCGATCGGGGTCACGTAGCCATGCCATACGACAAACTTACGATTCCGCCGGGCACCTGTGATCCACCGAAGGTCATCATGACGTTGGTCATGGTGAGTTCTATCTCTGGCTCGATGCGCCGCGCGTCCGCGTTTCCCTAGCGTTCCCGGCATGAAAACTCTCTGGACCGTCCTCCTCGCCATGGTCCTCATGCTCGCCCAGGCAACCATCGGCTCCACCCTCCCGTTACTGTTCATCGACCGGACGAGCCCGCTGGTGAATCTTCTCGGCCCACTCGGTATCACGCTCACCGCGCTGCTGTTCGTCTATTTGATCCGGCGATTCCTGGACCGGCGGCCATGGTCGTCACTGGGCTGGGGGAAACCGTGGCACCTCCTGCTCGGCGTCTTCGCGGGTGCGCTGCCGATGCTCGCCGCCTGTGGGATGACCATGGCCGTGGGCGCCGGAACCTGGGTGTCGATGGACGCCTCCGTCCTGCTGGGTTCACTGCCGCTGGGCGCCGTCATGCTTCTGCTCAATCAGGCATTCCCGGAAGAACTGCTCTGGCGCGGCCACGTCTTCGACAGCCTGTCGCAACGGCTGTCGCCACGAGCGGTCCTGATCATCACGTCGGCCGCATTCGGTTCCATGCACATCTTCTCCCAAGGCTCGGGAACCACCATCGGGGAAAAGCTGCTCTACGTGCTCATGGCCACGGCGCTCGGCTTCGCGGCAGGCGCGGCGCGGGTGCGTGGCGGCGGGCTGTGGATGGCGGCCGGCGTGCACTTGGGCTTCCACATGGGCATGCGCAGCGTGCCCATGAAGCCGGAGAGCCTCAGCGTCCTGCTCGTGCTGATGGCCATCGGGCTCGCGCTGGCGGGAGTCGTCCTGCTCAGGGGGCAGGGCGTCCTCAAACCGAGTCCGCGGGCAAGCGAGCAGGTAGGGGCCTGAGAACGCGCAGCCGAGTTCCTCAGCCAGGGCGCGCTCAGCACGTTACTGCGCTCCAGGGCGTAGCCGTCGGCCAGAAGGCGTGGGTCAGGGGGCCGCTCATCGCTCTCCTCCGGCCATGCCGTTCCGTCGCGCGGGGGCGCGGCGGGCAGGTCCTTGGGGGACTGGCCGTCTCAGTCGCGGTGAACGTCTGGTCACCATATTTCAGACCGCGAGTCGGGCTGTGGTTCTTGAGTGGCCGACGATGAGTTGATCTTTCCCAACGTCGCCGAGATCTATGAGCGTGCCACCGGCACTGCGCCACCTCTGCATATCTGCGCGTACCTGCCTCTGCACAATCACCTGTACGCCGACAGGCGCGGCCCCGGCGCCGATGACCGCGAAGTCCGCCGCGGCCATCAGATACCCGGCCGGCACCACCTGCTCGCCCGCCTCCGACCGCAGTCGGACCGACGTGCCAGCCAGCCCGACGACCTGGTGCTCACCGCCGTCGAAGCAGACCCAGTCGCCCGGGCGCAGCACCGCCCGTTCCATCATGGCCGCCGCCCGCTCGGCGTGGGAAAGCCGTGGCCTGGTGGTCGCCGGGGCCGCGACTGCCGCGGTGGCCGCCGTCTGGCAGGACTAGGCGACCAGTTTTCTAGCACTGCTAGACATTGAGTCATCGCTAGGTTAGCGTTGCTAGCACTTCTACCGATGACTCTCGCTTGGAGTGCACCAAATGGTCACCACCGCTTATGTGATCGCAGCCCTGGTCGGCATCGGCCTCGTTGTGGTCGGCCTGCGTTTCCTCCTCGTCCCCGAGGCCGCGGCCAAGGCGTACGGCGTGCCGGGCTCGGCCTCGGGCATGGACACGGGCGCGTACTTCTCCGTGAAGGCCGTTCGTGACCTCGGCACCGCCCTGGCCATCTTCGTCATGATCGCCGTGGCGGACGCGCACACGCTGGGGTGGGTCATCCTGGTCATGTGCATCATCCCCCTCGGCGACGCGCTCATCGTGGCCAGGCGCGGCGGCCACCCCAGCATCTCGTGGGGCATACACGGCGCCACCGCCCTGGTCAGCGCCGCGGCGGGCGTGCTGCTCCTCCTGGCGTGACCTGCTTTGTCAGGCGTGCGCCGGGGGAGCGGTCGAGGTGCGGACGATCAGCTCGTGCGGGAACACCAGCCGCTCCGGCTCCGCCGCGGCCCCCGACAGCAGCAGCCGCCCCGCCGCCGCTCCCATCTCCTGCTTGGCCTGCCGGATCGTGGTGAGCCCCGCCTCCTCGGCCGCGCTGTCGGAGAACCCCACCACCGACAGCTCCCCGGGCACCGCCAGCCCCAGGTCGGCGGCGGCGTCGAGGACCCCCAGCGCCAGCACGTCCGTGTTGGTGAGGATCGCCGTGGGACGCGGGTCCCGCCCCAGCAGCGCGTGCCCCGCCTTCCTGCCGGCCTCGCGGGAGTTGCGCGCCACCTCGTAGAACGGCACCCCTGACCAGTCGATCCCGGCCTCCTCGCACGCCTGCCGGTATCCGCCGGCACGCCGCCGCATGGCCTCGAACACCGCGCCTTCCTGGCGCTCACGGGAGGCCCAGCCGGTGTGGCCGTCGTCGTGCAGCCCGACCATGGCCACCCCGATCCGCCGGTGCCCGAGCTCGAGCACGTGCCGCGCCGCCGCCGCGGCGGCCGCCGGCTCGTCGGTCCCCACGAACGGATGCCCCGGCACGTACGGCTCGTCCACCACGACGACGGGCAGCTTCCTGGCCAGCACCTCCGCCAGCGCCGGATGCCCGTCGGGCAGCGACATCACGCAGAACGCGTCGACCACCGCGTCCCTGACCGTCTCGCTGCGCCGGTCGCCGTGCGGCAGCGGCAGGATGAGCAGCCCCACCCCCGCGTCCTCGGCCGCCGTCGCCAGTCCCTGGAAGAAGCCGATCGCGTACGGGTCGGCGAACGCGTACGCCAGCGTCTCGCTGAACAGCAGCCCGAGCGCCCCCGCCCGCCCCAGCCGGAGCGATCGCGCCGTCGGGTTGGGCCCCGCGTAGCCGAGCTCGTCGGCCACCTCCATGATCCGCTGCCGCAGCCCGTCGCTGAGCTGGTCGGGCCGGGAGAACGCGTAGGACACGGTGGCCCGGGACACGCCCAGCCGGTCGGCGATCGTCTGCAGTGTCACCCTGGCCATCGTCCCACCGTACCGAAGAGCTTGCCCGGCCGATCTTAATCGATTAAGGTCTTAATTGATTAAGGAGGGTTTATGGACGCCATGCAAGTCATCGCTCACCAGACCGCGATGGGCTACCGGGAGTCGCTCGGCGAAGCCCTGCCGGGCGCGCCCCGGCGGCCGCACCGCGCGAGGGCCAAGGTGCGCGTACGGGTGGCGCACTCGCTCAGGTGGACCGCGGATCGGCTGGATCCGGCGTGCCGTACCGCGTGATGCAGCACAATGTGAGGCGTTGATTACGTACAGCAGCCAACGGGGAAGGCTCATGTACCTGGACTGGATCATCGCGATCGCCACCTCGGCCCCGGCGGGCCTCCCGGACCCGGCCCTGACCTGCGCCGTCGCCACGCCGTCCGAGCGGCCGCTGGCGTTCACGCCGCAGGTCGGCCTCACGCCGCGGCGCGTCGCCGCCCGGGGGAACCTCCAGCTCACCGGCTGCACCTCACCCGACGGCTCGGCCGCGTCCCTGCGCTCCGGCTGGGTCGCCGTCAAGGCCACCGCGGAGGCCTCGTGCACCAGTGCCCGCGATGTGCGCGGGGGTGCCGTCATCACCTGGTTCGGCGGGGACGGCCGGCCCGTCGGCACTTCGAGGTTGCGTATCAAGGCCGACCGGCTCGCCACCCAGCACCCGGCCGACGCCCTGCTCACCGGCACCATCGCCGCCGGCGCGCTCAAGGGGGAGCGCGTTCGTGGCGGCCTGTCACCGGCGGCGGCCCTCCTCGGTTGCGCCGCTCGGGGGATGAGCACGCTTCCTGGGAGCGGCAAGATCACCTTCGGGTGAGCCCTGTCCCCTGGCCTCTGACTCGTCCGCAGGGTGCCGCCCGTGGACCGTTCCGCGGCGTGATCGCGGAGCGACCTCGTCCGCCGGGATCCCGCGCTCGCCCGGCGCAGGCCGTACGAGCTGTCCGGCGGGCAGTGCCAGGTGTTCATCGGTCACGACCTGGCCCTGATCCGGCACGTGGCGGTGCTGCGCCACGGCCGGATCGTCGAGACCGGTCCGGCCGGTCAGGTGTGGGCCGCCCCCGCCGACCCGTACACCCGCGAGCCGCTAGCCGCCGGCGATCTGCTCGCCCGCGTAGTCCAGCAGCCGCTCGGCCGTCTCGAAGCGGCGCTCGTTCTGGTCCCCGAGCAGCACGCCGACCACGCGCTTGCCGCCCCGCTCCCCGGCGAAGAGCAGGCAGTAGCCGGCGGCGCGCGTGTAGCCGGTCTTCACGCCGAGCACGCCGTCGGCGCGCGAGAGCAGCTTGTTCGAGTTGCGCCAGGTGTGCGCCCGGTGCAGGGCGGTCTTGGCCACCTTGTGCACCTTGGTGCCCGTCACGGCCGCGAAGGTGCTGTTGTCCAGCGCCTGCTCCGCCAGCTTGACCTGGTCGACGGCCGTCGAGTAGCCGCCGTTCCCGGGGGTGGGCAGGCCGTCGGGGTTGGTGTAGCGGGTGTCGGACAGCCCGAGGGCTCGGGCGGTGCGGTTCATCTTGGCGACGAACGCCGTCTTGCCCGGGCCGTAGCGCCGCGCCAGGGCGTTGGCCGCGTCGGCCCCCGACGGCAGCATGAGACCGTACAGCAGATCGTTGACCGTGAGCCGCTCACCCTTCTTCAGCGCCGCCGTGGTCGCGCCGTTGCTGGTCGCGTGCTTGACGTCGGTCGCCGTGATCGTGATCGTGTCGTTCAGCCTGGCCTCGCGCAGCACGACGTACGCCGTCATGACCTTGACCAGGCTGGCCACGGGCACCCGGCGAGTCTCGCGCTTGCCGAAGTGGATCGTTCCCGCAGAGTCGACCAGGTACGCCGACTTTGCCCCGACCTCCGGCGCGTCCGCCGCCGCGGCCGGGGAGGCGAGTCCCGCAACCAGCGCGAGTACGGCGGAGCCAATGAAACCCCCAATACGCATGGCAATCATGTTGACAGGAGATCAAGGGTCCGTTTGCCTAACTACGCCATAAAGCCCGATCAGATGGGGGTAAATCAATGCCAGGTTAGAGAGGAGCGGCCGTGGCGGGCAGGTTCGTGATCAGTGAGGACGGGCAGGGCGGATTCCGGTTCGCCCTCGTGGCGAACAACGGGCAGACGCTCGCGGTCGGCGAGGGCTACCCGAGCAAGGCCGCCTGCGTGAACGGCATCGAGACGGTGCGCAGGAACGCTCCCGAGGCCGTCATCGACGACCGGACCAGGCGGGGCCTAGGAGACCAGAGCCTCCTCTGACGCGGCCGCGCGCCGCTTCCTCCGGCGCCGCACCACCAGCCAGAACGCCGCCGCGACGGCCAGCACGGCCACGACCCCCGCCGTGACGGGCGAGCGCGCGGCCAGCTCCAGCCAGCCCCACACGAGCGCCGTGAGGCCGAACCACCAGATGGGCGCCCAGGTCAGGCAGCCCAGCGCGCTCGCGACCACGTACCAGGGGTAGGACACCCGCAGCGCTCCCGCCACCCACGGCAGCGTGTGCCGGAGCATGGGCACCCAGAAGCAGCCGTAGACGGCCAGCGCGCCCCACTTCTCGACGACGTGCTCGATCTTCGCGATGCGCTCGGGCCCCACCCGGACGCCGACGCGCGAGTCGTAGAGCTTCACGCCGAGTTTGCGTCCGACCCAGTAGTAGACCTGGAACGCGCCGAACAGGGCCAGGATCAGGATGGCGCCCACCAGCCAGTAAGGCAGATCAAACCAATAAGGCCTCGTGGGATCGGCGATGCCGGTCATGCTCTCCCACCCTCCCAAGCCTTAGGTCAGGCTTACCTTAGTTCAAGTTGCAAGCTTTCGCCATATCGGCTTGCAAGCCGCCGCAACCAGCCGACAAGCAGGCCTCAACCACCCGAGCTCACTCTATGGGTGAGGCAAAAGGGGTGTTGAAGATGGCGTCGAGAAGCGCGGCCGTCCTGGCGAGTGGCACGACGAACGCGGCCAAGCTCATCGTGGCCGCCCTGGCGTTCACCAGCGCGTACATCGGCTTCTCCGCCTACAGCGCCGCCGACGGCGCGCCGGCCGCCGTGACGACCATCACCCTGTCGGCCCGCGAGGTGCCCGTCGCCGAAGAGCTGGCCCCGGCCGCCCAGCCCGGCCAGGTCACCCTCGGCGATCTGGCCGGCGCCTGCTCGGGGCCGCTCGTCGCGCGCAGCGTGCTCGTCAGCCCCGAGCCCGGCCGGAGCGTGCACTACGGCTGGAAGCTCGCGCGCTGGAGCCCTTCCACCAAGTCGTGGCGCACGTACCTGGTCGACTACGACGGCTTCGTGGGCGCCGCGCAGACCGTCGAGTGGCGGCCCGAGCTCTCCGGCGACCCCGGCTGGTATCGCGTCGAGCTGTCGGCCAAGGGCGTCAAGACCGTCACGAGCGACCGTTTCCAGGTGAGCTGCTGACCGACCGCCGCGCCGCCTCCACCCAGCGCGGCACGCCGACCCGCTCGGCCACCTCCAGTGCCTTCTCGTAGTGGGCGCGGGCGGCGTCCGGCTGGCCCAGGCGCACGGCGAGGTCGCCCAGCGTCAGCGCCACCGGCCACAGCGCCACCACGCCGGTGCCCGCGCCCGCCACCCGGTCGGCGAACGGCTTGAGCTTGTCGTAGCAGTCGACCATCCGCTCCCGGTCGTCGAGCAGCATGCCGGCCAGCGCCCGCCAGGTCATCGCCAGCTCGTAGAGGAAGTCGGGCCGCACCGGCGGGCGGGTGGCGGCCACGGCCTTGGCGTCCTGGAGGTGCCCGGACGAGGCCAGGGCCAGCGCGTACGCGTCGAGCGTCCACTTGGCGCCCCGCCGGTGGGCGTCGGCGAGCAGGTCGACCATCTCGGCCGCCCGGCCGTCCACCAGGTGCAGGCAGAACGTCGTGATCAGCGGGAGGTCCTGGCGGCCCTCCAGCATGCCCGCCCGCGCCGTCATCCTGGTCGCGTCGCGATAGGCCCGCTCCGCGCCCGTGTAGTCGCCGGCGATCATCAGCCGCTGGCCCGCGTACCAGACCACGACCGCGGCCGGCGCCGACAGGTCGTACTGCCTGGCCAGGGCGTCGGCAGCGGCCGCGTGCTGGTCGGCGACCGCGAACTCGCCCCTGGCCGCCGCGCACTCCAGCAGCACCAGATGGGCCAGCGCCTGCGTGGCCATCTGCCCCGAGCGCTGCGCGACCTCCAGCAGCTCCCTGCCGATGCTCTCCCGCGTGTCCACGGCGGGGATGTCGTACGACTGCCGCAGCCGCCCGCTCAGCGCCGCCGCGATCAGCGTCGGGTCGCCGCTCTGCCGGGCCAGCTCCAGCGCCTCCAGCGACGCCTGACGCCCGCGCTCGGGGGAGGAGGAGCCCTCCAGCTCCAGCGCCAGCGTGGTCAGCAGGCTGGCCCGCAGCCGCTGCTCACCCTCGGGCAGCTCCATGAGCGCCTTCTCGGTGATGTCGACGATCTCCCACGCGGTGCGGGTGAAGTCGCGCGCGATGCCCTTGTGCGGCACCGCCAGCGACGCCGCCACCTTGGCGGTGATCTCGAGGTCGCCCAGCGGCAGCGCGGCGTCCATGGCCTGGCGGCGCAGCAGCCGGGCCGCCGTCATGTCGCCGCACAGCGCCAGCGCCCTGATCTGGCGCAGCATGAGCCGCAGCCGCTCCTTGCTGCGCTCGGGCGTCTGCGCGCCGCTCTGCTCGTCGCGCGAACGGTCGAACGCCGCGATGGCCTGCTCCCACAGGGTGGCCGCCTCGCGGTGGGCGAAGCGCCGCTCGGCCTGCTCGGCCGCCAGCCCCGCGTAGTGGACCGCCTTCCCGGCCGCGTCGGCCAGGAAGTAGTGGTGGGCCAGCGCCGCCACGTCGGACGGCGTGTGCTGCTCGATGACCGCCGCCACGGCCGCGTGCAGCCGTGTGCGCCGCAGCCTGGAGGCGTCGGAGTAGATCGTGTCGCGCACCAGGTCGTGGTCGAACCTGAGCAGCCCGGGCCCCGGCTCGGTCACCAGCCCGGCCAGCAACGCCGCCTCCACGGCCTCGATCACCGCGTCCTCGTCGCCCGACACGGCGATCAGCACGTCGAGATCGACGTCACGCCCGATCACGGCGGCCTGGAGCAGGATCTGCTGGGCGCCCGACGGCAGCCGCGAGATGCGCCGCCGCAGCACGTCGCGCACGCCGGACGGCACCTGCGAGAGCACCTCGGTGGCGCTGGCCCGGTCGGCCGCGCCCTCGGAGTCGAGCAGGCGCACGGTCTCACGGACGAAGAACGGGTTGCCGCCCGTGCGCTCGACGATCGACTCGACCGCGTCCTCGTCGATGTCGCGTACGCACGTCGCCTTGACCAGCTCGGCCACGGCCTTCGGGTCGAGCCCCGACAGGCCCACGCGGACCGGGCCCAGCCTGGCCAGCGCCGCCAGCACGTCGGACTGGCGGTCGTCGAGCTCGCTCTCCCTGCACGTCACCACGAGCAGCACCCGGCTGGTCGCCAGCAGGCTCGGCAGCGCGCGCAACAGGGCGAGCGTCTGGTCGTCGGCCCAGTGGAGGTCCTCCAGGGTCAGCAGCACCGGCGCGCGGCGCGCGACCCCGGCCAGGTAGCCGCCGACCGCGCGGTGCAGCCGGAAGCCGCCGGACGCCTCGTCCTCGTCGGGGTCGGGGGCGGCGTCGTCGAGCAGCGGCGCGAGCAGCTGCGCGTATTCGCCGGCGCCGGTCGCGACGGTGAGCGTGCGCAGGATCTCCACCCAGGCCCAGCCCGGCGGGGTGGCGCTGGAGTCGGGGCACGCGCCGGACGCGGTGATCCAGCCGTCGCCGGCGAGCCTGCTCTCCAGCTGGCGCAGCAGCGTGGTCTTGCCCGCGCCCGCGACCCCGGCCACGATCGCGACCTGGAACCGGCCCGTGCGCGAGGCCGCCGTGGTCAGCCTGGCCAGCTCGGCGTCGCGGCCGACGAACGGCTCGGGCTCCAGCGGCGGCGGCTCGACGGCCGCGGCCGGCCTGGGCGGCCAGGTGTCGGTGACCGGCGCGGCGGGCCGCGCGGGGCGCGCGGTGACGGCCAGGTCCAGCTCCGGGGACTGCGCCAGGATGTCGGACTCCAGCTTGCGCAGCGCGGGCCCCGGGTCGATGCCCAGCTCGTCGGCCAGGATGTTCCTGGCCCGGCGCAGCGCGGCCAGCGCGTCGCCCTGCCGGCCGCAGCGGTAGAGGCCCAGCGCCAGCAGCCGCCAGCCCTCCTCGCGCAGCGGGTTTTCGGTGGTGAGCGCCTCCAGGTCGGGAACGGTCTCGGCGTGCAGGCCGAGCCGCAGCCCGGTGTCGGCGTGCCGCTCGCGGGTCACGAGGCGCAGCTCCGCCAGCCGGTTGACCTCGGCCTCCGCCCACGACTGGTCGGCGAAGTCGGAATAGGGAGTGCCGCGCCACAGGCCCAGCGCCTTCTCCAGGCGGCCTCGGGCGGACTGCGGATCGCCCTCTTCGAGGTGCTCGCCCGCCGCGCGGACGAGCTGCTCGAACTTGAGCGCGTCGACCTGGTCGGAGGCCACCCGCAACGCGTAGCCGGACGCGACCGTCACCAGCAGCCGGTTGGGCCCCCCGCGCGGGCGGCCGGGCTCCAGCACCCGGCGCAGGCGCGAGATGTAGACCTGCAGGCCCGACTGCGCGCCCTTGGCCCCGTCGTCATCCCACAGATCGTAAAGAAGCGTGTCAACGGGCACGACCTGACCTCTGGCCACGAGAAGCCGGGCGAGGACGGCCCGCTGCCGCAACCCGCCGAGGTCGAGTTCGTCGTCGTGTTCGTACGCCTCGACTGGCCCCAGAACTCGGAACGCCACCATGTCAGCCGCCACGCTATGCGGGCCTAGGAATCACGCACAAGGTCTTTGATGGGTTTGGGATTGTCACTACTGGGCCTTCGAGATCGCGGACGGGGGCTCCGCCCCGGCGTTCCGGCCGTTGCGCCTGCGCAGGAGCGCCCATGCGCCCAGAGCCAGGCCGCCGAACGGGATCTCGATAGTGTAAGTCCAGAAGCCGAAAAGCAGTGCGGTCGCGGTGGCCGGAGCGACTCCGACACCGAACCCTTCGGTGAGCAGGAGCACCACGCCGCCCTCCATGATCCCGGCCCCGCTGGGCGTGATCAGGACGGCGGTGAGCACGCGGGAGAGGGCGAAGACGGCGATCGACTGGGCGAACCCCGGCCAGGCCCCCGTCACCTGGAGGCAGACCGCCATGATCGACCACTGGAACCCCAGGAAGAACACCATCGCCAGCGACAGCCCGGGCCATCTCGACCTGACGACGCCGGCGGTGTCGGCACGCAGCTTGTGGAACGCGTCCGAGGCGTGGATCTTCAGCCGCAGCAGCCGGGTGACGCCGTCGAGCGCGCGGCCGAGCGCGACGGCGGCGCGGTCCCAGTAAAGAGCGACCGCAACGATCACGCAGAGCACGAGGATCGAGATCGCGCCCGTCCACCCGGCCTTGGCGACGGTGGGGTTGGGCGCCTCGCCGGCCGCCAGCAGCGCGATGATCCCGACCGCCGGCAGGATGAACCTGAACATCGTGTTCCAGATGCCGCTGACCAGCGTCATGACCACGATCGACCGGCTGGAGAAGCCCCAGCCCCTGGTCATCGCGAACGACACCGCCACGCCGACCGCCCCGCCGAACGGCAGCAGGTTGCTGACCGCGCTCCCGGCCGCGTTGAGCGTGAGGCCCTGGAGGTTGTTGAGGCCGGGCAGGGAGTTGGTCAGCACGAACGTGTACGCCAGCAGGCTCAGCAGCCACAGCGCGGTCATCAGCGCGATCTCGCCGGCGCCGAGCATGCCGAAGACCTTGCCGATCTCGTGCCAGGAGACGGGCTTGCCGGTGAGCGTGCGCACGATCTGCGGAAGGTAGACCACGAGCAGCACGGCCAGCCCGAGCGACAGCACGGACAGCGCGATCTGGAGCCACTTGTTCTTCATCGGGGTCCAGTCTGACGGGTCGCCGGACGAGGATCCTCCTTCGGAGGAATCATTTCGGCCACTGGTCGAAGGGATGAGTGAGCCGGGTGCCCGGTGGCAGGTCGCGGCGGACGTACCACTCGGTGCCGAAGACGAGGCGGTAGATCGGGCGCGGGACCTTCAGCATGACGGCGAGCGTGCGGTCGCTGTCGCCGCCGCTGGCCTGGGAGGCGTGCGCGGCCATGGAGGCCCGTTTCTGGCGGGTGTATTTCCTGACGTTGACCCGGTGGGTGATCGTCTCGCTCGACGAGTACGCGCTCTCGAACGTCCGTACGTCGAACTCCGGCGGGAACTTGTAGAACCGGCCCGCCAACCGCAGCAGCCTGACCAGCGGATCGCGGTTGACGGTCGCCTCCAGGACGATCTCCGTCCCGGCGATCTTCGCCGCTCGTTTGCCCACCCGGTGCACCTGCACGTGGTCGGGGTGCCCGTAGCCGCCCGCCGGATCGTAGATCGCCAGCAGGTCGGCCTCCTCCTCCTGCAGGATCGCGGCCAGCGCCTTGGCCGCCGCCTCGGTGTCGGCGTCGATGAAGGCGTTGTCGGGCCGCTCCTCGGCGATGCCGCCCTTGGGGCTCAGCCCCGAGTCGCCGTAGCCGAGACACTCCACGCGGGCGCAGCCGAGCAGCGCGGCCGACTCGTAGAGCTCCTTGAGCCTGGTCTCGCCGAGCGCCTCGCCGGGCTCCATCTCGGCCAGGCCGCGCTCGCCCGCGGTGGCCACCACGAGCACCACGCGGTGTCCCTCGGCCGCGAGCATCGCCATGGTGCCCGCCGTCAGCAGGGCCTCGTCGTCAGGGTGAGCGTGAAAGAACACTGCGGTACGTGGAGGCACACGCCCAGATTAGTCTGGGAGGGGTGCGGATCTTTCACGTGAGCGACTGTTACCTGCCGCGACTCGGGGGGATCGAGGTCCAGGTGGCCGATCTCGTGCGGATGCAGCGGGAGGCGGGACACGACGTCTCCGTGGCCACGGCGACGAGGGGCGAGCCGCTGCCCGGGGTCCACCGGATCGTCGCCAGAATGCCGTTCGACCTGCCCGTTCACCCGTTCGGAGTGGGGCATCTCACGCGCCGGCTCACGTCCCTGCGCCCCGACGTGGTGCACGTGCACACGGGGGCGGTCTCGCCGTTCGCCTGGATGGGCGTGCGGGCCGCCGCGCGGGCCGGGCTGCCGTGCGTGGTGACCGTGCACAGCATGTGGGACCCGGTCACGCGGGCGCTCTACCGGCTGCTGCGGCTGGCGTTCGGCTGGCAGCGGTGGCGGCTGGTGGCGACCACGGTCAGCAACGCCGCCGCGGTCCCGATCCGCGCCGTGGCCGGGCCCGAGGTGCCGGTCCGGGTGGTCTCCAACGGCCTCGACCTGTCGGGCTGGGCTCCGCCGCCCGGCACGCCCGACCGGCGGGAAGAGGTGCACATCGTCGCTGTGGGCCGGTTGGCGCCGCGCAAGCAGCCCGTACGCCTGCTGAGGCTGCTCCAGGCGGCCAGACGGCGGGTGCCCGCCAGTATCCCCATGCGCGCCACCATCGTCGGCGACGGGCCGGCTCGCGGCCAGATGGAACGTTTTCTCGCCCGGCACGGCATGGCCGGCTGGGTCTCCCTGCCGGGCCGCTACACGCGGGAGCAGATCGCGAAGGTGCTGGAGGCGGCGGACGTGTTCGTGGCGCCCGCGCCGCGCGAGTCGTTCGGCATCGCGGCGCTGGAGGCGCGGGCCGCGGGGCTGCCGGTGGTGGCCAGGGCGCAGAGCGGGGTGGCCGACTTCGTCGCGGACGGCACGGAGGGGCTGCTCGGCCACACGCTCGGCGATCTGGCCCGCGCGGTGGCCCGGCTCTGCACGGACGCGGCGCTGCGCGAGTCGATCGCCGCGCACAACCGGGCGACCCCTCCGGCGGCGGGCTCGTGGCCGTCGGTCCTCGACGGGTTCGACCGGGCCTACGCGGAGGCGCTTCAGCCGCGCCGGAGCACCACGTAACCGTCGCGCTCGAACACCTTCGCGTACCCCTGGCCCTGCAGCGCGTCGACCGCGGCGCGCTGCTCGTCCGCCGAGCCGAAGGGGAACTCCCAGCGGGAGGTGTCGGCCACCACCCACGGCGCGCCGTGCGACTGGGCCGTCCACAGCAGGACGGTGGTCCTGGAGGTCAGGGCGGGGCCGACGGAGTTGACCGCCTCGACGGTGACCCCGGAGGGCACCTTGCTCACGGCCTCGGCGGCGGCGGCCGCCTTGGGCTCCTGGTAGAAGGGCGGATGGTAGAGCTGGTCCAGCGCGAATCTGGGCACCAGGGTGATCGCGACCACGCAGACCGCCGTCGCCCAGGCGAGCTTGAGCGAGGTGTCGTCGGAGCGCTTCAGCCAGCGCAGCAGCCTGGCCAGCCCGTCCACGCCCGCGCAGAAGAGGATGACCACGGTGAACGCGCTGTACTGGAAGTCGGCCTGCCACCACTGGGAGCGGTCGGACAGCATGCGCTCCAGCACGTGCGGCAGCGCCACCAGCGACAGCGGCGAGAGCAGGCACAGCAGCAGCGTCGGCCACACCAGCAGGAACAGCGTGTCGACCTTGGCCTCCTCGCTGAACGGCAGCAGCACGGCCGCGATCGGGTCGCGCAGCAGCGCCAGGATCGCGCTCGGCACGTCGGGGCCGAGATGGTTGTAGGCCCAGAAGTCCTTGGAGTCGCCGCCGAAGGCCGTGATCGCCAGCCCGCGTACGAGCAGGACGGCTCCCATCCCGAGCGCCATGCACAGCAGCCCCCGCAGCCGGTCGCCCAGGACGAGCAGGCACAGCCCCGCCCCGATTACCATCAGCCCCATGTCCTCCTTGACCAGCAGGAGGTCGAGCATCGCGATGAGGGCGGGCAGCCGGTGGCCGGCGTGGTAGCGCTCGATCATGATCGCGGTGAGCACGGGGACGAACATGACCTCGTGCGCGTCGAACGCCACGGCCTGCGCGACGGGCCACGACAGCGCGTACGCCACGGAGACCAGGTAGGCGGGCGCCACGCCGAGCACGCGCCGGGTGAACAGCCAGATGAACGGGATCGCGGCGGCGAACAGCAGCGCCTGCGCGACGATCAGCGTCTCGGGCCCGTCGTGGATCCAGTAGAAGGGCGCGAGCATCGCGTAGACGGGCGAGAAGTGGTCGGCGAGCTGCACGTAGTCCATGCCCCGCCCGTGGAACATGCCCAGCACGGGGATGTGCGGCGGCCGCAGCGCCGCGTAGTTGCGCACCGCCTGGTCCACGATCACCAGGTCGAACGACGTGGCCCGGAACGTGGCCAGCTTGACCAGGCCGAGCACGGCGTAGGCCACCGCGGCGGCGAGCGCGATGGCGCCCACGCGTACGCGGTGGCCGGACAGCCGGATCCTCCAGAGGGAGGCGGCGGCGGACGCCCCCTGTCGCGCCGCCAGAGTGTCACCCGTCACGGGCAGCAAGGGTAGAACGAATCCACCCGAACGTGGCGCGGCCGCCGCGCCGTCCTGCCCCCCACAGGCGGAACGGCGACCGCGGGCTCAGCGTCAGCTGCAGGCAGAGGTGATCTTGGTCGAGAAGCCCTGCATCTTGCCCGTGAACGAGGACACTTCGGCCAGGTCGCCCTTCTCCAGGGTCTCGAAACCGGCGGCGAGGTCGTTCAGTGCGGCGGCGACTTCGCCGTCGTACTTGCCCGCGAGCTCCTTGGTCTTGCTCGCCGCGTCCTTCGAGGCCGTGCCGATGGCCTTCGTGTCGGTGGCGTCCTTGGTGATCGTGGTCGTCCACTCATTCATGATCTTGGTGGCCTCATTGGCGGCGGTGTTGCAGTCAACCGCCTGGCCCAGGGCACCACAGCCGGTGCTCGTGAGGACAGCAAGGGTCAGCGTCGCGGCCGCGACGGCCAGGCGACGACGAGGGGGAGTCATTTCTTGCCCTTCGGTGGTTTCTACGAACGAAGGGAACATTATGGATCAGCCCTTGACTGTCGCTTGCACCCCACTAACACCACGGGTATCAAGCCGGCGTAAAGCCTCAGCGGGCGAGCCAGCGTTTGCGGGGGTAGCGGACGGTCAGGCTGCCGTACTTCGTGGCGCCGCTGATCACCACGTGGACGGCGCCGGGGCGGGGCCTGCCGGGCACGTCGGAGGTGTGGACCTGGCCCCAGTCGCTGCGGAAGGCGTCCACGTTCGCGACGCCGCCGTCCGGAAGGATGATCTTGGCGGAGCCGTACGCGAGGTCGAGTTCGATGTCCACCACCGGGTGGGTGATGACGGCCTCGGAGAGGTCCAGCTCGACGCCGCCGTACTTGGAGGCCGCCCGCAGCCGCCGGGGGACGGCCCAGTCGCCGGCGCGCTTGATGTGGCCGTTCTTGGACTCCAGCTCGATCACGTCGTCGACCTGCGGCTGGTCGGTGGGGAGATCCTCGATCAGGCCCAGCAGTTCGCCGTAGGTCCTCGCGGTGAGGGCGATCTCAAGGCGGTCTTCGAGCTCCAGCTGGGTGAGCCGGCCTTCGGCGAAGGCGTGCTGGAGCTGCTGCGCGGTGCGCTCTCGGTCCTCGTCGGACACTCGCATCTGCAATTGCGACATATCTTGAGCATACGGGGTGGCGGCGCTCAGAACGGGAGTTGTCTGCCGGAAGGGGTGCGGAGATCAAGGGGGAGCGGCCCCCGGACGAGGCGGGGGCGGCGAACGACCCGGATTCGCTTCACGCCAATTACGTACCCACCGGATTGCGGTGAAGTCATCTTCCTTGGGTAGCGTGAATTCTGATGTTGGCGGAATCGTTCACGCACCCGGCGCTCCTCTATCGGGGTGACCGGGAATATGTGGCTGCCACCAGCGCATTCGTCCGCGCGGGGCTGGCCCTGGACGAGCCTGTCGCGATCGCGGTGCCGGCCCGTAATCTGGCCCTGATCGAGGCCGAGCTCGGCGACGACGCCAAGTCCGTGCACCTGCTCGACATGCAGGAGGCCGGGCGCAATCCGGGGCGGATCATCCCCGCCGTGCTGCGCGACTTCGCCGACCGGCATACCGGCGGGCACGTGCGGATCATCGGCGAGCCGATGTGGCCGGGGCGCACCAGGACGGAATACGGGGCCGCCGCGCAGCACGAGGCGCTGATCAACCTGTCGTTCGCGGGTCGGCGGGTCACGATCCTGTGCCCGTACGACGCCGACCGGCTCGCTCCCGAGGTCCTCCAGGAGGCGGAGCGCACCCACCCCGTGCTGTGCGACCTCTCGGGGGAGTGGGCCAGCGCCGAATACGCGCCCGAGCTGGTGGTCTCCGCGCACAACCGGCCGCTCGACGAGCCCGCCGACTTCGTCTCGCTGCGCTTCGACCACACCGGCCTGTCGGCGGCCCGCGGCCTGGCCGCGCGGCGGGCGGCGGAGATGGGGTTCTCCGGCGACCGGCTCGACGACATCCAGCTGACGGTGGCCGAGCTGGGCGCCAACAGCCTCGACCACGGCGGCGGCTCGGGCACGATCCGGGCCTGGGCCGAGGATGGGCGGCTGGTGTGCGAGGTCAGCGACGCCGGGCACATCACCGACCCGCTGGTGGGCCGCCGCCCGGTCGACCCGCGCCACGCGGGGTCGCGCGGGCTGCTGATCGTCAACCTCCTGAGCGACCTCGTACGCGTGCACACCCGCCCGGGGGCGACCGCCATCCGCGTCTACTTCGACGCGCCCGGCCCCGTCGCCTGAGCCCGGCCTGCCGCGGCTACCCCTCGATCTCCGACATATCCGGATAACGGGTGCCGACGACGGCGTCCGCCGGGACGGCGCGGGCCAGGGCGGCGAGCTGGTCGGCGGTCAGCGTGATGCCGGCCGCCGCCGCGTTCTCCTCCAGGTACGTCAGCCGTTTCGTCCCCGGGATCGGCACGACGTCGTCCCCCTGGGCCAGCACCCAGGCCAGCGCGAGCTGCGCGGCGGTGATCCCGGCGGCGTCGGCGATCTTCCGTACCTCCGCGACCAGCCCGGCGTTGCGCTCGGCGTTCTCGCCCGCGAGGCGCGGCATCCACCGGCGGACGTCGTCCTCGGACAGCTCCTCCACGGGCGGCAGCGCGCCGGACAGGAAGCCGCGGCTGATCGGCGAGTACGCCACCAGCGCCACGCCCAGTTCCCTGGCCGTGGGCAGGATCTCCGCCTCCAGGCCCCGGGTGAACAGCGAGTACTCGCTCTGCAGGGCCGCGATCGGGTGGACGGCCGAGGCCCTGCGCAGGGTGTCCGCGCTCACCTCCGACAGCCCGATATGGCCTACCTTGCCCTGCTCGACCAGCTCGGCCATCGCGCCGACCGACTCCTCGACGGGGACGTTCCTGGTGCGGCGGTGCATGTAGTACAGGTCGATGTGGTCCACGCCGAGGCGCCGGAGCGAGGCGTCGCAGGCGGCCCTGATGTACTCCGGGCTGTTCTCGACGGAGCGGGTGCCGCCGCCGCGCTTGACGCCGAACTTGGTGGCCAGCACCACTTCGTCCCGCCGGTCCTTGACGGCCCGGCCGACGAGCTCCTCGTTGGCCCCGAGCCCGTACGTGTCGGCCGTGTCCAGAAAATTCATGTCCAGGTCGAGTGCGCGGTGGATGACGGCGATCGACTCCTTCTCGTCGCCCGGACCGTAGAAGTCGGACATGCCCATGCAGCCGAGGCCCAGCGCCGAGACCTGAGGCCCGCCGTTCCCGAGAGTGCGCTTCTTCATGTTTCCAGGTTCACCCCTGGAGTGCGTTCCAGGTCAAACCGGGTCAGGCATCCGGGACCCACCCTGAGGGGGGAGTCCCTACTCAGGGTCACGTCCGCGCAGGTGGCCGGGTGTTCTCAGGGTTGTTTCCGACCGAGGTATTAAGGGATCGTTCAGGTCACTTCAGGGTCGATCTCCGATATTCCGCGAGGCCGTGTTCCACGAGCTTTGAGGCATGAAGGCATTGCTTGTCAGCGGATTCGCGGCCATCGGCACCGGAAGCGGCGCCATGCTCACCCTCCACGCGGAATCCGACCTCGACCCGTTGCACAGCGTCATCAGCGAGTACGCCTTCCAGGCGTCCGGCTGGTTGCTGCCCGCCTCGCTGACGTTGTTCGCGGTGGGCTCCGCGTTGATCGCCGAGGCGATGCGCCGGGCCGGGATGAGCCGCTGGGTCGTCGCGCTGCTGCTGGCGTGGGGGGCGAGCATGTTCCTGATCGGCGCTTTCCCCACCGACCGGCCGGGCGTGCCGCTGTCGTTGTCGGGTGGCATCCACCGGTACGCCGCCTTCGCCGCGTTCCTGGTGATGCCCGCGGCGGGGATGCTGCTGGCCAAGGCCAGGATCCGGTACGCCAAGGCGGTGCGGATCCTCAGCGGGGTGGCGCTCGGAGCCCTGCTGCTGGTCGTGGTCCCGTACGTGGTGCGGATGTTCGGCATCCCGCTGACCAACGACGAGATCCCGGCCGGGCTGACCCAGCGGGCCGTGGTGGTCACCGAAATCGGCGTGCTGGCGCTGGCCGGGCTGTCGATGCTCAAGCCGCTGGCTCAGCGCTCCCAGGGCGGCTCCTCGCCCAGCTTGGCGTAGTAGTGCGCCAGGTGCTCCTTGACGCGTTCGATGTCCTTCTTCGGCAGATCCACCCCGCCCCTGGCGCCCTCCATGACCGCGGCCGCCGCGAACACGGCCCGGGGCACCGCCTTCGGCTCCCCGTTCACGACGTCGGCGATCGGCAGCTTGTACGCCCCGAACTCGTCGGCGTCGTCGGCGTCGAACCAGCTGAAGGCCTCGCGGTATGTCGCGTTCGGCTTGTCCTCGGCGTCCGCCCACTTGCGCACCCGCTTGTCCGCCGCGGCGGCGTCCCACTCGCGATCGCGCTGGGCGAGGGGCAGGTCGTGGAATCGCGTGACGGTCATATGAGGCGGCTACCCCTGACGTAGGCGTGAAACGGCTCGCCCGGGATAGGGGTACGGGCCCGATCACGATGTGGGAGTGCCGAGATGACGATTTTGATTGCGTATGACGGTTCCGACGACGCCAAGGCCGCGATCGCCTTCGCGGGTGAGCTCCTGAAGGGTGAGTCCGCCGTCGTGCTGACGGTGTGGGAGCGGGCGGCGATGGCCTCGGCCAGGGCCTCCGCCGGGCTCATGATGGCGATCGACCAGCTGGGCACGGAGGACGCGGCGATCGAGGGGGCGATGCGGGAGCTCGCCGAGCACGGCGCGGACCTCGCCCGCAAGGCCGGCCTGGACGCGACCCCGCGGTGCGATCCGGACTCGGTGGCGGTGTGGTCGACGATCGTGGACGTGGCCGACGAGATCGACGCCAGGCTCGTCGTGACGGGGACGCGGGGGTTCGGCGGGGTGCGTTCGCTGCTGCTCGGCAGCACGTCCGACCGAGTGCTGCACAACGCGGGCCGGCCGGTGCTGGTCGTGCCCGCCCCCGACCCCGCCGCCGGCACTGACGACGCCGACACCTGACGGCCGCGCCGGGCGTTAACGGATGGCCGGGGCGGGTGGACGTCGTTAGCATGGGCGGCATGACGATCTCGCCGAAGATGATGGCCCCTTAGGGGTTTCGTCGGCGACGTCTTGTCGAGGCCCTGCGAGCGGGGCCTCTCGTCGTGTTCGGGGCCCCTTGGAGGCACCTGATGTATCTCACGACGACCATCCCGTACGTCAACGCCCGTCCCCACCTCGGGCACGCCCTGGAGCTCGTGCAGGCCGACGTGCTGGCCAGGCACCACCGGCGGCGCGGCGAGCCGGTGCGGTTCCAGACCGGGACCGACGACAACTCGCTGAAGAACGTGCTGGCCGCCGAGGCGGCGGGCGTGCCGGTGCGGGAGCTGGTGGACCGGAACGCGGCCGCGTTCGAGGGGCTGCGGGGGCCGCTGGACCTGTCGTTCGACTCGTTCATCCGGACGAGCGTCCACCCCGGGCACCGGGCCGGGGTGGAGCGGATCTGGGAGGCGACCGGGCACGACCTCTACCAGCGGCACTACGAGGGGCTCTACTGCGTGGGCTGCGAGCAGTTCTACCCGGAAGGCCCCTGTCCCGACGGGCACGAGGCGCCGCTGCAGCGCGTGTCCGAGCACAACTGGTTCTTCCGGCTCTCCCGCTACCAGGAGGCCCTGAGCGAGCTCATCCGCGGCGGGCGGCTCAGGATCGAGCCGGTCGCGCGGCGGAACGAGGTGCTGGCGTTCATCGAGGCCGGGCTGGACGACATCAGCGTCTCGCGCTCCGCCGCCCGCGCCCGCGGGTGGGGGATCCCCGTGCCCGGCGACCCGGACCAGGTGGTGTACGTGTGGTGGGACGCGCTGGCCAACTACGTCACCGCGCTCGAAGGCGACGACTACGACCGCTGGTGGGTCTCCGAGCGGCGCAAGGCGCACCTGATGGGCAAGGGCGTGATCCGGTTTCACGCGGTGTACTGGCCGGCGATGCTCCTGTCCGCGGGCGAGCCGCTGCCCACGGAGATCTTCGTGCACGACTACCTCACGGTGGGCGGCCGCAAGATCAGCAAGTCGTCGGGCGGCGCGGCCGATCCGGTGGCGCTCGTGGACGCGTACGGGGTCGATGCCGTGCGGTGGTGGCTGCTGCGCGAGGTGCCGCGCGTGGGCGACGCCGACTTCACCGAGGAACGGCTGGTCGCCCGGGCGGACGAGGACCTGGCCAACGGGCTGGGGAACCTGGTCAACCGCGTCGCCACCATGGTCCACCGCTTCCTGGACGGCCACGTGCCCCCGGCCGGGGAGGAGCTGGCCGCGGTGCCGGTGGACGAGGCGCTGGAGGCATTCGATTTCCGGCGGGCGGCGACGGCCGTCTGGACGCTCGTCGAGGAGGCCAACAGGTACGTCGAGCGGACCCAGCCGTGGCGGCAGCCCCGGGCCGGGCAGGAGGCCGCGCTGGGGACGCTGGTGCACGCGTGCCGGACGCTGGCCGTACAGCTGGAGCCCTTCCTGCCGACGGCGGCGGCGCGGGTGGCGGCGGCGGTCGCCGGCGAGCGGCTGCCCCGGCCCGAGCCGCTGTTCCGCCGCCTCGCCGCGGCCGGAGTGGCTGGTTGACGGAGGTCCGGAGGGAGCCTACGGTGGCGCACACCGACCAGCCGGTATGGAGGCGCCCATGGCCACCGTCCCCACCATTCGCGGCCCCGTAGACGTCGAGGAGCTCGGGCAGACGCTCATGCACGAGCACGTGTTCGTCCTCGCCACCGAGCACCTCGACAACTACGGCAGAGGCGCCTGGTGGGACGAGGAGGCCCGGGTGGCGGACGCGGTCGCCAAGCTGAACGCGGTGGCCGCGAAGGGCGTGCGGACGATCGTCGACCCGACGGTGTGGGGCCTCGGCCGCTACATCCCGCGCATCCAGCGCGTCGCCGAGCAGGTGCCCGGCCTGAACATCGTGGTCGCCACCGGCATCTACTCCTTCGAGGAGCTGCCCCACCAGTACGAGCACCGCGGCCCCGGCCTGTTCATCGACATGCCGGACCCGATGATCGACGACTTCGTCCGCGACCTCACCGAGGGCATCGCCGACACCGGCGTGAAGGCGGCGTTCCTCAAGTGCGTGGTCGAGCAGAAGGGCCTGACGCCCGGCGTCGAGCGCATCTGCCGGGCCGTCGCGCAGGCGCACCTGCGCACCGGCGCGCCGATCACCATCCACACGAACTCCTTCACGCAGAGCGGGCTGATCGCGCTCGACCTGTTCGCCAAGGAGGGCGTCGACCTGGCGAAGGTGGTCGTCGGGCACGCGGGCGACAGCAACGACCTCGACTACCTCATGCGCCTGGCCGACACGGGCGCGACGCTGGGGATGGATCGGTTCGGGCTGGATCCGTACAATCCGACCGCGCAGCGGGTGGCCACGGTCGCGGAGCTCTGCCGGCGCGGATACGCCGATCGCATGGTCCTCAGCCACGACACGGCGTGCTTCATGGACTACTTCGGCGGCGCCTGGGACGAGGCCCGCTCAACGCTTGCGCCGAACTGGCGCTACGATCACATCCACGATGACGTCTTGGCCGCACTGCTGGACTCGGGTGTGACCGACGACCAGATTGAGCAGATGCTGGTGTTCAACCCGAAGCGCTACTTCTCGTAAAGTAGGTGGATCGGGCGAGCAATGCAGGTAGGTGGAGCTGGGTGACTTCGGAGCAGGCCTTGTCGATAAGCCTCGGGCTCCAGGGACCCTGTGTCATCGCGCGACTGACGGGGGACTTCGACTTCGGGTCTGCCGCCGAGGTCCGTGACCGTGTCACCAAGGCCCTCGATCTCACCCAGCCCCCGATGCTCGTCATCGACATGCAGGCGGTCAGCGTCTGTGACTCCTCCGGCCTGTCCGTGCTGGTCTACCTGCACAAGGCCGTCACCGCCTCGGGCGGCCGGCTGCTGCTGGCGGGGCTGAACGGCCGGTGCAAGCACCTGTTCGCGATCACCGCGCTCGACAAGTTCTTCGACATCCGCACCACGGCCGAGCTGGCCATCGCCGAGCTCAACGAGCCCGGGAGCTTCACCGCGTAGGCCGCTGGCCTTGTGGGAGAACGGATAACCGTTTCGTATCGGATCTTCTTTACCGCCGCCGCCACCACCACACTCATGGCGGCGCCCGCCGGCGCGTCCGCGTCCACGGAGACGACGACCGCCAGCGCCCAGCTCATCCGCTGGGCCGCCTGCACCGTGCGGACGCGGGCCCTGTCCCAGTCTTACAACAACTGGCTGGACGGCTTCAGCAGCTTCAACCGCTACGCCAACAGGTACTACCGCTGAGCGGCCGCCAGGGGCCGAGCCGACCCCCGGCTGAGCCCCTGGCTCACGCGGTGACGAGGAGTGCCACCCCGATCAGCACCGCGACCGGAACGAGCCACATCACGGCCTCGACAGCGAACTCCTTGTACATCGCGCAAATCTCCTAACAACGGCTCGAGTACGTCACTGCGCAGCATAGCGGCCCGGGCCGCCTGCTCGATCCGGATCAGGCCGTGACGGCGCCGTCCGAGGCGGAGGCCACCGTCGCCATGTACTTGGACAGCACCCCCCGCTCGACCTCTCTCTCGGGCCGCTTCCACGAGGCGCGGCGCAGCTCCAGCTCCTCCTCCGGCACCACCAGCTCGATCGTCCCCGCCGCGCTGTCGATGACCACCGTGTCACCGTCACGCACCAGCGCGATCGGCCCGCCGTGGTACGCCTCCGGCGCCACGTGCCCGACGACGCGCCCGTGCGAGACCCCGCTGAAGCGCCCGTCGGTGACCAGCGCCACCGAGGCGCCGAGGCCGCGGCCGACGAGCGGGCCCGTGATCGAGAGCATCTCCTGCATGCCGGGACCGCCCGCGGGGCCCTCGTAACGCAGGACGATGACGTCGCCCGGCACGATGTGACCCTCCTGGATGGCGACGTAGCAGTCGTGCTCCGAGTCGAACACCTTGGCCGGGCCCTCGTGGCGGAAGTCGTCCTTGCCGCCCAGCTTGAGCACGCAGCCGTCGGGCGCGAGCGAGCCCCGCAGGATGGCCAGCGCGCCACGCGGCTTGAACGGCTCGGCCACGCTCGCCACCACCTCCTGCCCCGGCGTCTCCTCGGCGTCGGCCGCGACCTCCGCCAGCGTGCGGCCGTCCACCAGCGTGGCGTTCTCGCGCAGCAGCCCGGCCTCCAGCAGGCGGCGCACCACCAGCGAGGTGCCGCCGGCCCGCCACAGGTCCAGGGCCGTGTGGTCGCCGCCGCTCGGCTTGAGCCCCGTGATGATCGGGACCCGCCGGCAGACCTCGCCGATCTCGTCGATGCGCAGCGGCAGCCCCGCCTCGCGGGCGATGGCCAGCAGGTGCAGGACGGCGTTGGTGGAGCCGCCCATGGCGGCGACCGAGACGATCGCGTTGTGCAGGGCGTCCGCGGTCAGCACCCGCGAGGGGCGGGCGTCGCGGGCCAGCGCCTCCATGGCGATCTCGCCGACGCGCCGGGCCGCGGCGTTCTTCTCCTCCGCCACCGCCGGGATGTCACCCACCCCGAACGGCGCCAGGCCGAGGAAGTCGGCGACGCTGCCCATGGTGTTGGCGGTGTACTGGGCGGCGCAGGTGCCGGCGCCCGGGCAGGCGTGCTTGGCCAGGTCGTCCAGCTCCGCCTGGTCGAGGCGGCCGACGGCGCGCTCGCCGAGGGCCTCCCACATGTCCTGGATCGTGACGTCGCGCCCGCGCCACCTGCCGGGCATCATCGTGCCGCTGTAGAGGACGACGGCGGGCACGTCCAGGCGGGCGAGCGCCATGATCCCGGCCGGCACGGTCTTGTCGCAGCCCACGATGACCACCAGCGCGTCGAAGCCGTGCGCGCGACCCATGAGCTCGATCGAGTCGGCGATGACCTCGCGGCTGACCAGCGACGTGCGCATGCCGGGGGTGTGCATCGTGAGGTTGTCGGAGACCGCGATGGTGTTGAACTCCATCGGCGTGCCGCCCGCCGCGCGCACCCCCTCGGCCACGTGGGCGGCCAGCTCACGGTGGGTGAGGTTGCACGGCATCGTGCCGGTCCAGGTGGAGGCGATGCCGACCACCGGGCGGCGCATGTCCTCCTCCGACCAGCCCATGGCGTACAAGTGGGAGCGGGCCGGTGCGCGGTCGGGGTCGTCGGCGATGCTCAAGGCGCTGCCCTTCGTCGTGCGGGTCGTTACGCCTCCATGATCTCGCGCTCACTGTTCGCGCATGCGCCAGGGTGACCCGTACTCCACCAGGAGGTCCAGGAACGGGCCCGGCTCGAACGCCTCGGGCCCCAGCACGCCCGCGCCCTTCCAGACCCCGTTCGCCATCAGTTCCAGGGCGACGACGGGGTTCACGGCGGTCTGCCAGACCACGGCCTGGGAGCCGTACTCGCGCATCGACCACTGGTTGTCCACCACGTGGTAGAGGTACACCTCGCGGGGCCGGCCGTCCTTGACGCCCTTCACCCAGGTCCCGGCGCAGGTCTTGCCCCGCATGCGGTCGCCGAGGCCCGCCGGGTCGGGCAGCACGGCGGCCACCACGTCGCGCGGCGACACCCTGGCGGTGCCGTCGTCGGTCCGGACCGCGACCGGTTCGGTGCGGTCCACGCCGAGTGCGTGCAGGGTCTTGAGCTTGCCGATGAAGTCCTCGCCGAGCCCGTACTTGAAGGTCACCCGCTGCGCCGGGATCCACCGGGGGACCAGCATGACCTCCTCGTGCTCGACGTTGACGCACTCCACGGGGCCGATCCCGTCGGGGAAGTCGAAGATCTCGGGCTCGCTGAACGGCTCGGTGGTGTACCAGCCGCGGTCCTTCTCGTAGATGACCGGCGGGTTGAGGCACTCCTCGATGGTGGTCCAGATGCTGAACGACGGGGCGAACTCGTAGCCGTCGACGGTCAGGTTGGCGCCGTCCCTGATGCCGATCTCCTCGATCTCGTCGAAGAGCTCGTCGGCGGCGTAGCGGGCGAACACGTCGGCCAGGCCGGGCTCCACGCCCATGCCGACCAGCGCCAGCCGGCCCTGCGCGGCCCACTCGGCGGCGCGGGCGAACTGGTCGTCGCCCAGCTTGACCCCCACCTCCTCGTACGGGCGGTCGGGGTGCGGCCTGGACATCGACATGGCCATGTCGAGGTAGTCGGCGTCGGCCGCGAGGGCCGCGTCGAACAGCGGCAACACGAATCGGGGGTCGGTGGCGTTCAGGAGGACGTCGCACCGGTGCTCTTTCAGCAGCGCGGTGACCGCGGCCCGGTCGGCCGCGTCGATCTTGACAGGGGTGAACCGGTCCGCCTGCTCGCCCAGCGCGGCGACGGCGGCCTTGGCGCGGGGGAGATCGTAGTCGGCGACCACCATGTGCTCGAGAAAAGGGCGGCGGGCGGCGATCCGGGTGATGGCGGTTCCCACGCCGCCGGCTCCAACGAGAAGGATACGCATGACGATAAGTCCCCTTTTAATGCTGTGTTGGGGGGTGTGTCGAGAATTTAACTTGGGTAGGCTCGTCAACGTCAATGGCGTTGGCATAAGGAGGCCGTACTCGTGGCCAAGCGAGTGGTGCCGGAGGCGGCGCGCAGGCGGCGCCGTCCCACCAAACACGGGCAGGTCCTCACCCATCAGCTCATCGTGGAGACCTCCCTCCGCATGCTCCGCGAGCACGGGGCCGCGGGGCTGTCCGCCCGCCGCCTGGGCCTGGCCCTGGGCGCGGACGCCAGCACGGTCTACCGCTATTTCCGCGGCATGGACGACCTGGTGCTGGCGATCGCGGACGAGCTGTTCGGCACGGCGATGGCCGACTGGCGGCCCACCGGCGACTGGCGCGCCGACCTGCGTGATCTGGGCCTGCGCATCCACCACGCGTACCTGGCGCACCCGCAGGCCGCGGTGCTGACCGCCAGCCGGGTCACCGGCCGGCCGAACGAGGTGGCCGGGGACGAGACCATCATCGGCATCCTGCGCGGTGCCGGGTTCGCGGACGGGGACGCGGTGCGGATCTATCACGCGTTCATCGACCAGAGCCTGGCCTTCGCCATCCTCGACGCCGCCACGCTGGCCCTGCCGAAGGCGGCGCGGGAGGCGGACGAGGAGGTGTGGCAGGCCACGTACGCGCGGCTGCCCGCCCGTACGCACCCGAACATCGCCGCGACGGCGCCGCTGCTGGTGGCCGAGATGAACGACAGCGCCTACCCCACGGCCCTCGACATGCTCCTGTCGAGCGCGTCCGCGCAGCTCAGGTGAGCAGGGCCCGGATCCGCTCGGTGCCGCCGTCCCGGAGCCAGGTGCGGAAGTCCAGGAGGCCGGGGTGGCGTTCGCGCAACGCCGCGATGTCGGCGCGCCACAGTCCGCGCTCGTCCGCGAAGGCACTCTCGGCGTCCGGGCCGAGCCCGAGAGAGCCGATGGGCAACTGCCGGTAGATGATCTCGCGCCCGAGGCTCCGGCTGATCAGCTCCACCGTCCGTCTGGGGGTCAGCTCGTCCCCGGCGATCTCGATCGCCTGCCCGAGGTAGTCCCGCGGGTGGGAGAAGGCGAGGCGGGCGAAGACGCCGATGTCGGCGGCGGCGATGAGCTGCACCGGCGTGTCCGGGCCGAAGAGGTGCCTGAGCTCGCCGCCGGCGATCCCGCCGACGGGCAGGCCGGGAATGGTGTGGTTCTCCATGAACCGGACCGGCCGCAGGATCGTCGCGGGCAGGCCGGCCGCGCGTATGTGCTGCTCGATCCGCCACTTGCTGTCCCAGTAGGGCAGGCCGGAACCTCGGTCGGCGCCGCCGACCGAGGTGAACACGAAGTGAGAGGTTCCGGCCGCGGCGGCGGCGTCGACGAGGCCGCGGCCGCGGCGGATCTCCCGGTCGAGGTCGTCGTCGTCGGGCGTGACGCCGAAGACGCCGTACGCGCCGGCCGCCGCTTCCGCGAGCGAGCCGGTGTCGTCGAGGTCTCCAACGCGGAGCTCGGCGCCCTTCGCCTTCAGCGCCTGGGCCGCCGGGGCGTCCGGGTCGCGAACGAGGGCGCGGACCGGCCAGCCGGAGGCCAGCAGCTGGGCGGCGGTGGCGCCGCCTTGGCGTCCGGTGGCGCCGGTCACCAGGACGGGCTTGTCGACGAGGTTCACCAGGGCTCCTAACGGTAAGCTGAGACTGTCTCAAGAAATATATTGAGATAGTCTCAAGTTAAGCAACCTGGGAGCGTCCATGACGACCACCGGCCCAGCGCCCCGGCGCCGGATGCGCGCCGACGCGCGCCGCAACTACGAACGGCTGCTCGCCGAAGCGGCGGCGGCGTTCGCCGAGCACGGGGTGGAGTCCTCGCTGGAGGACGTCGCGCGGCGCGCGGGGGTGGCGAACGGCACGCTCTACAGCCACTTCCCCACCCGGCAGGCGCTGCTCGAGGCCCTGATGCGCGACCGCATGGAGGCTCTGGCCAGCACGGCCCGCGACCTCCTCGACCACCCGGACGCCCACGAGGCGCTGATCGCCTGGGCGCGCGCGGGGATCGCGCACGCGGCGATGTATCGGGGGCTGGCCACCTCGCTCATGCGCAGCATCGAGGACGAGACCTCGGAACTGCACGCCGCCTGCCAGGCCGTGCTGACCGCCGGCGAACGGCTGCTCGAACGCGCGCAGGCGGCCGGCGCCGTGCGCTCCGACGCGACCGCCCCGGACTTCTACACCTTGATCAACGCGCTTGCGTGGGCGGGCGAGCAGACGACGCCCGAGCAGGGGGAACGGCTGCTGACCTTCGCCATCGACGGGCTACGGCCCTCAGCGCGGCCGTAGCGGCGGCCGCATCCGGATATGGCGGCGCACTCGTGGGCGTACCAGGACGCCGGCGTGCCTCTGGGGGCATCGGGACGCCGGCGTCAGAGGCGGTTCTTGGCGATGCGCTTGCCGAGGCTCGCCAAGGACTCGTCGGCCATGAGGGCAGGCAGCCGGGGCGCGTCCGCCTCGACCTGGGCGAGCACCGCGGGATGCGCTCCGCAGAACCGGCTCCAGGCCCGCACCACCTCCGGCATCGCCGCGATCCCCGCCTCCGACAGGATGGCCTCCCTGGGCAACCAGGACGTCAGGAACTGGGTGACCCGCGCCGGGCTCCACCACAGAGGACGATCACCCACGAACTCGGCAAGCTTCTCAAACGCCTCCCGCGCCCCGGGCAGGTCCGGCAACTCGCGGAACCGGCTCACGGTGTCGTCGGGCGCCGGACGTACGAGATCGGGCACCGCGCGGGCCCTGGACAGCGCGACCGGCCGCACGGCGGGCAGCGTGTCGGCGACCAGCGCCCCCATGATCCGGTCACCCAGCTCGAACGCGTCCAGCACCCGCCCCGCGACCGCCCCCGGATCCTCGGCCCGCAGGCCCAGGTCGTCGAGGAACTTCACCTCCTCGACCACCGCGTCCACCGCCAGGCCGCCGTTCACCTGGTCGATGGCGACGACGAGGAGGTGTGGCTCCTTGCCGTTCTCGTACCGGAACGACAGGGCCGCGAGGGCCTGCTCGCCGTACGGGTCCGCCTTGCCGTACCAGCCGCCCTCACACGCCACCCGCCCCATCCGCCGCACCCACCCGGGCAGCGTCTCCACGACGCCGTCAGCGGCCCTCACGTACACGCTCGCCGCCGCCTGGCCCTGAGAGCCCGCCCCGCCCCGAGCATCTGCTCCGGACTCCGGGCCCACATCGGCCACAGGACTTTCGCCGGACGCGGGCCGTGCATCGGACGTGGGACCCGCGTCCCCTATGGGCCGCGAATCCGCTGCCTGCGTCGCGTCGGGTGTGGGACCCGTGTCGGCTATGGGCCGCGACTCGGTTGCATGCGGCGCGTCGGACGTGGGTCCTGCGTCGGGCGCCGGGCGTGCGTCGGCGGCCGGGTCGACCGCCGCCAGGGCCGCAAGCGCGAGCCGCGCCTCCGTGCTGCCGTCCTCGGACAGTTGCCGCAGGAAGGGCTCCACCTGGTCCGGCTCGAGATCGGCGGCGAGCCGCGCCGCCCACAGCTCGGTCCTCAGCGGCGAGCACCATCGGAGGAGGTCGCGGGCCTGGGCGATCGCTGTGGTGAAGGCTGTCGTGCTCACTCTTCGACCGTATCGCCCCGGCCGGCCCGCGACGCGCGTCGGCACACTGCCCGGCCGCCCGGCCCAGGTCATCGACGCAAGCCGTACACGGCACCTCCACGCGAACGACCCCAGGTGACCGCATCAACGGTCCGCGTGCGGGTGCGGCGCGCTCCGCCCGGGAGGCAGAAGCGACGCCTCCTTCGCGCCGGCGGCTCCGGTTGGCCGCATTCAGCGGTCCGTGTGCGGGTGCGTCCCGCGCGGGCGGTATCCGGCGGGTGTGCGCGAGGCGGCGAGTCAGGTGCGCCGACGGGTGGGCGGTGGGGTGGCGCGCCCGTGATCCCTTGCGCGGGCGGTGTCGGGTGGTGGGTGTATGTGCGGTGCTGTATCGGCTGCGTCGGAGGGAGGGCGGTGGGGTGGGACGCGATGGCCCCTCCGCGGAGTGGTTCCGCGGAGGGGCCATGTGGGTTGGTGGTG
Source organism: Nonomuraea sp. NPDC052116 (assembly GCF_040680035.1). Taxonomy (NCBI): domain Bacteria; kingdom Bacillati; phylum Actinomycetota; class Actinomycetes; order Streptosporangiales; family Streptosporangiaceae; genus Nonomuraea; species Nonomuraea sp. NPDC052116. The sequence goes on along the minus strand of NZ_JBFAWA010000010.1, from coordinate 137,097 downwards.
GGTCAGTCGGTGAGGCCTGCCTTGCGGAGGGCTTCGGCCATGGCGCCGGAGGGGGCCGGGCGGTCCTGGCGGCGCTGGCCGCCGCGCTGGCCGTCTCCGCGACCGCGCTGGTCGCCTCCGCCGCCTCCGCCGCGACGGCCGCCGTCCCCACGGCCGCTGTCTTTCTGGCCGCGCTGGTCGTCGCCGCGGCCCTGGGTGCGGTCGCGCTGGCCGCCGTTGCCCTTCCCGTCGCCGCGCCCGCCGTCGCCGCGTGCACCGTCACCACGCGCACCGTCTCTGCGGCCGCCGTCGCCGCGACCCCCGTCACCGCGGTTGCCCTCTCCGCGGCCGCCGCCTCGGCGGGAGCCGTCGCCCTGCGACTGGGCGGGGGTCTCGTCGTCCAGGCGCAGGGTCAGGGAGATGCGCTTGCGGGGGATGTCGACGTCGAGGACCTTGACGCGGACGATGTCGCCGGGCTTGGCCACGTCACGCGGGTCCTTGACGAAGGTTCGCGACATGGCCGAGACGTGGACCAGGCCGTCCTGGTGGACGCCGATGTCCACGAAGGCGCCGAAGGCGGCGACGTTGGTGACCACGCCCTCCAGGATCATCCCCGAGGACAGGTCGGAGAGCTTCTCGACGCCCTCCTTGAAGACGGCGGTCTTGAAGGCGGGACGCGGGTCGCGGCCGGGCTTCTCCAGCTCGCGCAGGATGTCGGTGACCGTCGGCAGGCCGAACGTCTCGTCGGTGAAGGTCTCCGGCTTCATCGAGCGCAGGGCCGCGGTGTTGCCGATCAGCGTCTTGAGGTCGGTCTTGGCCGAGGTGAGGATCCGGCGGACCACCGGGTAGGCCTCCGGGTGCACGCTCGACACGTCGAGCGGGTCGTCGCCCTCGCGGATGCGCAGGAAGCCCGCGCACTGCTCGAACGCCTTGGGCCCGAGCCGGGGCACCTGCTTGAGCGCGGCGCGCGTACGGAAGGGGCCGTTGGAGTCGCGGTGGCGGACGATGCTCTCGGCCAGCGTGGAGCCGATGCCGGACACGCGCGTCAGCAGGGGCGCCGAGGCGGTGTTGACGTCGACCCCGACGGCGTTGACGCAGTCTTCGACCACCGCGTCGAGCGAGCGGGAGAGCTTGGACTCGGCCAGGTCGTGCTGATATTGGCCGACGCCGATGGACTTGGGGTCGATCTTGACCAGCTCGGCCAGCGGGTCCTGGAGCCGGCGGGCGATCGAGACCGCGCCGCGCAGGGACACGTCGAGCTCGGGCAGCTCCTGCGACGCGTACGGCGAGGCCGAGTAGACCGAGGCCCCGGCCTCGGAGACGACGATCTTGGTGATCGACGGCATGTGCTTGACCAGGTCACCGGCCAGCTTGTCGGTCTCGCGGGAGGCGGTGCCGTTGCCGATGGCGATCAGCTCGACCCCGTGGCGCTGCGCGAGCGCGCCCAGGACGGCCAGCGACTGGTCCCACTGCCGCTTGGGCTCGTGGGGGTAGATGGTCGCGGTCTCGACGACCTTGCCCGTGGCGTCGACCACGGCGACCTTGACCCCCGTACGCAGACCGGGGTCGAGGCCCATGGTCGCCCGGCTCCCGGCGGGGGCGGCGAGCAGCAGGTCGCGCAGGTTGGTCGCGAAGACCCGCACCGCCTCGTCCTCGGCCGTCTGCCACAGCCGCATCCGCAGGTCGATGCCGAGGTGCACGAGGATGCGGGTGCGCCAGGCCCAGCGCACGGTCTCGCCCAGCCACTTGTCGGCCGGCCGACCCTGGTCGGAGACGCCGAACCGGGACGCGATGCGCATCTCGTATTCGGGGCTGTCGTCCGGCTCCAGCGCGACCGACAGCACCTCCTCCTTCTCGCCCCTGAACATCGCCAGGATCCGGTGCGAGGGCAGCTTCGTGAACGGCTCGCCGAACTCGAAGTAGTCGGAGAACTTGGCCCCCGCCTCCTCCTTGCCCTCGCGGACCTTGGACACGAGCTGCCCGCGGCTCCAGAGCTGCTCGCGCAGGCCGCCGATCAGGTCGGCGTCCTCGGCGAACCGCTCGATCAGGATCGCCCTGGCCCCCTCCAGCGCCGCGCCCGCGTCGGCCACGCCCTCGGCGACGAAGCCCTCGGCCGTGGCGGCGGGGTCGAGCGTCGGGTCGCCGAGCAGCTGGTCGGCCAGCGGCTCCAGGCCGAGCTCGCGCGCGATCTGCGCCTTGGTGCGCCGCTTGGGTTTGTACGGCAGATAGATGTCCTCGAGCCGGGCCTTGGTCTCGGCCGCCATGATCTGCTCGCGCAGCTCGTCGTCGAGCTTGCCCTGAGACTCGATCGACTCAAGGATCGCCGCCCGCCGCTCCTCCAGCTCGCGCAGGTAGCGCAGGCGCTCTTCGAGCGTGCGCAGCTGCGCGTCGTCGAGGGTGCCGGTGACCTCCTTGCGGTATCGCGCGATGAACGGCACGGTGGCGCCGCCGTCGAGCAGCTCGACGGCCGCCTGCACCTGGCCGTCGCGTACGCCCAGCTCTGCCGCGATCCGCTGGTGAATAGAGAGCACTTGCCTGCCTTTCGATGGTCCCGCCGGTCAATTGTGCAGGACGACGCCGTCTTTCATGACCAGAGTGCGCGCAGGGTGAACGACCACGGCCTCCGCCGCGCCCCCGCACGGCACCACGACCAGGTCGGCCCGGTCGCCCGGGGACAGGCCGTACGACTCCAGCCCGAGCGCGCGGGCGCCGCCGTAGGTGGCGGCCTCCAGCGCCAGCTCGATGTCCTCGTCCCTGCGGAACGTGCTGCGGTAGGCGACGTGCATCGCCCGCTCCAGCATGTCGCCGCTACCGTAGGGCCCCCACAGGTCGCGGATGCCGTCGTGGCCGCAGGCGACGGTGACGCCCGCGGCCCGCAGCTTCTTGATCGGCGGCACGGGGAAGCTGTAGACGGCCGCGGTCGCGATGGCGACGCCCGCCTCGGCGAACCCCTGGACCAGGCGGTCCTGGTAGGCGTCGTCGAGCTGGCCGAGCGCGTAAGCGTGGCTGACCGTCACCCGGCCGCCCAGCCCCAGCGCCCGGGTGCGCTCGGTGATGAGCTCGAGCTCCCACCCGCCGAGCGACCCGCCGTCGTGCAGATGGAGGTCGAGGTGGGCGCCGTAGCGCTCGGCCAGGCCGAAGACCAGGTCGAGGTGGCGTACGGGGTCGCGGTCGATGCCCGCCGGGTCGAGCCCGCCGACCGCCTCCACGCCGCTCTTCAGCGCCTCTTCGAGCAGCTCGGCCGTGCCGGGGTTGATCAGCACGCCGTGCTGGGGGAAGGCCACCTGCCGAACGTCGACGGGGGAGGAGGCGGCCGCCTCGAGCACGGCCTCCACACCCCGCAGCCCCACCTGGGGGTCGATGTCGGTGTGGGTGCGGACGTGGGCCGTGCCCGCCGCGCTCATGCGCGCCAGCAGCGCGCCGATCCGCTCGGCGCTCGGCACGCCCAGCTCCGTGCGGCGGCCGAGGTCGTTTCCGATGCGCCCGGCCAGCGTGTCGTCGGCCGAGTGGGGGACCCACGGGCCGCCGTAGAGGGTCTTGTCGAGGTGACAGTGCGCCTCGACGAGACCGGGCAGCACGAGCTGCCCGGCGATGTCCACGATCCGGGCGCCCGGCGCCTCGACGCCCGGGGCGACGAGGTGGATCCGGCCGTCACGGACGAGGATGTCGGCGGGGGCGTCGCGCCCCCAGGGGTGCCCGCCGCGGAGCAGCACGTCGGTCATGGCAAGCACCCTAAACGGCGGCGCCGACGATTTCCGCCTCCCGGCCGGGATCGGTCACGACTGTTCACGTTCTCGGGCGGCGACCCGCGAAAGACCTCACCGCTTCTCGGCCGCGGACGGTCGCGCTCAGTCGCGGCGGGCCGCGAAAAGCGCCGCGCTCAGTCCCTGCGGGCCGCGAAAAGCGCCGCGCTCAGTCCCTGCGGGCCGCGAAAAGCTCCACGTGGTAGCAGTATCGGCAGCGGTAGGCGTCGATCTCCCACTTCGGCCGGCCCATCAGCTTGGCACCGCCGAAGATCCCGCGCTCCAGCGCGCCCTCGACCCATCTGGCGAAGCCCGGAGAGTTCTCGCCCGAGTCTCGGATGAACCCGGCCTCGAGCCCCTCCTCACCGCAGTGCGTACAGTGTAAGTTCGGCATGCCTATACAGATTAGTCAGATCTCGTCCAGGTGGGAGATGTTCGCCACGTCGGCGGACTCGGCGCTCGGCCGCCCCGCCAGCCAGGCGTCGAGTATCTCGTCGAGCACCACCTCGGACGTGAGCCGCAGGCTGAGCGCCAGCACGTTGGCGTCGTTCCACTTCCTGGCCCCGTCGGCCGTGTAGGCGTCCACGCACAGCGCCGCGCGGATCCCGGGCACCTTGTTCGCCGCGATCGAGGCGCCCGTGCCGGTCCAGCAGCAGACCACCGCCTGGTCGGCCCGCCCCTCGCGCACGTCGCGGGCGGCCAGCTCGGAGGCCCACGCCCAGTCGTCGCGCTCCTCCTCGCTGAGCGCGCCGTGGGTGACCACCTCGTGCCCCCGCCTGCGCAGCTCCGACACGACCCGCTCGGCCACCCCGTCCTTGCTGTCGGCGGCCACCGAAATCCGCATGTGCCCTCCCGTTCCGACCTCAGGTGTATCAAGGGCCGCGGCGTAGACGCCAGCACATGCCCTGGACTGGCTAAATGAGATGAAGTGTGCTTGGTTGTGTCGCCATATGAATATTGACGAGAGCGATATTCCGGCGCTCGCCCGTGGGTGCGCCGTCCTGGGTACCGGCGGCGGTGGTGACGTGCGTACCGGATCGCTGGCGGCGATCGGGGCCGTCCGCGAGTACGGCGAGGTCCCGCTGATCGGCCTGGACGAGCTGGACGACGACGCGTTGATCGTGCCGCTGTCCGGCATCGGGGCTCCGACCGTGAGCCACGAGATGATCCACAGCGCGGACGAGCCCAAGCGCATCGCCGAGGAGATCGAACGCCTCTTCGGCCGTTCGCCGAGCGCGATCATGTCCTCCGAGATCGGCGGCTCCAACGGGGTCGCGCCCGTCGCCTGGGCCGCCCGGCTCGGCCTGCCGCTGCTCGACGCCGACGGCATGGGGCGGGCGTTCCCCGAGGTCCAGATGGTGTCGATGTACGTGGCGGGGCTGCCGGCCGACCTGGTGATCATGTCTGACATCGTCGGCAACGTGGTGACCATCCGCCCGGTCGACGGCCTCTGGTCGGAACGGCTGGCCAGGGCGGTCTGCGTGGCCGCGGGCTCGTCCGCGCTGATGGCCGACTACGTGCTCACCACCGTACGGGCCAGAGGCGCGGTGATCGAGGGCACGGTGACCCGCGCCATCGAGATCGGCAGGGCCACGGAGGGCGCGGCGGACCCGCTCGGCGCGCTCCAGGGGAGCCTGGGCGCCGCCCGGCTGATCACCGGCAAGCTGACGGACGTGGAGCGGCGCACCACGGGCGGGTTCGTGCGGGGGACGGCCACGATCGAGGGCACCGGCGAGGACCGGGGCCGCCGCCTCACCCTGGAGCTGCAGAACGAGAACCTGGTCGCCCTGGAGGACGGCCGGGTGCGGGCCATCGTGCCCGACCTCATCACCGTCGTGGACACCGAGACGGCCGCCGCCGTCCAGACCGAGGGGCTCAGGTACGGCCAGCGCGTCACGGTGCTCGCCTGGCCGTGCGACCCGCTCTGGCGCACCCCCAAGGGCCTGGAGACGGCCGGGCCGCGGGCGTTCGGATACGACCTGGACTACGTTCCCGTCGAGGAGCTGACGGCGCATGGCTGACCTGCGGGTGGGGATCGACGTCGGCGGCACGAACACGGACGCGGTGGTGCTCGACGCCGACGGCCGCGTGATCGCCAAGGCCAAGCGCCCGACCACCCCCGACGTGACGGAAGGGCTGCGGGCCGCCCTGGACGCGGTCCTCGGCGAGCTCGGCGAGGACGAGGGCCGAACGCGGATCGGCCGGGTCATGCTCGGCACCACGCACGCGACCAACGCCCTCCTCGAGCGGCGCAACCTCGGCCGCGTCGCCGTGCTGCGGCTCGGCGCGCCCGCCACCACCTCCGTCCCGCCGCTGTCCGGCTGGCCCGGCGATCTGCGCGCGGCCGTCTCGGCGGGGGAGGCCATCGTGCCCGGCGGCCACTACGTGGACGGCCGCGAGATCGGCCCGCCGGGGCTCGACGCCGTGCGCCGCTTCCTGGACGGCCTGGAGGCCGATGCCGTGGCGGTCACCGGCGTGTTCAGCCCGGCCAGCGGCGATCACGAGCGCGTCGTCGAGGAGCTGATCAAGGCCGAGTACGGCCTGCCGGTCTCGGTGAGCCACGAGATCGGCTCGCTCGGGCTGCTGGAGCGCGAGAACGCCACCGTGCTCAACGCCGCCCTGTACGGCGTCGCCGCCCACGTGACCGAGGCCCTGGTCACCGCGCTGGCCGAACGGGGCCTGGGCGCGAAGCCCTACCTGGCGCAGAACGACGGCACGCTCATGACGCTGGAGCACGCCGCCCGGCTGCCGGTCTCCACGATCGGCTCGGGTCCGGCGAACTCCCTGCGCGGCGCCGCGTACCTGTCGGGGGTGGCGGACGCGATCGTGGTGGACGTCGGCGGCACCTCCACGGATCTCGGCGTGCTGGCCGGCGGCTTCCCGAGGGAGTCCGCGGCGGCGGTCGAGATCGGCGGGGTGCTGACCAACTTCCGCATGCCCGACATCCTGGCCATCGCGCTCGGCGGTGGCACGGTCGTCCGCAATCCGGGCATCGGCCCCGACTCGGTGGGTTACCGGATCGTCGAGGAGGCGCTTGTGTTCGGCGGCTTCACGGTGACGATGACCGACGCGGCCGTGGCGGCGGGCCGGACCCCGGACGAGGCGGCCGGGTGGCGCGAGCGCCTCGAGTCCGCCGTCCGGGCGCGCGACTCGGGTGACATGTCGGAAAGAATGGCAGACACCCTGCAAAGAGCGGTGGCCATCGCGGACGAGATGATCATCGACGCGGTGGACCGCATGGCGCTCGGCAAAACGGACAGACCCCTGGTCGCGGTGGGTGGCGGGGCCTTCCTGCTGCCCGACGCCATCCCCGGCGCGAGCCGGGTCGTCCGCCCCGAGCACGCCGAAGTGGCCAACGCCGTGGGCGCCGCCATCGCACTCGCGAGTGGCAGAGTGGATACGATCTTGCCTGCGGGAGATAGCCGGTCAAAAGCGATCGAAAGGGCCAAAGAGGAGGCGGCGGCGCGAGCCGTCGCGGCGGGGGCGGATCCCTCCGGCGTAGAGATCGTGGACCTCCTCGAGGTGCCGCTGAGCTACCTCTCCGAGCCCGCCGTGCGGGTACACGTCAAAGCAGCCGGACCACTCGCCCGGTGACAGACCGAAAGGATCCCCCCTTCATGAGCTGGCACAAGCGTCTGCTCGTCGCCGGGGTCACCGGTGTCCTGGCCTTGACCGCATCCGCGTGCGCGGGCGGTCAGGTGCGCGGGGCCGGCGGAACCCCCAAGCCGGCCGAGAGCAGCGGCAGCAGCCAACCGGCGGCCTCCCCGGCCGCGCAGGCCAACGACAGCACGTTCGTGTACGTGCCGAACCTCGACGTGGTCACCGACTGGGACCCCGCGACCTCGTACTCCAACGAGATCGTCGCCATGCAGAACATCTACGAGGGCCTGACCAGGTACAACTCCCAGGAGAAGAAGGCCGAGCCGCGCCTGGCCACCGAGTGGACCTCGGCGAACGAGGGCAAGGAGTGGACGTTCAAGCTGCGGCAGGGCGTCAAGTTCCACTCCGGCGCCGCGCTCGACGCCGAGGCCGCCAAGAAGGCCATCGAGCGGACGATCGAGAAGAAGGGCGGCGCCGCCTACATCTGGGACGCGGTCAAGACGATCGACGCGGTGGACGCGTCCACGCTGAAGTTCACGCTCAAGTACGCCACCCCGCTCGACCTCGTGGCCTCCTCCGGCTACGCGGCCTACATCTACGACGTGAACGCCGTGGACAAGGACGGCAAGTCGGACGCCGGCACCGGCCCGTACACGATCGACTCCTGGCAGAAGGGCAAGGAGACCGAGCTCACGCTGAAGGCGTACGAGGGCTACTGGGGCGGCTGGAAGCCGGAGCAGTACAAGAAGGTCGCCTACCGCGTCACCCCCGAGATCACCACGGCCTGGCAGCTGCTGCAGAAGGGCGAGGTCAACTTCGTCCAGCGGCTGAACCCGCAGCTCTTCCAGCAGGCCGGGACGACCCCGAACGTGCAGACCTCCGCCTCGCCGTCGTTCCAGAACCTGCTGGTGCTGTTCAACACCGCGAGCGGGCCGGCGAAGGACGTCAAGATCCGGCAGGCCCTGCAGTACGCGATCGACTACGACGGCCTGGTGGCGGCGCTGAAGGGCTCCGGCCAGAAGGCCAACGGCCTGGTGCCGCAGGGGCTGCTCGGCCACGCCAACGACATGGAGCCCAAGCAGGACCTCGCCAAGGCGCAGGCGCTGCTCGCCGAGGCCGGCTACGGCCCGGACAACCCCGAGCTCAAGCTCACCATGACCTACGCGCAGGGCGACGACGACCAGAAGCTGCTGGTCACGCTGCTCAGCTCGGCGCTGAAGGGCATGAACGTGACGCTGCAGGCCAAGCCGATGACCTGGAGCGCGCAGTGGGACCTGGGCAAGAAGCAGGGCCAGGACATCTTCGTCATGTACTGGTACCCGGACTATCCGGACGCCTACTCCTGGTACGTCAACGTGTTCAAGAGCGCCGACAAGCCGCAGTTCAACCTGTCGTACCTGAAGGACTCCGCCATCGACACGGCGATCGACGCGCTGCCGCAGCTCACGGCCACTGACCAGCTCAAGGCCGACCAGGCGTACAAGGACCTGCAGAAGAAGATCATCCAGGACCAGGCGGCGGTGGCCGTGCCGTACGTGCAGACCTACCAGCGCGCGCTGACGTCCGATGTCGAGGGATACGTGGACAACCCCGCTTATCCGAACGTGGTCTTCTTCTACGACCTCAAGAAGCGCGCAAGCTGACGATGTCGCGTTATCTGACCCGCCGGCTCGGCCAGGCCCTCCTGGTCGTGTCCGGCGTGGTCGTGCTCACGTTCGTCGTGATGCGGCTGGTGCCGGGGGATCCGGCGGTCGCGTTCGCCGGGCCGAAGGCCACGCCCGAGGAGCTCGCGGCGGCGCGCACGCGGTTCGGGCTCGACGACCCGATCCCCGTGCAGCTCCTCAACTACGTGCGCGACCTGCTCACCGGTGACTGGGGCGTCAGCCTGCGCACCCGGCAACCGGTGCTCGACGACCTCTACGTGGCGTTCCCCGCCTCGCTGGAGCTGGTCGGCACGGCCCTGCTCGTCGCGGTCGTCGTGGGCATTCCGGTCGGAGTGCTTGCCGCCCGCTACAAGGCGAAATTTCCGGACCTGGGGGTGCGGGTCGGCAGCATGCTGGCCGTCTCCGTCCCCGTCTTCTGGCTGGCCCTGGCCCTCCAGACGGTCTTCGCCAGCAACCTCGGCTGGTTCCCGATCGCGGGCGAGTACGACTCCTCGCTCGACACCACCAGCCCGCTCACCCTCTGGACGAACATCACGATCGTCGACGCCCTCATCACCGGCAACTGGCCCATCTTCACCAGCACGCTCCAGCACCTCGTGCTGCCCGCGCTGGTCGTGGCCGCCTACCCCACGGGCGTGATCGCCCAGATGACCAGGGCGGCGCTCATCGAGGAGTCCGGCCAGGACCACACCAAGCTGGAGCGCGCGCTCGGTTTCGGCGAGACGTCCATCCTGACCAGGTTCGCCCTCCGGCCCGCCCTGAACCCGGTCCTGTCGCTGATCGCCCTGGTCTTCGCGTACGCGATCGTCAACGGCTTCCTCGTCGAGGCGGTTTTCAACTGGCCCGGCCTGGGCCGCTACGCCGCCGAGTCGATCAAGTCGCTGGACACCCCGGCCATCGCGGGCGTCACGCTCCTGGTGGCTCTGGTGTACGTGCTGGCCAACCTGGTCGTGGACATCCTCCAGGGCTTCGTCGACCCGCGAGCGAGGGCCCGATGACGAGCGTCGAGGCGCCGCTGCGGTGCACCTTCCTGCCCAGGATCCCCGGCCGGTTCGCCGTGTTCGGGGCGGTGCTCATCGTGCTGGTCGTCCTGGCCGCGATCCTGGCGCCGTGGCTCGCGCCGTACCCGGTGGACCAGGTCAAACCGCTGGAGAACCTGCAGCCGCCGAGCGCCGCGCACTGGTTCGGGACCGACCAGGTCGGCCGGGACGTGCTCACCAGAGTCCTGTACGGCGGCCGCACCTCCCTGTTCATCGCCGTGGCCGTGCTGGCCGTGTCGGCGGTGATCGGGGTCACGCTCGGCGTGGTCGCCGGGTACGCGGGCGGCTGGATCAGGGACGTGATCATGCGGATCACGGACATCTTCCTGGCCTTCCCCGCGCTGCTGCTCTCCCTGGCCCTGGCCGTGGTGCTCCAGCCCAGCGTGAACACGGTCATCCTGGCCATCGCCGTGACCTGGTGGCCCTGGTACACCCGGCTGGCGGCCTCCGTGGCGGCCTCGATCGCCACCCGCGGCTACGTGGACGCCGCCCGGTGCCTCGGCGTGCCCGCGCCGCTGATCATCCTCAGGCACGTCCTCCCGAACTCGCTCACGCCCGTCCTGGTCCAGCTCTCGCTCGACGCGGGCGGCGTGATCCTGACCTCGGCGGCGCTGTCGTACCTGGGGCTGGGCGCGCAGGAGCCGACGGCGGAGTGGGGGCTCATGGTGCAGCAGGGGCAGACGCTCTTCACCACGAACTGGTGGGTGGTCACGTTCCCCGGCCTGGCGATCCTGGTGACGGCGTTCGCGTTCAACGTCCTGGGTGAGGGGCTGCGCAACGCGCTTGACCCCCGGAGCGGAGGAGCTCGGCAGGAGAGAGCGAAGCCAACGAGTGCCGAAGCGGCCGCGACCATAGACACGAGGGCGGTCAGATGATCGAGGTGCGCGACCTCCGGGTGCGCTACGGCGGGCGCGTCGTGGCCGACGTGCCGGAGCTGGACGTGCGCGAGGGCGAGTGCGTCGCGATCGTGGGGGAGAGCGGCTCGGGCAAGTCGACCACGCTGATGTCGCTGCTGGGCCTCACCCCAGATGCCGAAATTTCAGGTCATGTACGGGTGTGCGGCGTCGACGTGCTCACGGCGCCACCCCGCAGGCTCCGCGAGATCCGGGGCGCCAGGGTGGCCCTCGTGATGCAGTCGCCGCAGGCGGCCCTCAGCCCGGCCACCCGCCTCGGCGTCCTGATGCGCCGCGCCCTCAAGCTCCACGGCGTCGGCAAGCCCGCGGGCCCCCGCCCCCGCCCGAAGGACGGCACCCCTCCACAACCCGCAGCCGGGAAGGGACGGCTGGAGGAGATCATGGGGGAGGCCGTGGAGGCGGTCATGCTCGACCGCGAGATCCTGCGCCGCTACCCCCACGAGATCTCCGGCGGCCAGGCCCAGCGCTTCGCCATCGCGCTGGCCATCGCCCTGGGCGCCGAGGTGATCCTCGCCGACGAGCCCACGAGCGCGCTGGACGTGACCGTGCAGGCCGAGGTGGTCGGCGTCCTGCGCAGGCTGCGGGAGGAGCGCGGGCTGGCGCTCCTGCTCGTCTCCCACGACCTGGCCCTCGTCTCGACGATCGCCGACCGGGTGCTGGTCATGAAGGACGGCGCGGTGGTGGAGTCGGGGCCGGCCGCGCGGGTGCTGGCCGAGCCGTCCCATCCGTACACGCGCGAGCTGCTGGAGGCGCTGCCGTGACCATGCTCAGGGCCGAGCGGGTGACGCTCGGCTACGGCCGCACCCCGGTCGTGCACGACGTGACCCTGGACATCACCGAGGGCGGCGTCGGGCTGATCGGGGAGAGCGGCTCGGGCAAGACGACCCTGGCGCGCGCGTTCCTGGGCCTCCTCACCCCCATGTCCGGAAATATCTGGTACGGCGACCAAACGCTGAAAAAAGCGGACATGCGGAAGTTCCGGAAAGACGTCCAGCCCGTGTTCCAGGCCGAGGCCCTCGACCCCAGGATGCGCATCGGCACCTCCGTCGCCGAGGCCCTGCCGCGCGCCGCGCGAGGCCGGGTCAACGACCTCCTCGAACAGGTCGGCCTGGACCCCGACCTGGCCACCCGCCGCCCCCACCAGCTCTCCGGCGGCCAGCGCCAGCGCGTGGTGATCGCCAGAGCCCTGGCGGTGGACCCCCGCCTGCTCATCCTGGACGAGCCCACCAGCGCGCTCGACGTCACCGTCCAGGCCAGGATCCTCGACCTGCTGGCCTCCCTCGACACCGAGCGCCTGCTCATCACCCACAACCTCGCCGTCGTGGACCGGCTGTGCCGCACCGCGCACGTGCTCTTCGCGGGCCGCGTCGTCGAGTCGGGGCCGACGGCCGACCTCCTCGCGAAGCCGGCCCACCCCTACACGCGGGCCTTGCGCGACGCCGTGCCGAAGCTGGGCGGCGCCCCGCCCGTGGCCAAGGGCAGGACGGAGGCCGTGCCCGCCCCGACCGGCTGCCCGTTCCGGCTGCGCTGCCCGCTGGCCGCGCCGGAGTGCGAGCAGCCGCCCGCGCTCAGGGACCTGGGAGGCCGCCAGGTCGCCTGTCATCGAGCCGAGGACGTGCTGCTCAGCTGACGAGGTTCTTGAGGTGGGCGCAGAGGTCGCCCGAGAGCTTGCCCATCAGCCGGGACAGCTCCGCCCGGTCCTCCGCCGACCAGTCCGCGAGCGCACCTTCGAACAAGTCGGTGGTCACCCGGCGGCACCTGCTCGCCACCTCGGCCCCCTCCTCGGTCAGCGCGATACGCCAGGCCCTGCCGTCGTCGGGGTCGCGTACCCGCTCGACCAGCTTGCGCTGCTCCAGCGAGGCGACGTGCCTCGTCACGTGAGGGCTCTCCACCTGCAGTGCCTCGGCGATCGCGCCGATCCTGCGCGGCTCGGGCGCGTCCAGCAGGTGGACGAGGATCTTCACGTCGGGCCGGTCGAGCCGGACGCCGGCGGCCTCGGTCAGGCGCTCGTGCGTCTTGGCGCGGTTCAGCGCGTCCACCACTGAGCGGAACGCCGACACCGTCCTGTTGAGATCTTCGTCCATAACCGATTTGCTTACCTAACTTACGTATGTATTATCTTGCCCTGTTACTTACCTAACTTAGCTAAAGGAGCCGACATGGCGACAGTCGTCGCGTCCGCGGCACGTACGACGTCCACCAGAAGTCCGTGGCCCGGGGTGGTCGCGCTGGCTTTCGCGGCCTCCATCGCCGCACTTCAGAACACCGCCGTGGTCCCGTTGCTTCCCGTGCTGCAGCGGGAGCTGAACGCCCCGCTCTCCTCCGTGACCTGGACGCTCACGCTGAGCCTCCTGGTCGCGGCGGTGGCCACGCCGCTGTTGTCGCGCTTCGGCGACATGTACGGCAGGCGCCCCATGATCCTCGGCGCCCTGGGCCTCCTGGTGGTCGGCTCGGTCATGGCCGCGCTGGCGCCCTCGCTGGCCTGGTTGATGGTGGCGAGGGTGTTCCAGGGAGCCGTGGCCGCGCTGGTGCCGTTGTCGATCGGGGTGGCGCGCGACGTGCTGCCCAGGGAGCAACTGGCCACCGGCATCGGGGTGATCAGCGCGACGATGGGGTTCGGGAGCGGCGGCGGGATGATCCTGGCCGGGCTCGCGTCCGGCGACTTCCACCTGGTCTTCTGGATCACGGCCGGCATCTCGCTGGTGGCCGTCGTGATCGTGGCCCTGCTCGTGAAGGACAGCGCTCCGGCGGGCCCCAAGGGCCGTCCCGACCTGGCCGGCGCGGCGCTGCTGACCGCCTGGCTGGTCGCGCTCCTGCTGGGCATCAGCGAGGGCGGCTCGTGGGGCTGGACCTCGCCGGGCGTGCTCGGGCTGTTCGCCGCTGCGGCGGCGCTGGCAGCGGTCTGGGTCGTGGTCGAGCGCCGGGTGGCCGAGCCGCTGGTGGAGATGGCGATGCTGGTCCACCGGGGCACGGTCGGCGCGACGGTGGCCTCGATGCTGCTCGGGTTCTCGTTCTTCACCCTCATGACGGGTACGTCCAGCTTCGCCCAGGTGCCGGTGGAGACCGGTTACGGCTTCGGCGCCTCCACCCTCCAGGTGGGCTTCTTCCTGCTGCCGAGCACGATCTTCATGCTGGTCATCTCGCTGTTCGCGGGCCGGATCATGCGCCGCTTCCAGGCCTCGTCCATGGTGGCGGCGGGGTCGGCGGTCACGGCGCTGGCGGGGCTGTGGCTCGTGGTCGCGCACACCAGCCCGGCCCACCTGTACGTGGCGACCTCACTGATGGGCATCGGCCTCGGCATCGGCTACGCGGCGCTGGGCACCATGGCCGTGGAGCACGTGGACCCGGGCAAGACGGCCCTCGCGGCAGGCGTGAACGCGCTCGTACGCATCGTCGGCGGCAGCACGGCCGGCGCTGCCATCGCCGCCATCCTGGCCGCACAGCCGGGCGTGGGCGGCTACCAGTGGGTCTTCGGGACGGCGGCCGTCGCCGGGGCCACGGCCGCGCTCTTCGCGGCCGTGTACGGGCGGCTCAACCGCGCGACGGTCACAGCGCCTTCAGGCCGCTGATCACCTCGAGCAGCACCTTCGCGTCGGGCGCGGGAGGCGGGTGCTCGACCTGCACGAGCTGCTGCGCGTGCAGGTCACCGACCAGCACCCGTACCACGCCGATGGGCAGGTTCAGCTCGGCCGCGACGTCCACGAGCCGGGTCGGTTTGGTGCACTTCTGCATGATGATCAGGTGCTCGGGGCCCAGGCCCATCGGCGGCGCCAGGCCACCGGCCGTGATGATCACCGCGATGAGGTCGATGGCCTCGCTCGCGGGGACCGTACGGCCCCGGGTCAGTAGGTAGGCCGGGACGATAGGACCGGCGTCCTCGTCCAGCCAGCGTTCGTCACTCACTTCGCACCACCCGCATGGGTCGAGCGGGTTCCTTCACGTGGGCCTCCGGTTCGGGCTCTGCCACGTGCTCTTCCGGGATCAACACGATCGCGGTGGTCCCTCCATATGGTGAACCGCGTAACGTCACGCGGATGTCGTGCCTGGCGGCCAGGCGGGAGACGACGAAAAGGCCGAGCCGGTCGCTGTCGGCCAGGTCGAACTCCGGTGGGCTGGCCAGCCGCTCGTTGAGTTCGGCCAGCTCCTCTGCGCTCATCCCGAGCCCGCGGTCCTCGACCTCGAAGGTGAAGCCGCGGGCGGCCACCTCGCCGCGCACGATGACCGGAGTGTGCTTCGGCGAGTAGACGGTGGCGTTCTCGATGAGCTCGGCGATCAGGTGGATCACGTCGCCGACCACGGGTCCGGCCAGGCGCTGGCCGGACATCGGCTCGACGGTGACCCGCTGGTAGTCCTCCACCTCGGCCGACGCGCCGCGGGCCACGTCGAGCAGCGGCACCGGCCGGCTCCAGCCGCGGCCGGGGGTGGCGCCCGACAGGATGATCAGGCCCTCGGCGTGGCGGCGCATGCGGGTGGTCAGGTGGTCGAGCTTGAACAGGTCGTCCAGCGCGTCGGGATCGGTGGCCCGGTGCTGCATGTCCTGCAGTTGGATGCGCTGGCGGTGCAGCAGGGTCTGGCTGCGCCTGGCCAGGTTGCGGAACACGTGCCCGACGCCCTCGCTGAGCTGCGCCTGGCCGACCGCGGCCTCGACGGCCGTCTGCTGCACGGTGGAGAACGCCTGGCCCACGTCGTCGATCTCGACCGTGGTGCTCGCCACGGACAGCTCCGGCATCTCGACCTTCTCGCCCTTGCGGAGCTTGGCGACCACGTGGGGGAGCCGTTCCTGGGCCACCTCCAGCGCGGCCAGCCGGAGCGCGCCCAGCTCCTTCGACAGCCGGTTGCCCATGCGCAGCGAGAACGCGATCGACACGACCACCAGCCCCAGCGTCGCGCCCGCCAGCAGGAGCGCCCGGGACAGCACCTGGTCGGCGATCGGCTCGGTCCGCGTGTTCAGCACCGCGCTGGCCCGCATCAGCGCTTCCTGGAACGACTTGGACAGCCCCTCCGTGAGGGTGAGCCAGCTCCGCGGCGCCTTCCCGGCGATGATCTGGTCCTCCATGATCCGCAGCCGTTGGTAGGCGGGGGAGGTGATCAGCGCCACCTGCTGGTCGCGCAGGCTCGGGTCGAGCTCGTTGAGCGACTGGTCGACCAGGAAGCGCCGGTTGCCGACGAGCTCCGTGAACAGCCGGCGTTCGGCGGGCTGGGTCGGCCCGAACGCGACGGCCTGTTCCCTGGTCAGCAGCTCCTTGGCGTACCCGAGGTCGATGACGATGCGCGACTGCTCGTAGATCGGGATGTCGTCGATCAGCGCGACCCGCTTGTGCAGGCCGAAGAGCGTGTCGTTGATCGCGCTGTAGGCCTCCACGGTGTGCAGACGGTCGGACAGGCCCGTGTCGATCTCGCCTCGGATCGCATCGAGCCTGTCGAGTTGCGTGTACACCGCGTCCACCTGTGTGCGGATCTCTTCCGATCGGTCCTTGGATGTGCTGGAGAGCTGCCTGAACGCGTCACTGGCGGCATCGGTGCGGGTGCGCTGCGCGGCGACGGCGGACTTGTCCCCCGAGTTACGCAGGAGCCTGGCCGAGACTAGACGTTCTCGCTGGATCTCGCTGATCAGTTTGTACGCGGGAAGACGGAGGTTCGTCCAGAGTGTCTTGTATTGACGCAGCTCCAAGCTCTCGGTGGCGGTGACGGCGGTAATGACCCCCCACAAGACCACCATGGAGGCCAGGGGCACGAGTAGTAGTCCGATGATCTTCATGCGGATCGTTCGGCTACGACCCATGACACCTCATTCCGGTCGGTCCCCTGCTGGCAACCCCGGACGGGACAAGCCCAGAGAATAGCAATTGGATCATCAAAATGCCCAATTTTTCGGGACTTTTGGACACCTGGGCCTTGATCCCATCGATCTTGGAGTAGGTTTCCCGAGTACATCGCCGACAGAGGGAGATGCGTTGCGCCGTCGTCTCGCAGCGGCCGCCGCGCTCTTACTCCTCGCGGCCTGCTCGCCGCCTCCGGAGCCCCCGCAGGCGCCGTCCGGGCAGTCCCCGTTCGTCTATGTCGAGAACCTGGACATCGTCACCGA
Organism: Nonomuraea sp. NPDC052116; assembly: GCF_040680035.1. Taxonomy (NCBI): domain Bacteria; kingdom Bacillati; phylum Actinomycetota; class Actinomycetes; order Streptosporangiales; family Streptosporangiaceae; genus Nonomuraea; species Nonomuraea sp. NPDC052116. The sequence continues at coordinate 120,072 of NZ_JBFAWA010000010.1, read as the reverse complement.
GTGGGACCCCTCCAAGTCCTACTCCAACGAGATCGTCGCCCTCCAGAACATCTACGAGACGCTCACCTTCTGGAACCCGGTCACCAAGAAGTCCAGCCCCAGGCTGGCCACGTCGTGGCGCTCGTCGCCCGACGGCCGGACATGGACGTTCAACCTCCGCCCGGGGGTGACCTTCCACACCGGCAGGCCCCTGGACGCCGCGGCGGTCAAGTCGTCGGTCGAGCGCACGATGAGCGCCAAGGCGGGCGCCTCCTACATCTGGGACGCCGTCTCGTCCATCAGGGTCGACGGGCCCACGACGGTGACGTTCGCGCTGAAGTACCCCGTCCCGCTGGACCTGGTGGCCTCCTCCACGTACGCGGCCTACATCTACGACACGCAGGCGGCGCCCGACCTCGGGAAGTTCTTCGCGGCGGGCAGGGACGCGGGCTCGGGGCCGTACACGGTGACGAAGTGGCAGAAGGGCAAGGAGGACGAGCTCACGCTCAGCGCGTACGACAAGTACTGGGGAGGGTGGGGCCGGCCGCACTACAACACGGTGAAGTTCCGCGTCGTGCCCGATCCCGACAGGGCGTGGCGGCTGCTGCAGCGCGGAGAGGTGAGCTTCGTGGCGCGGCTGAACCCGCGCCTGTTCGCCGCCGCCTCGACCGCGCCGGGCGTGCGCACCTCCGAGCGGGCGTCGTTCCAGACGGCGATGCTGCTGTTCAACACCGCGAACGGCCCCATGAGGGACATCCGCGTGCGCCGCGCGGTGCAGAAGGCCGTCGACTACCAGGGCCTGGTCGAGGACCTGAAGGGCGCGGTCTCACCGGCCAGCGGCATCATCCCCGAAGGGCTCATGGGGTACGTGCCGGGCCGCGTCCCCCGGCAGGACCTGGCGGGCGCGGCGCAGCTGCTGAACAGGGCGGGGTACGGCCCCGGCGGCCGGCCGCTCCGGCTGCGGCTGACGTACGGGGAGGGCGACACCGACTGGCATCTGCTCGCCACGAAGCTCACCGCGGCCCTCAAGCCGCTCAACGTGACGGTCGACGCCCGGGCGATGCCCTGGACCGCCCAGTGGGAGCAGGGCAAGAAGCGCGGCCAGGACATCTTCGTCATGTACTGGTGGCCCGACTACGCCGACGGCTACTCCTACTTCGGCAACGTCTTCCACAGCGGAAACCCGCCCGTGTTCAACCTGGCCTACCTGCGCGACCAGGGCCTGGACGCGCTGCTCGACACCGTGCCGGAGCTGACCGTGACCGACCGGCCGGCGGCGCAGCGGGTGTACGAGCAGGCCACGAAGCGGGTGCTCGACCAGCGGGCGGCCGCGGCGATGCCGTGGGTGGTCAACTACCAGCGGGCCTACCAGGGCGCGGTGCAGGGCTACAACGACAACCCGGCCTACCCGGACGTGGTCTTCGTCTACGACCTACGCCCCTCGGGCTGATTGCTGTGTTCATGGCCTCACTTCGTGAGGCGGTCTCGGTCGCCCTCGACGATCCTTTCGCGCAGCCGGACCTTGATCTCCTCGGGCGTGTAGGCCCGGCGGCGGCGCTCGGCGCGCGCGATCACCACTCCCGTGGCCGCCACGCCCATGATTCCCGCCAGACCGAGCATCTTCCACCAGCGCATGTGCCTAGGCTAACGGTGTGCTGACTCTCGACGAGGCCGTAAGGGTGACGAGGACCGGCGATCTGTGGATTTTCCGCGGGCGCTCGGTCCCCGACCGCGCCATCCAGACGATGACCAACAGCCCGGTCAACCACGTGGGCATGGCGATCGTGGTCGAGGACCTGCCGCCGATGATGTGGCACGCCGAGCTGGGCAAGTCGCTGATCGACCTGTGGTCGGGCACGCACCAGCGCGGGGTGCAGCTGCACGACCTGCGCGAAGCGGTGACCACGTGGGTCGGCCGCTACGGCCAGCGGCCCTGGCTGCGCCAGCTCGAGCCGGAGGCGACGCCCGAGATGGAGGACGCGGCCCTGCGCACGGTGGCCCGGCTCGACGGCACCCCGTTCCCCTCCACCGCCCGCCTGGCCGCCCGCTGGGCCAGGGGACGGCTGCCGCGCCGGCGCCGCCGCCAGGAGACGCTGGAGAGCGCGTACTGCGCCGAGGTGGTGGCGGTCACGTACGAGGAGATGGGCCTGCTGCCCGGCGGTCGCCGGCCCAACTGGTACGACCCGGGGAAGTTCTGGAGCGGCGACGACCTGGAGCTGCTGATGGGGCGCCGGCTCGGCAACGAGATCACCGTGGGCGTCGAACGTCCGTGAGCCACGGCTCCGCACCGGCCACGACGACCGGCAGGGCGTCCGCGTGGCACTCCTGACTCCAGCGGCTCATTTCGCGAAGGCCAGCTGGTCGTTCTCGCGGGACACGACGGTCAGGACGAACGGTTGCCCCGGACCCCCGGGAAAGGTGATCCGGATCCGGTCGGCTCCCTGACGCTCCCAGTGGCCGACGATCTTCCTGGGCCGGTCGTCCGGCCCGGGAAGCCACTCGACGAACGTGCCGTCGGAGTGGAACTCCATCCCGCGACGGGGCCGCCGCGAAGGCCGGAACGCGAAATCGTCCGGCCGGTACACCGCCATCGCGTCGGTGTCCTCCTCGTAGGAGTGCGTCCAGGCTCCGACGACGTCCGGCGCTTCCTCGTTCATCATGATGACGCTCATCGGACCTGGCGGTTCCCGGCCACCACGTTCAGTGCCGCGCGGGTGTCCTTCAGCACCTCCTGGAGCAGCTGCTCCAGGTCGCGCTGCGAACCGTTGCCGGTGAGCCGCGTCTCGGCGGGGGAGGCGACGCCCGCGGGGATCCGCTCCTCGGCGCGCGTGGCCAGCTGCGGGACCAGGAAGGACGCCCGCGGGCCCTCCAGGCAGGCGTTCATCCGCGTCGACTGACCGCTGGTGAACATCATCATGCCGGCGTCGTCGGTGTAGTCCATGTAGTTCACGAACATGTCGCCATTGGGACCGTTGTTGCACGAAATATGGGGAAATGTCGGCATTCCGGTGTTGTTGCCGGCCTGGTTCGGGGTGTCGGCCACCTTGTCGTCGCCGCTGCACCCCTCGCCGTCGTCCCCCCAGATGTGGAAGAGGTTCAGCCAGTGGCCGATCTCGTGCGTCGTGGTCCGGCCCAGGTGGAACGGCGGCGCCGCGGTGCCCGCGCTGCCGAAGGCGGAGTGGCGGATGACGACGCCGTCCGTGTCCGGCGGCCCGCCGGGGAACTGCGCGTAGCCGAGCAACCCGCCCGTCAGCTGGCACACCCAGATGTTGAGGTACTGGTCGCTGGGCCACGGGGCGGCGCCGCCGGTGGCGCTCGACTTCACCAGGTCGTCGAAGGTGAAACCCATCCGCTGGGTCTCCACGCGGACGATCCCGTCCGTCGGCTCCCCGTTCGGCCCGCGGGTCGCGAGGTGGAACTCGACCATCGTGTCCGCCACCAGCGACCTCCAGACGGGCGGCACCTTCGTCACGTCGGGGTTGGCGGCCCGGAAGTCCTGGTTGAGGATCTCGATCTGGCTGTGGATCTGGTCGGCGCCGATGTTCTGCTCGGGGCGGGCCGGGTTGTGGACGACGTGCACGACGACGGGGATGCTGATCACGCCGACGCGGCTGACCATGCGGGTGCCGAGCCTGTACTGCGTGGCCTGGTTCTCGATGGACGCCCGCCGCGCGCGGTAGGACATGCTCTCGTTGAGCAGCCGGCGGTGCACGGGCATGGTGCCGCACAGGTCTCGCGTGAGCGGTGCGGACAACTCTGACTCGTCCATCATGATTCCCCCCAGAAGTGAAGCGAGAGAGGCCGCCCGGCCGGATCGAAGAAGAAGGGCAGACCGCGATCCGGCCGGTCGGACGCTGATGCACTCGTACCGCGAACCGCCCGGTCGAAAGCCCAAAGGAGGGCAAGGCTTCCGGCTCGGATCCACGCGCACGCCGCTCTCCGTCCTGATCGGGAGCGGCCGGACCGCCGTTATGCTCGGGCCCGATGGACATCCGCGTGCTGGGCCCGGTCGAGGTCTACGACGGCGACGTCGAGATCCCGATCGACGGAGCGCAGCAGCAGTGCGTGCTCGGCCTGCTCGCCGCGCACCTCGGCGCGTACGTGCCGGTGGACCGGCTGATCGAGGCGCTGTGGGAGCGCGACCCGCCCAAGACCGCCAGGACCATCGTCCAGCTCAAGGTGTCGCAGCTGCGCAAGACCCTGGGCGGGCGCATCGCGAGCACCACGGCGGGCTACGCGCTCGCCGTACCGGAGGAAGAGGTCGATCTCGGGCGGTTCCGCGCGCTCGTCGCACAAGGGCGGGCAGGACGGCCGCGGGACGCGGCCGGCGCGTGGGAGCGGGCGCTGGGGCTGTGGCGCGGGCAGCCGCTGCAGGGGCTCGGCACCGACTGGGTCGAGCGGCGGGTGCGCCGCCCGCTGCTGCGCGAGCGCTGGGACCTGCTGGAGGAGCACGCCGCCGCGCTGATCGAGCTGGGCCGGCACCGCGAGGTCCCCGCGCTGCTGCAGGAACTCAGGGACGAGGAGCCGCTCAGGGAGACGCCGCACACGCTGGCCATGACAGCGCTGTGGCACGACGGGCGGCCGGCGGAGGCGCTGGAGCTGTTCCACGACGTGCAGCGGCTGCTGGCGGGGGAGCTGGGCGTCGATCCCGGGCCGCGGCTGCGGGACCTGCACCAGCGCATCGTCGAGGGCCACCGGCCCGTGGTGCCGCGCCAGCTCCCCAGGGACGTCCCCTGCTTCGTCGGCAGGCAGGCCGAGGCCGAGCGCCTGAGGCGCCTGCTGCACGGCGGCCGCGTGGCCGTGGTGACCGGCGCGGCCGGCATCGGGAAGTCGGCGCTGGCCGTGCACGTCGGCCACCAGGTGGCCGCCGAGTACCCCGACGGCCAGCTCCACGTCGACCTCAACGGCTACGGCCAGGGCGAGCCGCTGCCGCCCGAACGGGTGCTGCCCCGCCTGCTCGGCGCCCTCGGCGTGCCCGCCCCCAGCGGCGCCGCCGAGCAGCTCGACCTCTACCGCTCGACGACGGCCACCAGGCGGGTGCTGGTCGTGCTCGACAACGCCGCCCACGCCGAGCACGTACGCCCGCTGCTGCCCGGCGGCTCCTCCAGCGCGGTCATCGTCACCAGCCGCGACACGCTGCGCGGCCTGGCCCTGCAGGGAGCGCAGACCGTACGGCTGGGCACGCTCACCCCCGGCGAGTCCCGCGACCTGCTGGCCGACCTCGTCGGCCCGGACCTGATCCAGGCCGACCCGGCGGCCGCCGCCGAGCTGGCCGAGCTCTGCGGCCACCTGCCGCTGGCGCTGGCCATCGCGGGTGCGAACCTCATCGGCCGGGTCGGCCTGCGCGAATACGTCGCGGAGCTCCTCGACGACCGCCTGAACACGCTGGCCGTCGAAGGCGACGCGCAGGCGACCGTGGCCACGGCCTTCGCCGGCTCGTACGCGGCGCTGACGCCGGACGCCCAGGTGCTGTTCCGGCGATTCGGGCTGGTCCCCGGCTGCGACTTCACCGCAGGTTCGGCGGCCAGGCTCGCCGGTACGGACCCCGGCACGGCCAAGCGGCTCCTGGCCAGGCTCGCCTCGGCCCACCTGGTCGAGGAGCACGCGCCGGGCCGCTATCGCCTGCACGACCTGGTCCGCCTCTACGCCCGCGAACACTGCACGGACGCCGCCGACGACCCGGCCCCGTTGCACGCGTACTACCTGCACACCGCGCGGGCCGTCGCGCCGCTGCTGGCGCCCTCCATCGAGCTGCTCCCGCTGACGGGCGAGGACCCGCCGCGCGACGCGGAGGAGTTCGCCGACGCCGACGCGGCGCGCGCCTGGTTCCAGGCCGAGCAGCACAACCTGCTCACCGTGATCGACCACGCCCGCGGCCGGCTGCTCTGGCGGCTGGCCGAGACCCTGCGCGCCTTCATGTACGGCACCTACCAGCCCGACGTGATCATCACCGCGGCCCGCCGCGGCCTGGCCGCCGCCGAGCGGGCGGACGATCACGCCGGCCAGGCCAGCATGCACCACACGCTGGCCAACGCCATGTTCGCGCTGAACGAGCCGCGGCCGGCCGTCCGGCACTACGAGATCGCCTCCGACCTCTATGAGGAGGCCGGCTGGGGTACCGGCACGCTGCTCACGCTGACCAACCTCGCGGTGGCACGCTCCAGCCTCGGGGATCTCCAGCAGAGCCTGGAGAGTCAGGAGCGGATCATCCGGCTGTGGGAGAAGTTCGAGCCGTCCACGAAGCTGGCCGTGACCCTGGAGAACTACGCCATCAAGCTCCTGTGGGCCGGGCGTCCCCGCGAGGCGCTGGACCGGCAGCTCCGGGCCGTCCGGATCAGGGAGGAGCTCGGCGGGCAGCCGCCCTGGCAGGCCAGGGCGTACACCATCCTCGGCGACATCCGCGTGGCGCTGGGCGAGCTCGGGCCGGCCGTCGAGGACTTCGAGCGGGCGCTGGCCGTCGCCAACGACCTCCAGCTCGCCGCGACGCTGTCCAGCGTGGCCTTCGCGCACCACCTGCGTGGCGACGGCGCCCGTGCCGCCGAACTGGCGCGGCGGGCCGTGGACATAACCCGGGTGCGCCCGCCGGCCCACGAGCACGAGGAGGCACGCAGCACGCTCGCCCGCGTGGACGAGTCGCTCGACCTCGGCGAGCGCGTCGGCATGCTCAACGAGGTGCTGGCCGTCTACCGCGACCGTACCTACCCCTACCTGGAGTCCCGGGCCCGGGTGTGGCTGGCCGAGGTGCTGGTGGACGGCGGCCGGTGGGACCAGGCCGCCGCCGTGGCCGGGCAGGCGCGCGAGGCGGCCGTGCGGTACGGGCTGCGGCTGCTCGAAGGCCAGGCGCTCACGCTGCTCGCCCGGCTCCACGTACGGGACGGCTCGGCGGGCGAGGGGCGTGACTGCGCCAGGAGGGCCCTGGAGGTGCACCGGGAGTTCGGCCACCGCCTCGACGAGGCCGCGGCCCTGGCGGTGCTCGACCAGACCTGACCCGGCTCACCGGCGGGGTGGCCCGCAGCTCCGTGCCGGGTCTGACCCGGTTCAGGGTGGGGCGGCCAGTAGGGACTCGAACGTGGCCTGAAGCTCCGCCCCCGGGTCCACGCCGAGCTGGTCGGCCAGCAGCCGGCGGGTGCGTTCGTACAGCTCAAGTGCCTCGGCCTGTCTCCCGAGCCGGTAGAAGGCCGTCATCAGCAGCGACACCAGCCGTTCCCGCTGCGGATCGGCCGTCACGCTCGCGCGCAGCGGCGTCACCGCGAGCTCCGGCCGGCCCGTCCTGAGCCGCCTGCGGGCCAGCTCCTCGACGGCGGCCAGCCGTGCCTCGTCCAGCTCGACCGCCGCCACCTCCAGCGCCTTGCCGCCTCCCGAGTCGCCCAGCGCCGGGCCGCGCCACAGCGCGAGCGCCTCGTCCAGCAGATCGGCCCCCGCCTCGTCGCCGAGGCCCGCCGCCTCGGCGACCAGGCGGCGAAAGCGCAGCGCGTCGACGCGTTCGGGGTCGGCACGCAGCACGTACCCCGAGGCGTCCCGTTCCAGGCGCACGCCCGGCAACGTCCGGCGCAGCCGGTAAACGTGTCCCTGCACGGTCATCCGCGCGCTGTCCGGGGGAGTTCCCTCCCATACGGCGTCGATCAGCCGCTCCACCGGGACCGGACGGTTCAGGTCCAGCAGCAGCGCGGCCAGTGCGTAACGACGCTTACGCGGCCCGATCTCCAGGCGGCGTCCCCCGACACAGGCGTCGATGGACCCGAGCAGGCAGTACTCCAAGTGATCCATCTGTCCCAGGATGCCCGGAGCCGCTAAAACCCCGCTAAAGACGGCGACAGCGCCGAACCCGCACCAACAGAACGCCAACGGGCTCTGCCAGGGTCTTTCATTCACGATCCACGCCTACACAGGAAGAGACCCAAGTTGATCACGAAGAAGGCCGCGATCGCCGTGCTGGCCGGCTCGCTCCTGGCGGGCCCGGTGGCCGCCGTCGCTCTGACGCAGCCGGGCGCCGCCGCCATCACCAGCGCCCACACCGCAGCCGCGAAGGACCGGCTCGGGCCCGGCGAGTGGCTTCTGCCCGGGCAGTCGCTGACCTCGGAGGGCGGCCGGTTCAAGCTCGTCCAGCAGGCGGAGGGGAACCTGGTGTTCTACGAGGGCACCAAGGCGCTGTGGACCTCGCCCACCTCGGGCAAGCCCGGCGCCCGCGCGACCATGCAGAAGGAGGGCAACCTCGTCATCTACGGCGCCGACAACAAGCCGCTGTGGTCCACGCCCACCGCCGGCAACCCCGGCGCGTACCTGCTGCTGCCCAAGGAGAGCGGCAACCTGGTGATCTACAGCCGGGACAACCGGCCACTGTGGTCGTCCAAGGCGTACATCGGCAAGCTGCCCTCGGGGCACGTCCTGCGGCCGGGCCAGGCGGTGCAGTCCGGCAACGGCCGCTACCGGCTGATCCAGCAGGACGAGGGCAACGCGGTGCTGTACGACGGGCAGCGCAGCCTGTTCACCACGCCGACGGCCGGTCACCCCGGCGCCCGGTCGATCATGCAGGCGGAGGGCAACTGGGTGGTGGTGGACAGCGGCAGCAAGGCCCTGTGGACCACCAAGACGGCCGGCAACCCGGGGGCGTGGCTGGCGGTCAGCGATGACGGGCGGATCATCATCTACTCCCGTGACAACAAGCCCCTCTGGACCAGTCGCTGACCTGATCCCGGTTCCGCCGCCTTTTGGGGGTTCTGTCCGGCGGTCATGGGTTTTCCCATCCGATGGCCCAGAAGGCGGCGTAACGGCGCCCGGCCCCGCACACCTCGTGACCGTCTCCCTGGACAGGGCCCGGCCACGTGCGGGGGGTGGGTTGCCCGCCGTAAGCGTAAAAGCTGGAAGAGAGCACCACGTGCGGCGGGTGGACGGGCCGCCGTGAGCGGAAAGGCTGGAAGAGAGCGCCACGTGCGGCGGGTTGGTGGCCCGCCGTGCGTGGAAAAGATGGATCTCCGGAAGAGTGGCAGGCTGGAAGGATGCGCCTAGCCACGTGGAACGTGAACTCCGCCAAGGCCCGGCTGCCCCGCCTGCTCGAATGGCTCGCCGAGGCGAAACCCGACATCCTCTGCCTCCAGGAGACCAAATGCTCCGCGCAGGCGTTCCCCACGGCGGAGGTAGGGGAGTTGGGGTACGCCGCCGCGGCCCACGGCGACGGCCGGTGGAACGGCGTGGCCCTCCTCTCCAGGGTCGGCCTCGACGACGTGACCCTCGGCTTCCCCGGTGAGCTGAACGGCGTGGAAGCCGTGGCCCCGGAGGCCCGCGCCATCGCCGCCACCTGCGCGGGAATGCGCGTCTGGTCCCTGTACGCGCCGAACGGCCGCACCGTGGACTCCCCGCACTACGCGTACAAGCTCGCCTGGTTCGCGGCGCTCCGGGACGCGCTGGCGGCCGAGACTGCCATACCGCTGGCGGTGTGCGGCGACTACAACGTCGCCCCCACGGACGCCGACGTATGGGACCCCGCGCTGTTCGTCGGCGCCACCCACGTCACCCCCGCCGAACGCCGGGCCCTCGCCGACCTGCAAGCCCTGGGACTGCACGATGTGGTGCCGACGCCGATGAAGGGCCCGCACCCGTTCACGTACTGGGATTACCGGGCCGGGATGTTCCACCAGAACAAGGGCATGCGCATCGACCTGGTCTACGCGAGCGCGGACGTCGCCGGGCGGGTGCGGTCGGCGTACGTCGATCGCGAGGCCCGCAAGGGCAAGGGCCCTTCCGACCACGCCCCGATCGTCGTTGATCTCGGACCATAATTCAAATCACAAACCGCGTCCGTCCGAGTATCCTGTTTTCTCAAATGTCTCGGGGGATTGAGTAGCTTCACGGCCCACAGGGGGGGATCTCCGTGGAACCTGCAGACGGTCGCGTCATTCTATTCATCATCATCGCTCTCGCCGTGTTCGCCCTCGGTCGCCGCTTCCAGACGATGATCATCATGCGTCAGGTGTGGAAGCAGAGCGCCAAGCAGGTCACAGCCAGGAAGGCGGTCGCGAACAACGCTGCGAAGGCGATGATCGGCATCACTTTGCTCGCGATATTCGTGGTCTGGCTGGTGCTCAACCTCAACCGCGTAATGTGAAAAGCAATCAATAGCTGATTACCGCGCAATTGCGCGGCCGTCCGCAATCCTCCCGATGGCCTATTTGTGGCGATTTCGCAGGGCCCAAGCCGTCAGCACGGCCGCTCCGGCGGCGGCCAGGCCGACGGCGCGCGTAAGACGTACCGCGCGGCGGATGTCCTTGACGTCGGGCTCGGGCCCGTCGCCCATGGTGGGCCGGTGCTCGGTCCTGCCCTGGTAGACGTTCGTGCCGCCCAGGGTGACGCCGAGCGCCCCGGCGAAGGCGGCCTCGCACCTGCCGGCGTTCGGGCTGGGGTGCCGGTGGCCGTCCCGCCTGAGCACCGCCAGCGCGCGGCCGGGGTCCGGCCCGGTCAGGACCGTGAGCAGCCCCGTCACCCTGGCCGGTACGTAGTTCGCCACGTCGTCGAGCCTGGCCGCCGCCCAGCCGAACCGTTCGTAGCGGGGGGAGTGGTGACCGATCATGGCGTCCAGCGTGTTGATCGCCCGGTACGCCAGCAGCCCCGGCACGCCCGCCACCGCGCCCCAGAAGAGCGGGGCCACGACGGCGTCGGAGGTGTTCTCGGCCAGCGACTCGACCGTGGCCCTGGCGAGTTCCTTGGCCTCGAGGTGGGAGGGGTCGCGGCCACAGAGATGGGGGAGCCGGGCCCTGGCCCGTTCCAGGTCGCCGCCTTCGAGGGCGTCCGCCATGTACTCACCCTCGCGGGCGAGCGTGGTGCCGCCGAGCACGGCCCAGGTGGCGACGGCGGTGACGGCCGTACGGGCGTGGGGGATCCGCTGGGCGAGTACTCCGAGCGCGGTCGCGCCGCCGACGCAGATGGCGACATGTGCCACTCCGTGCGCCTTCTTGTTCGCGTACAGGGACTTCTCCACCCTCGCGGCGACACGCCCGAAGACCGCGACCGGATGGGCGGCGCTCCGCGGGTCGGCGATCAGCCGGTCGAGGGCCACCCCGAGGGCGAGCCCCAGCGGGTCACACCAGGTGGGCATGGAGCTCGTCTTCGTGTACGTCCAGCCAGGCCGCCGCGCGGCGGATGCGCTCGCCGGCGCCGCCCGCCCACATCTTCGCCCAGTTGCCGCCCGCCGAGGCGCGGGTGCGCATGACGTCGTAGGAGCGGTGGAAGCGGAGCCTGGCCAGTTCGAGGAGGCGGCGGCGGTCGCGGGGCGGCACGCCGTACGCGTCGCAGAACAGCCTCAGCCGCTCGCCCACGTCGAGGTTGCGAAGGAGCGGGGACCGGTCCACAGGATCGGCGATGGGGGCCCAATGGCGGAGCGTGGTGACGATGTCGAAGAGCCGCGTGGTGGGGCGGGCCAGATCGAAGTCGATCAGCGCGTGGGGCTGGCCTCCGCGAAATATCACGTTTTCTGGCGTTAAATCACAATGTCCGATGATTTCTGGCGCTTTGTCATCATTTGACCCGCCTTCCCACCCCTCCAGGGACAGCGAGAACCCGACGGTCGCATCATGAAATTCCCGAAGCAACACCGCAAGCCCGGCCAGCGCCTCATCACTCACGCTCTCCAGCCGCAACCCGGTCGTACCCGGCAGATACGTCAGGATCTCCCGCCCGAGCCCGTCCATCCCCACCACCCGCGGCGCCCCTCCGAACCCACGGACCTCGAGGTGCCGGAGCAGGGCATGCACGGCGGGTGTCGACGTACTGGCCGGTCTACGCACGGTGTCACCGACCCGCACCACCCCGTCAGTCACGTCCCCGCCCTGCAACGGAATCTCATGCAGGAGCGTCGCGACCATGCCACGAGAGCTTAGACCCTTTTGCCCCACCCCCGCCCAGCCTTTTCCCCAGCTCCACCTCCCACCCACCCATCCCCGCCACCCATCCCCGCCCTGGCACCCCTTTCCTGCCCTCCGCCCGCCGCACTCACCACCCGCCCCCACAGCCACCCGCCCCCACAGCCACCCGCCCCCACAGCCACCGGCTCCTGCGCCGCGGGCTCCTGCACAACGGCGTCCTGCGTCGCGAGCTCCTGCGCGGCCAGGTGTTGCGGCGCGGGGTGCTGTGTCGTGAGGCCCTGCGCGGCCAGGCGCTGTCGCGCGGGGTGCCGCACTGCGGGGTCCTGCGCGGGCGGGTGCTGGGCGCGAGGTGCCGCGTTACGGGGTCCTATGGTGCCAGGCGCTGTGCCGCGGGGCCTGCGCGACCGGACGCTGTGCTGTGGGGCGCAGCACCGCAGGGTCCTATGAGGCTGGGTCCTCAACGCCACCGCTGGAGGGATGCTCGGCGAGGCGCCCTTCGACCTCCTCCCCAAAACCTTGGCGGAGGCGTTCGGCGCACCCCCGCCGATGCTGATCTTCGCCCCGGCGTTCCCATATCGCCGAACGCTAGATGACCACGCCCGACCACCACGCCCGACCACCACGCCCGACCACCACGCCACCCACCACAGCGCCCGTCCCCACGCCGATGTCGGCCTCCCCACAGACGCTCCAATCGCCCCCCAGCCACCCGGACAGCCCTGCGCCCAGACGGACACCTCCCCGACCCTGGCCACCGCGACAGGATTAACCGCTCACGACTTCCCGAACGGTCACATCCCTCTACGACACGCCCGCCGCCGCATCCCGACCTTCCTACTCCTGGACGCGTCGCCCCCCGACCTCCCTCATCACCATCCCGGACAGCACCCGGAGCGCCTATCCGGGTCTTTTCGCCGGTTTCCTCCCCTATCTGGCCACCTCCGATATCCCCCTAGAGGCCCCCACACCCTGCTCGGCCACTGATTCGACCCTGACGCCTACCGCCTTGGGGACGCTGTTCATGGCAGGTGTGATCGGCCTGACAGACTGACACGAGGAAAACGTGTGCGTGACATGTCGCCGGATCATGCACAATAAGGCGGGAGCGCCCTTAGCTCAGCTGGATAGAGCACCGGACTTCTAATCCGACGGTCGCAGGTTCGAATCCTGCAGGGCGCGCTTCTCTGGCCAGGAAAAATCATGGCCTGACCTGCGGGAACGCCAACCGCTCAACTTCTGGCGTGTGCCACCGTGCGCCAGTCGTGGCCCCCCTGTGCCGCCGTTCACGGACTATACGCGGATTGGTTTTGCCGCCTGTTGCGGCCTCCTGGGCGGGGGCGTCGCAGTGACGGCGTCGGCTGCTGGCGTGTCGGACGCGCCTGTTCTGGCGGCGGCACCGTCGAAGGCGCTCATCCTGGCCTCCGTGCCGCGCAGCATGCGCCGCACCCCCGACCAGCAGGCGTTCCTGCGCGCTCTGCGTGAGGACCCTGAGGTCATCGGCCTCCGCTACGACGGATACGGCAACCTACTCCGCGTCGCCCAGGTGATCGCCTGGGCCGCTGACTGGAAGACGATGTGCTCCCGTCCGACGATCGCGGGCATCTGCGCGCGCACCGGCCTGTCCAAGGCGACCGTGAAGCGCTGGGTGCGCTGGCTCCGTGAGCATGGCTGGCTCGGCGTCGTCGAGGAGGGCTCCACCGTCCGCTTCCGGAAGGGCACCGCTGCGGGCCTGGACGACGACGGCATGGGCAACCGAGCGGCCCTCTGGGTGATCTGCATCCCTCGCGACATCACACCTATTCCGACCAGCGACACCAGCTCTGACCAGGTTAAAGACCTAAGTGAACCCCCCTCCTTCTCTCTCCCTGAGAGAGAAGGAACAGATCCCACGCGCACGCGCGAGGCACCCCGCCAAGCCCGCCGCAGCCCACGTATCTCGCCGGCCTGGGCATTGCACGAATCGCCGAGGACCAAACGGGATCGACTCGCAGCCTGCGAACGTCTCCGGCAGGAGTCGAACGTGCTCCGGCACATGACCCCCTGGTATCTGCGCTGGTTGCTGCGGCCCTTCCTCGTCGCTGGATGGACGCCCGCCGACGTGCTGTACGCGCTCGACGTCCGCGCGGACGGCATCATGTGGACGTACACGTGGCTGAGCGTGGACGAGCTGCGGCATATCCCGGGCTGGGTGCACCATCGGCTGTCTGCATGGGTGGAAGCGGACGGCCAGGTCCTTCCGTCGCGGTCGCTCCGTCTGGCGGCCGCCGCCGAAAAGCAGCGCGCTGAGCAGGAGGAGCGCAGGCGGGCACGCCTGGCGGCGGCGGCCGTGGCTGGCGTGGAGCTCGTGGAGGAGCCGAGGATGTCCCGCACGGAGGCGCTTGCTCCGTTCGTACCGGCGCGTGAGCGGTCAAATCCGAACGAGGCGTTCCGGGCGGCGCGTGCGGAACTGGAGCGTCACCGGCAGGAGCGGAAAGCGGAGATCGCCGCGGCGCTGGCTCGGAGGCGGCGGTGAACCAGTAGCGGTCTTGGAGACGCTTCGCGTGGTTCTCAACCTGATCTCGGCAAGTGCAGCAATCAGGTGGAAGGGGTGATTTCGCGGCCTTCCATTGTCTATGACGTCTGGCGGCGTTGGCATACGCTCTAAGTGTCGGAGGTGGTGCGATGACCCTTCCTAGCGGCCAAGCCCCGTGGCGACGGACGAAGGTGTTCTGGTCGGCGTTCGCCAGCGCCTTCGACATGTCCGGTGCCCGAGCTTTCGACACCAGGTTCACCCCTTCTCCACGGCGTCACACCGAGACATCCGTCGCAGAGGGCATGGCGTATGCCCGCGACGACACCACGTCAATAACCGTGCAGCTCTCGGCCGAGCAGGCTGAGCAGGTCATCGGGTCAATCCCAGCCTTCGCTCCACTCGACCGGCAACGAGCTGCTGCCATGGCAGCTGTACGCGTTTTCGGGCGCAATGCCTCCTTGTCGCAGGTCGAACTGGACGCGCTTATTGAAATGGCCGCTCTGGGCGGGAAGGTTGAGCGTCGCACTCGCAACGCTCCCGTGCGCCATCAGCGGTTGGCGCGCTGGCGTGACGCGGATTGGTCTTTGTTGGCGGCGTTGATGCTGCTGTCCCTGCTGATGGGAATCGTAGGGGGATCTGTCGGCATCTTCGTCTCCTCAATTGTCGAGACACCCGCGAAAGTCGTGGTTGGGGTCGTTGCGGGGCTTGGGGCTGGATTAGTTGCGGGGCTTGCCGGTATAGCTGCCGCGACCCTGCTAATCAAGGGGATCAAGATCCACATAGGGCTGTCGGAATCTCGACGGATGTCGGACTCTCATCCGAGTATGCAGAGGCCTGGTTTCCGTCGTCGTCAACGTAGTTCCCAGTCGGAGCGGTCGTCATGAGCCCAGTGCGTGAACCGTCAACAGACCTGGCGCTGCTAAAGCTCAGACATAACAAGGCTCTCGACAAGTTGGAACAGGATAGAGCCGACCGAGAGCTGCTCGAGCGCTTGAAACTGGCGCGTCGCGGCCAGTGGTTGGGGTTTGCGTCGCTCATGCTCATCTTGGGGACCGTTGTGCTGTTAGCCATGACCGGGCACGATCTGGTTGCCGCGGCTGTGGCTGTGCCGGGCGTGATAGCGATCGTGGGTGTGTTTGTTACTGGACAGATGAAGATGCCAGCCTCGCTCCTGCCTGGGCGGGTGAATAAATCGGCGGCAGCTCAACCTGCGACCGAGAGTGCCACCAACTAGGTGGTGCAGTAGGTGCGTATCGCGCGGAGAAGTGCAGAAAGCGTGTCATGGTCCACGCTGAAGGACCTTCAGACCGTGACTGGTCGGTCCGGTGCGTCAGATGTCCTAGGCGTCTCAGGAGCGACTACAGCGCTTCTGAGCTGCGCAAATGATCACATGTTCTGACTCCTATTGGATAGGTATGCAGAC
This sequence comes from Nonomuraea sp. NPDC052116, assembly GCF_040680035.1. Lineage (NCBI taxonomy): Bacteria > Bacillati > Actinomycetota > Actinomycetes > Streptosporangiales > Streptosporangiaceae > Nonomuraea > Nonomuraea sp. NPDC052116. The sequence goes on along the minus strand of NZ_JBFAWA010000010.1, from coordinate 104,303 downwards.
ATTCGTTGATTCTGCTAAGGTCCTCACAGCACCAATAGAGATCGAAAACGCACCGACCAGCCAAAACATCGAAGGCAGAACCGCATGAGCGACACCACGGCGACCGACCAGGCCCGCCCCCTCGACCGACAGACCCTCAACCGCATCCTCGACGCCATGCAGGAGACCCCCGCCCACGCCATCACCTCCACCATCCCGGCTGAGGGCAACCCCTCCATCCGCATCACCTTCCCCGGCGTCGCCCTCGACCGCCACGAGTTGACGACCCTCTTCATCGACGCCGCCGCGAAGGTCGAGGGAGACGACTTCGCCATCAGCATGAGTCGCCACGTGTTCGGATCGAGCCACGACGAGCCCCACCTCTGGCTGCCGAACACACGCTTCACGGACGAACTGTCACGCATCCGCCCCGGCATCATCCCCGGGCCGGCCGAGATCGCAGCCAACGCCAGCGCAGCCACTGCCGACAAGCAGGATGTGCTCGGCGCCATTGCCTGGTCCATCGCATCCGAACTGCTCGACACACACCATCCGTTCATTCCGTTCGGCGCCTGCCGGGACAAAGCGTGGGACGTCCTGAACGGGATCTTCGACGAGCGCGCCGTAGAACCAACCGATCCGGAACTCGACTGGATCGGGGTCGGCGGCCACATCGGCCGCGCCGTCGAGCACGACCTATTCAACGGCGACCTCTACGCGCAGGCCGAGCGGGACGGGCAGGCGACCACCACCGTGAAGATCGGACGCATCATCTCCGCGCGCGCCGCGAAGCTGATCCGGCCCGACACCACCGCGCCCACCCCTGAAACTCCGAGCGCCCGCGACCACGCCCTTCTCATCGCCTTCAACGAGGTGATCGAGCAGGCGCAGGGCTGGGTCGAGGCCAACACCAGCCACGACCTGGACGGGCTCACGTACGACGACCTCACCACCGAAGAAAGCGCTGCGCTGCTCGCCCACCTCGCTGGCTAGCCAATTCCGTAAGCGGCACCGATAACAGAATGCGAAGCCCCGCCCACCGGCGGGGCTTCGCCTTATCCGGAAGGAAACATACGATGCTCGACCAGATCCCCGGCACCACTCAGGCCGCCGAAGCCTGCCTGGCCGCCCGCGGCGGCTCCATCACCAAGGCCCTGGATGCCATCGCGTGGACGCACACCGCGCACAAGCTCGACCCCTGGTCCGATGGCCTCTACCGCAATACCCGCGACGGCGTCCGCGACTACGCCGCGCACATCTACGACATGCTCGACGGCTACCGCCCCGACGCCGAGTTCGACGATCTGCGTCCCAAGCACCACAACGAGTTCATCCGCTCCGTGGCTGCCAGCTTCGACGAGCCCGGCGACGAGCGGCTGTGCCCGATCGAGCTGGCCGATCACTTGCTCGACGGGTTGCGCAAGGCGGCCGCGCTGCGCGTGGAGTCCGGGGAGCACTTCAGCCGCGCGTACTCGGACCTGAAGGTCGCGCTGGTGTCGCTGCTGCGCACTCAGTCCGTGGGCGTGAAGCTGGCGCAGGAGGCCATCGACCATGCGCTCACCAGCGGCATCGGCATCCACCAGGCCGTCGCCGAGATGGACGGTCAGCTGTGACCGCGCCGACGATGGACACCAGCACCCGAGCCATCGCTGAGCACCTGCTGGAGACGCTGCGACTGCTCAACCAGGCCGACAACCAGCGGTTGGCCGTTCAGTGCGGCGGCGCCTACGGTGACGTGCGCGACGCCCTGATCAAGGTCCTCCACGAAGAGGGCTGGGGCCGCGGGATGGCCAACGAGGCGGTCTACAAGGCGATGGCGTACGACATGCCGCTGCTCGACGCGCTGATCGCGTGCCAAGTCGGGTGACGTCGATGAGCATTCTCACCGACGAGGCCGCCGAGCAAGTGCGAGACCTGATCGCCACGGTGTTCGACGCTCAGCCCGACTACGGGCCGCAGCTCATGGACACCGACTGGGACGACGGCGCCGGCCGCGTCATCGCCTGGGAGTACGGGCCGGACGGCTGGACGTACGCCGTCCCCTTCGGGGGAGCGCTGGAGTACGGGCCCGAAGTGCCCGAACTGAGTCTGCCCGCGGGCGTGTGGATCGACCGCATCAACCACTACAGCGTGCGGGTCCTTCCCGCCTGACCAGGAGGTCATCTTGAAGATCGCCATTCCAATTCCCGTGCCAGGTCACGACCTGGTTCCGTCGCCCGGTCAGGTATTCCTCTGGCCCGACCACTCGTTTATCTGCGGCTGCGGCAACATCGCCGAAACCGGCGGGTTCCACCCCTGTACCCAGACCGGCGAACTGCTCGCCAACGACACCTACACCAACGGCGAGGAGAACCCCGCCTGGCGTGGCTACTACTGGTGCGGCGGCTGCGGCGAGACCGTCATCGACGCTCGCGAGCTGACGTTCCCCACGTCCTGAATGGCGAAGGCCGGACCCACGCCACATGGGTCCGGCCACCTATCACCAAGCCAGTTCTCAACGCCATAGAGAACCACAGGTCTCCCACGGTAACGCACCGGACCGACAGGAATTCCGCACCTGCACCACCACTCCACACTTCTCGATGGGAGTTGCACATGTTCGACGACGATTTCGGCGCCGAGGCCGAGGCGATCGAGTCCGCCCAACGTGACGCCGACCTGGAACAGGCTGAACTGAACGCCACGGGCGACGCGCTGTACGCCGCCTGCGATCGGATGGGCATCTGCCTGCACGGTGTCGTGCTGGTCGTGAAGGAGACCCCCGTCGCCACCCCGCGCCGCTACAGGTGCAAGTTCTGCCGCGAGGTCGCCACGCAGGAGGAGTTCAACACCAGCCGGACGGCCTCGTACGCGCGGCTGGAGGAGGCCGGGGCCCTGTGAACATTTATCTCACCACCGAGCCGTGCCCTATGTGCGGCGCTGCCGCCGACCAGGACTGCGACCCCGACTGCGTGCTCATGCAGGACCCGAGCGAATGGTTCGACGACGGGATCTCCGACGCCGACCCGGGCCTGTGACCGGGCCGGCCGAGGGCATCGCCTGGGACCGGCTGCGGGCGGACGAGGACGGCCCGTGCATGGCGGCCGGATGCAGCGTCCCGCTCGTGGCCGCCGCGGTGGTCATCGACGGGCACCGATATCGGCTGTGCGACGAGGACGCCGAGCTGATCCCCGGCTACACCCCCAACCTGCTCGAAGGGAGCATCACATGACCGCGTTCCAGCCCAACCGTGTGGCCAGTCAGATCATCGACCGCCTGGAGGAGGCCGGGTTCACCGTCAAGGTGCCCAACGCTGCGCACGGCGCGTCGTGGGAGCTCGTCCTGGACCAGCCCGGAACCCGGTGGTTCGGCGTGATGTACGTGTCCAAGTGGAAGGGGCGGGCGCTGCGCGTCTCGATCACGTGGCACCCGCAGGACCAGCCGCACAAGACCCGCAAGGCCGAGGGTGCCAACGACATCCGCGCCCTCATCAAGCACATCACCCCGCACGGATGGGAGATCAAGAAGGATGCGTGACCAGCTCGTCGCCACCGGCGACGACACGCTCGACGCCTACCTGTTGGTGGCGCGTGACATGCGCCACCCGCAGCAGATGCTCGAGTCCGCCGAGCGACACCTTGTCGAGACGCAGCGGCGCGACGCCAAGGAGAACGGCTTCCACGGCACTGCCGAAGCGCGCCAGCGCGCCGAGAAGTCGTACGACAAGGCCAAGCAGGCGCTCACCATCGCGCGCCGCGACGAGGACCAGGCCCGACGCGATGCCCAGGCGGCCGCGCGGCCGCGCCTGTTCGAGCTGGCCGCGGCCGAGGTCGAAGCGGTGTGGAACGACTTCTACGGCCCCCGCGACCCCCGGCTCTACCGCGACGACGATGTTATGCCGGACGACGACACCCGGTGGTGTGACCTGAAGATCGGCGCCGAGGTGCACATCCGGTACGAGACGACCGGCCAGGTCGTCGTGTGGCAGTTCGTCGAGCTCGGCAACCCACACCCGGACAACGAGGCGTTGAAGGCCGCGCATTACATCGAGCGCAGCGCGATGCGTGGCCCCGGCTGCCTCGTCGAGTTGGCGGTTCACCCGGAGGACCCAGTGGGGCGGCACGCCCGATCAAAGCACATGACGATCATCCAACCGGAAGGAGACCAATGAACCCGCACACGTTAGAGGCCCGCGGCCAGCGGGATGAGTGGACCATCACCGCCGAGCCGCATACGGGCGGCCGGATGCTGATCCTGGATCGCGACGAGTGGATCGTCCAGGTGGCGTTCGACGGCAGCGCCCCAGCGTTCGCGCAGATCCGCAAGCCAGGAATGGAGGGCTTCCAGCACCTCGACCGGCGCGACATCGCGCGTTACGTGCGGGGCGACCGAGCCGCGATGAGCGCCTTCCGCATCGGCGACCGAGCTGCGGTCGGCGAGCGCGTCGGCACCGTCATCAACATCTACGTCGAGGCGGGAAGTGACCCGGGCCGGCCCGGCAAGGTGCGGCTGCGCGTCGCCTATGACCTGGGCGGCCACGCCGACCCGTACACCACGTTCGCCACCCGTCTGCAGGAGGCGTCATGCGCCCGCTGAAGCCGCTCAAGTTCACGCTGACCCTGCTGAACAGCGCCCACTACCAGGACCCGGACGGCTCGCACACCTGGCGCGTCACATCCAACGAGCAGGGCCGGAAGCTGCTGCACGTGCCTGGATGCCCCGATCTGGTGGAGCTCGGGCGAGGCTACGAGCAGGTCGGCACCTTCCGGGAGCTGTGCGTCCTCGACCGTGGCGCTCCGACTGGATGTAACCGCTGCCAGCCGCACGCCGCGCACTACGTGATCCTGCCGGACGGCACCCGCCGCTACCGGCCGATGGGACCGATCATGTCGGGCGGCACCGAATCCGACCGCCGCTACGGCGAATACGCGCTGGTGGATCTGCAGCGCGGCCGGTGGCGGATCCGAGAGTGGGCTGTGGACGGAGAGACCGCGATCGCACGCGCCGCCAAGCTCGGCGTGCCCTACATCCTCGGCCCGAGCAACGCCAAGCTCGGGCTGCCCACCCCCATCCCGCCTCAGTAGATCAAATTCCGTAAGCATAAACGCTAACGAAGCGGCCGAGCCCCATCGCGGGCCCGGCCACTTCCCTTATCACCAGAGAAAGGCAATCCACGCGATGACCACCACCAAGGGCCGCCGCAGGCGTCCCCGTTCCGGTTGGAACCCCGGCGACAAGCAGGCATGGCGCGAGCGCAAGGATCTCGACAAGGCGATCGCCAACGACGCGGTCGTCAAGGCCGCCCGCGCACTGGCCGAGCACCCTGAGCTGATCGACGCGTTCCGCGAGTACGCGGCCCGCGTCCAGGCGCACCGTACCCTGCGCAACACCCTGGCGCTGCTGGGGCAGAACCCGTCCGCGACCCGGGTCAAGAGCGCGTTCTTCTGGGCGAAGGAGAACCGCGCGGTCCTGGAGACCGCCGAGCCGATGCGGATCATCGCCCGCCGGCGAGGCGGCAAGCGCGTCGAGGAGTTCGACGACCCCAAGACCGGCGAGACCGAGGAGATCGACGCGGGCGCTTGGACCGGGTTCACGTCGGAGCGGGTGTTCGACGTGCGCGACACCACGCCCAAGAACAAGCCATGCCCAGAGTGCGGCACCCATCCCGGCCTGCGCTGCCCCGACTCGTGCGCCGTCTACGAAATCGTGCGCGGCCCGGCGCCGACCCGCGATGAGGTCCTCGAACTCCTCGACCAGGTGCTGAAGGACGACGTCGGGTTCTACCCGGCCGACCTCGACGACAGCGAGAGCGAGGACGGCGAGTAGTGATCACTATCAAGCACACGCACGAGGACGGCACGCTCATCTACGGCACCCGCAAGGGCGACGGCGTCTACGAGATCGTCAAGAAGTGGGAGAACGGCAACTTCCGCTACTTCCCGTCGATGGCCAGGCAAGGGCTGCCGTGCATCGGGCTGCGCCACTCGCGGGACCAGGTAGCCGACCGGTGGGCTATCAACGCCGCAGCGAAGGCCCTGCGCGCAGCCGGGTTCGAGGTCACCGTCGAGATCGACGACACCCCGCGCGACCGCGCCCAGGTCCTGGAAGACAAGGCCGAACGGCTCGAAGACCGCCGCGACGCGCTGGAAACCAAGGCCAACCGGCATGCCAGCGCTGCGGCAGCCGCGCATGACCGGGCAGACCAGATCAGCGAGCGGTTCGCGGGTGGCCAGCCCAAGATCCTTGGCCACCACTCCCAGCGGAGGTATGAGGCCGACCAGAAGCGGATGCACGCCGCGATGGGCAAGTCCGTCCGGGAGGACAAGACAGCGCAGGAGATCGCGGGTCGTGCCTCGGCGGTCGGGGCCAACATGCGCTACTCGGCCAAGCCCAGCGTGACGAAACGCAGGATCGACAACGCCGTCAACGAGATCAAGCGGATCGACCGGGACCTGGCCGGCTACACCCGCCGCCACCTTGACCACCACGGCAACCCGTACTTCATCGATAAGCACGAGCCCGCGTCCGGTGACCACCGCGAACGGCTGATCGCCCGCCGCGCCCAGCTTGAAGACCAACTGGAGTACGACCGGGCACAACTCGAGCTCGCGAAGGCCGCAGGCTGGATCGAGTGGGGGCCGGACAACGTGCACGTCGGCGACCTGGTCGAGTACTGGGTACGTGGACGGAAGCGCTCGGTGCTGAAGGTCAACAAGAAGACCGTTGCCGTCGAGTCGGGATACTCGTGGCCGGACAAGGTTGAGTTCTCCAAGATCCTGTCGGTGGAGTGCCCCCACGAGGACATGAGCGTCCCGGCAGCCGAGCCTCCGTCCGCTGTCTCCGTGACGACTCCGCCCCCGAGCCCGGCGCCCGCGCCGCGCAAGGTCCAGGTTGCCAAGGTGAACGTGGACGAGCTCACGGCGAAGATAGCGGCGGCCATCCTGGAGGTGCCGCGCGACTCAGACGCGTTCTTCTCGCCGCCCGCCGTGGTCGAACGGGTACTGGATGCGGCCGAGCTGGAGCCGAGCATGATCGTGCTGGAGCCCTCGGCGGGGAACGGCGCGCTGGCCAAGGCGGCAGCGGCCGAGGGCTGTGAAGTCCACTGCGTCGAACGGTACCCGGTGCTGTCGCAGAACCTGCTCGACGTGGCCGGGATCATCGGCTTGACGACAGGAGACTTCCTGGAGGTGACGCCCGACCAGTACCCGGCGAAGTTCGATCGGGTGCTGATGAATCCGCCATTCTCCAAGGGCCAGGACATCCAGCACGTCATGCACGCACTGCGGTTCCTGAAGCCGGGCGGACTGCTGGCCGCGGTGATGAGCTCTGGCGTGACCCACCGCCAGGACAAGCACACCCTCGCGTTCTGCGACCTGGTGTGGAAGCGCGGCGGTCACATCGCGCCGCTTCCCGACAACGCGTTCGCCACCTCCGGCACGGACGTCCGCACCGTCCTCGTGCTCATCCCCGCGCCCGAGGAGTAGCAGCGCGAGCCCGACGCTAACGGGCTCGCGCCGCTGCGCAATCGTACGGCCCCGCCTCGCCCGAGGCAGGGCCATTTCCTTCACTACCTACGGAGAAACCATGTTCGGCGACGCGCCACCTCTGCCGTTCCCTGAAGCGGCGAACCACAACGCGATGGCGATGGACGACGTAAAGACGCCCCACCAGCCCGAGGTCACCGACCACGTGATCACCGACCAGCCCTGGTCCACGCTGTGGACGTCTCCCCGAGGCCACGAGGTGATCATGACGCCTGCCGGCCCGGTCGTCTACCGCTGGATCTATGAACCGGCCCCGGAGATGAGCGGGTTCCCGATGCCTACGAAGGGCAAGCTGGCCAAGGCCGTCGCGCAGACCCGCGCCACCAAGGCCGCAGCCTCCGAACAGTCCAGGTCGGAGGCTTCGTGGGCACGCTGATCCGGCACAAGGGCATCGACACCGTCACCGTCGCCGAGATGTTCGCCGGAGCAGGAGGCTCCGGCGATGGCATGCGCCGTGTCCCCGGCACAGAGCTGATCTTCGGCGCGAACCACTTCGAGCCCGCCAAGTGGACGTACATGGAGAACCACCAGGGCGTCGACTTCTGGCTCGGCGATGTGCAGAATCCGGACGCGATCGAGAAGTTCCCGTACGCCACCTTCTTCTGGGCCAGCCCTGCGTGTCCTCGCTTCTCCACGGCCCGGGGCGACAAGCGGTGGTTCGACAAAGAGAACCAGATGGCCTTGTGGGACCTCGACGACATGACCGAGGACGACAAGGCCGGGGTCAGGTCGCGGGCGCTGATGGAGGAGGTCGTCACTTACCTGCGCTTCTGCCAGGAGAAGTACGGCCGACCGGTGCTCGGCTTCGGCGTGGAGAACGTGATCCAAGCCCGCCTGTGGGTCCATTGGGACCGCTGGGTCCACGAGCTGCGGAAGCTCGGCTACATCATCCAGGTGCACGCGCTCAACGCCATGCACGCCCAAGGCCGTACCACATCGCTCACGCCGCAGTCACGAGACCGGCTGCTGGTGTCGGGCATTCACGAGAGCGTCGGCCGCGTCCCGAACTACTCCAAGTGGTTCGACCCGTACGCCTACTGCCCGAAGCACGAGGGCTGGATCCAGGCGCGGCAGGCGTGGAAGACGCCCGGCCAAGACATGGGCGCCTACGGCAAGCACGGACAATACCTGTACGTCTGCCCGCAGCCGTCGTGCGGCAACCAGGTGGTCCAGCCCCCGGTGCTGCCCGCGGCCGCCACTATCGACTGGACCGACCTCGGCACGCCCATCGGCTCCCGCAAGAAGACGAAGGACAAGCCGGAGGGCCTGGCACCGAAGACGCTCGACCGCGTCCGCGCGGGCGTGATCAAGCACTGGATCACGCCGTTCCTGTCGCCCGCCGGCGGCACGTGGAACGACGACCCGACGAGCGTGGTCGACCCGGCCCGAACGCTGACCACACGAGAGTCGCAGGCGCTCGTCGTCCCGTGCGAAGGGCGTGACGGCAAGATGGCGCGGTCGGCGGCCGACCCTAAGCGGACGAGCACCACCCGGCTGGAGGACGCCGTGGCGTTCCCTCCGGACTCGTTCCTCAGCCTGTTCCGCTCCGACCGTGTGCGGACGTTCGACCCGTCCACGGACCCCACGGCGACGCTTGTCGCGGACGGCTCCAATCACGCGCTCGTGTCGAAGCCGGACATGCAGCCGCTCGTGTTCCCGTTCCGTGGCGGTGGCGACGAGTTCAAGTCGCGGCCCGCGTTCGAGGACCCCGCGCACGCGGTCACGGCCGGCGGCTTCCATCACGGGCTCGGCGTTCACCCCGACTGGATGCCGCCTGCGTTCCTAATGCGCAACAACGGCAGCAAGGGTGACGGAAAGGAACACTGCACCAGCACCGGCGAGCCCGCGCGCACCATCACGTCGACGGGCCATCAGTCGCTCGTCGCCGTACCCGAGGGCCTGCGGTCGCTCCTCATGGCCTACTACGGCAACGGCGGGACCACGCGGACAACCGAACCAGTGGGCACCCTGCCGACGCGGGATCGTTGGGCGCTCATGGCCAGCACAGGTGAGATCACCCCGGACGCGATCGACGTGTCCCCGATCCTGTTCCGGATGCTCAAGCTGCACGAGCTGCGGCGGGCCCAGTCGTTCGACGACGACTACCGGTTCATCGCCAACAGCCAGCGGCACAAGGTCAAGCTCATCGGCAACGCGGTCCCGCCGCCCATGGCCGAGATCCTGGCGTGCGCCGTGATCGAGGCGATGCTCGGCGTCGAGTTCGACCGGTTCGCCCACGACTACGCCCTCATCGCCTAACGCGAGTCTCCGTAAGCGGCATCGCTTACGATCATGCCCGCCCCCGGATCTGGGGCGGGCCCATCCCCTCAAGGAGACATCACATGCCCAAGCGAGAGCCCGACTGGGATAGCCCGTACATCCGTCCCATCCACGAGGGGCGCCACGATCTCGGCTGGTACGACTCCACGCCTGGATTCGCCGCCTCCTACCGAGGCCGGAAGATCCCGGTCGGCACGATCGTCCGCGTGATCGACCCCCGAGCGATCAACAGCAAGGGCTGGCCGCCGCGATGATCAAGGAGGTGCAGCGGTGACGCCTGCCGCCAAGGTGCCGCAAATGCGCAAGGACAAGAAGATCCGGTTCCGCGCCTTCTGCGAGCTGCTTGAGCAAGAGGACAGCATCCCGGCCCTAGCTGCGCGGCTACGCGTGACCGAGCGGACGATCCAGCGGTATCTGGTCGATCTGGAAGGCCGATCGCGTCGCACCATCCGGTACCACGAGTTCATGCCGCAGGTCCTGGAGCACCTCCAGCGTTACCCGCGATCGCTGTTCACGTCCACTGAGCTGGCGCGGGTGCTCCATATCAGGTACGGCAACGAGCTCAAGTACGGCGATGAATACGACGGCTCTGCACTTAACGCGACGCTGCGCAGGATGGAGAGCGAGGGCCTCGTTCGGGCGGTGCCGGGTCTGCGTGATGACAGCGTTCTTCTGCCCGTCACCCGCTGGCGGTTGGCAGGGCAGGCGACACAACCGTGAAGGGAGCGGCGATGACCGAGGGGCCGCGCGGTGCGGTCGCAAGGCATGCCTACTGGCAGGGCCTGCCACACGACGAAAGGCAGGGCGTCTGGTGCATCCAGATCAACCAGCCAGGCTGGGGCCGGGGCCGCGGGGATCAGGTCGAGGAGACCGAGGAGCATCAGCCGACCGTGCTGGCCCGTCGGACGCCGGAGGGCAAGCGGCAGCGCCGCGGCGCCTGCCTCGGGTGCGACTGGGAAGGCCAGGACCGGAGGCGACTCAACGACGCGATCGAGGACGCGCACGATCATTCCTTCCCCGGCTGGCGCGGCATGCCTTCCGTGCTGCCGTCCCCGCCGTACGGCGATCGTCAACGGTGGCTGGAGAACGTGGCGAAGGCGTACCCGCCAGGGTGGTTCCAGCGAGGCGGCCCCATCATCACCATGCGCGAGGAGAGCAACGGGCTGCACTGGGCGATGCGCGCCCCTGGGGGCGGCTATGACATGGCGTCCCCGCACCAACGGCCGAAGAAGGAAGTGGTGTCCACGGCTGTTCAAGATTCACTGCTCGACCAACTTCGTTAGCGGTAACGCTGACAAACATCTACGCTGCCCATTAATAACAACGATCAGGGGAGAACCCATGGATGCTGAGAAGAACGTCAGGACGAAGAGCGACATCATCGACGCCGTCATCGACCGGGCCGGTGCACCTAGCCGAAGGATCGCCGAGCGGTATGTGAGCGGCGTGCTCGACTACATCCAGGAGCAGGTTGCGGATGGTCACACGGTGCAGGTCACCGGCTGGGGCAAGTTCGAGCCCGTCAAGCAGGCGGGGCGCGACGCGCGCAACCCGCAGACGGGCGAGCGGGTTCCCGTTGAGGCCAAGTGGGTCGTCAAGTTCCGGCCTGGCACGGAATTCAAGCGACAGGTGGCCGCTCGGGAGGCGTAGCCGCTGACGCTGGTGAGGGGCGCGGGCTGTAGGTCTCGGTTCGCGCCCTTCGTTGTTGCTGAGACAAGCGCGGACGCGGCGGCCGGGCTGGGTCGCCGAGTTGCTACTGGGTCCTGGGAACTGCACCACGTGGCGGCGCGTTGACGGAGTACGCTATCTCGATATAGATCGAGGACGATACCGGAGCTGCCATGGGGTCACCCATCCGTATGACACGAACCACCCGGGACGTGCTGGAGACACTTCAGGCCGCCACCTCCCGCAATGACGCCACCTACGGCTTGGAGATTTGCAAGGTCACCGGCCTCGGCCCGGGAACCGTCTATCCCATCCTCACGCGACTCGAACGCGTCGGCTGGGTCCGCGCGTACTGGGCCGAAGACGACACCCGGGGCCCTCGGCGCCGCATGTACGAACTGACCGGTGAAGGAGTCTCGGCAATTCAAGCAGTGGAGGCGACCGCCCCAAGCGCTCGGCCGAGGTGGGCACAGTGACCGATGTTCCCGGCGAGTACGACGGAGTTCCCGACGGTGACACGGTGCTCATGACATTCGGCCGGGCGTGGGAGTGCCTGGCGGACGACGACATCGAGGGAGCGCTCGAAAATGCGACGAGGGCGCTGACGCAGATAGACGACCCGCTGCCCGATCATGTAATTGAGGCTGCTTTGGCCCTGGAGCGGGAGATTGTGGTACGGAGTGGCAGCGACCCAGGCTTGAACGAATACCGGGCCGCGTTGCAGCGAACGGGGGGCCTTCGGGTATCCACCAGGAGGGCAACAATAGGCAGGCCATCACTCGCCTCTTGGCGACTCTGTGACTGGGGAGCGAACTTAGCCGTAGAACCGGAGCGAGGTGAGGAGTGGAAAGAGGCGCTCCTCCAAGTTGCTGCAGAGAATGGGCGCGGGCAAGTTCTCCGCTACGCCGCCGGCCTCCTCTACGCCGGTCTGCACTCGCGTGTGTCCTGGTGGGTACGACGTGCTGCTACCCCGTGCGTGGCCTATCTGTGCTGGATGCTGCGCTCCCAGGTACGCACGTGGGTCCCGCTGCTGGGGCTTTTGCTCTGGGGAGGGCTGGAGACCGCTGCGGACACTGGCCCCGGTGCGGCCGTCGTATTCGTAATCCTGAGCGGGGTTGGCTTCTTCGGCCTGGTCGAGTGGTTACGCAAGCGCTGGAATGTGCAGGTGAGACGCACAGACACACGTCCATAGAGAGATTCCGCACGCCGGACACGCCGAAAAGCCGCCCGCGCGGAGCGGCCTTTCGATTCGGTCAGGACGGCGGTGGCTCTGTCTCCTTCGGCCTGGGGATTCCCAGATCGTCGAAGTAGTCGTTCAGCGCATCCGAGATGAACGGCCGGCCGCCGAGGTCCTCGCGCAGGCAGCCCTCGACGAGACGCGCTCGCGTGTTCCGTTCCAGGCGCACCATGACCAGCTTGCCGCCGCCCATGTTGTTTTTCTTCGGCGTCGGGATCTTCAGCTCGGCGTCCTCAGGCATCTCCTCCGGGATGCCGAGCTTGTCGCAGTAGGCGTTGATCGCCTCTTCCCAGATATCCCTTACCCCCTTGCCAGTCTGCTTGTGTGCCTTCGTCATGCGGCTATCGGTGGCTTCATCGACGCGGGTTCCTGTGCTGTGCAGACTGGTCCACGTCGCGACGCGACCTCGTGCAGGCGCGGAGGTGCGTCGAGGCGTTGGCGGTTCCGCTGACGTTTCTTCGTCTGCCTCGATGAAAGCAACGTTGCTAGGGTCGGGCCTCTTGCGGGGCGGCATGGTGGCGTGCTCCGTGGCGTGTGGCTGGCTGGTGTTGACCTCACCGTATTGCGCCACACCGAATTTGTCGCGTGCCCTGGCACCTGTCTTGACGAGTTCCGAAGACGGTCTAGGACGTCTTCTATACGCATAAACACATTTATTAGTGGTCAGGCTTCAGAGCTCTCACCAAAGGCGCTCAGCGTGCACCACAGCAACGCTCACAGCGCAACAGCGTAAGCAGACACGCTTACGAAGAAGGGATCACATGTCCAACGCCCCCACCGAGCGGCAGATCTTCGAGGCCCTCGCCTTCGTCTGGGACGTCACAGCCGCGCTCGAACTCATCGAAGGCCGTCAGCCGAACCGCCACATCAACGTCGACGACTGGGCCGACCTCCTCCGCTTCGTGTCCATCGATGAAAACCACGCCGCCACCGTGGATCTCACCGAGCCCGTTCTGCTGGCGCCCCTGCCAGACCCCAGCACTGGCCAACCCGGCATGGAGATGCCGATCGACGGGTGGCACCGCATCTCTCGCGCTCTCGCCGAGGGCGTCACCACCTTGTCCGCCATCGCCCTGACTCCCGAAGAGGAGCGCAAGGTACGTATCCGGGGCGGATCGAGATCTTCCCGTCACGGACGCTAAGGAGCCGCCACCCATGCAAGACGAACCGTACGAGTACACCGTCGCCGGAAGCCCCGTGGCGGTCTCCCGCACCGACAACAGCCCCGTGATCCACATCGACCCATTGCCCGGCGGCCGCACTCTCGACGGCAGCCTCAGCGACATGAGCCTCGACCAGGCCGAGAAGCTGAAGCGCTCCCTGCAGGCCGCGCTCGATCAGGAGGAGAACTAGTGCCCGACCACTTGAAGCGCACCGCCGCCTTCGCTGCCGCGCTGGCCGCGCTCAGTGCCGCCCACGAGATCGGCGACCACTGGATGCAGACCGATCACCAAGCAGAGACCAAAGGTGGCCAGGGAGAGCAGCAGCACGCCGGACAGCTCGCCTGTGCCCGCCACGTCGCTGGCGTCACCGCCACCAAGGTCGTCGTGCTCGCCATCACCTGCAAGGTGCTCGGCCTGAAACTGCGGCCCGGCCGTACCGCCGCAGCGCTCGCGCTCGACGCCGCCACCCACTACTGGGCCGACCGCCGGTACACGCTCGAAGCTGTCGCCGACCTGGTCGGCAAGGGAGGCTACTTCCGCCTTGGCCTACCTAGGCCCGGCCGCGACGACAACAAGACGGTCGGCACCGGCCGCTTCATGCTCGACCAGGCGTTCCACAAGACGATGCTGTGGGCTGCCGCGCTGATCATCGCCGAGGGGGCCGAATGAGTACCGGCTATCGGTCGGCGCTGGTCGAACTGCTGACAGACCCCGTGCAACTCGCCTTGGACCTCGACCACGCCGAGGGCCTGATCGGGCAGATCGAGGACGTGCTCGACGCTGCCGGTTGGGAGATCACGCTGAAGGAGGTGAACGGCTGGGAGAAGGGGCCCACGCCAAAGCTGATCGGGCCGACCCGGGAGGGCATCCTCAACGAGCTGGTGGCCGGGGTGTACGTACACCGCTACACCGAGAATGGCCGCGGCTGTGTGTGGGCCGAGATGCCCTGCTGCGATCGGCACGCGAAGCTGCCCATGGAGGTTCACGAGGAGTTCCCGGTGCGGTGCCTGCCGTGCCGAATCGACTACGCCGCCTCGCTCATCGATGAGAACGACGGCGGCTATCTCGCGGCCTTCGAGGTCCTCGACGACGGGGAGCGCATTCTGTCGCAGCGGCGCCGCAAGGTGAAACGCCTGAGGTAGATTGCTGCCGCGATCGAATCTGCATGTATCGCGCGAGGAGGCCCCAACCGGATCACCGACCGGTTGGGGCCTCCTGCATACGCCCGGCTCCCGAGGGACTATGGCGGCAACACGCCCAGGAACCGGGCTGTCTAGAGCACTGACCGTATGCCTTGCAGCTCGACCACCTGGGACGTGGCCAGCGCGTAGCGGTGGTGCTGGTAGTCGTCCCAGGCGACGAACACGTTGCGCATGGTCGACACGAGAGCGCGAAGGACACCAGGGCGGTACAGGTCGGCCAGGACACCGGCCGGCCTGACTCCTGCCACGGTGCAGAGGTCGACGCCTTGGAGCCATTCCTCCGTCGCCTTGGGGATGCAGTCCCAGCACGTCGGCGGCGCGTGGGTGCGTCCGGTCTTCAGGCCGGTACGCTCGAAAGCAGTCTCCGGTAGCAGCCACGGGATAAGGCCAGTTCGAGGGTCGGTCGCCGGACGGGCGCACACCTGGCACAGCAGCTTGTCCATGCACAGCCATTGCCGACGCACGTGCAGCATCCGCATGCGTTCTGGGCCGCGGCGGGCCGGACTATCGCGTAGATCGTGAACGCGGGCGCTGAGGATGCCGGGTTCCCACGCCTTGGCCGATGGACGTCTGACCCAATCGCCGGCATTGGCGTTCTCGTAGGTCAGACGCAGTTTGCCCGCATGCGGCTCGAAGCTGATCCGATCTGCAACCAACTCGTTGGTGTAGGCGATCACATACGGGACGACGGTGTAACCCTGCTTCGGGCTATGCGGCGGAGGATCGTGTGATCCGTAGGTAGCAGGTGTTCGCGAGGACGTGTGTTGCATACGCTCACAGTAATAAGAGATATGCCAATCGGTATAGGACTTGTATTAGAACTGACAAAGACATGTAGTCGCCGATAGAAGCATGTACCAGGACATCTAGCGTTCGGCCGTGCTCAATCCACGCGGGCCCGTTCCGCTCTACCGCCAGCTCGCCGAAGTTCTGCGCAAGCGGATCGACGGCGGGGAGCTACGGCCGGGCGCGATCGTGCCGTCTGAGGCGGAGCTGATGTCGGAGTTCGGCGTTGCGCGGATCACCGCCAGGACCGCGATTCGGGAGCTGCGCGAGGCGGGTGTCATCTACACGATCAGAGGCGAAGGCTCGTTCGTCGGCCCTGAGAAGGCCCCGCGCGAGGCCCGCTCGGGATGGGTGTTCCAGACGATCGCCGACGACCTGGCGGCGAAGGTCGAGGCCGGCGACTTCCAGCAGGACATGCCGTTGCCGTCGGAGACGCAGCTCGCGCAGGAGTACGACGTAGCCAAGGGCACAGTGCGGCGGGCTTTGGCGCTCCTGCGGGAGCGTGGCCTGATCTACACCGTCGCGGGACGCGGCACGTACCCCCACACTCCTTCTGAATAGGTCTAATCTCATCGCCCGCTCACGGTAGCGTGGGTGCATGATCAACCCTCCCGAGCGCGGTACGGGCGCGGAGTCTCCAGGCCGGCGCGTCGCCGCGGCGGTCCGCGACGACATCAAGGCGCTCCGGTGGAAGCAGGGCGACCGGTTGCCGACCGAGCCCGAGATGCAAGTGGAGCATGGCGTTGGCCGAGCGGCGGTGCGCTCGGCGCTGCGTCAGCTCCGGGAGGAGGGCGTGGTGGCGACGGTGCCCGGAGTCGGGACGTTCGTCGCTAGCCAGGATGGTCAGTCGCAGCCCCCGATGCCCTCGTCTCAGCGGTTGCTGGCCGACATCCGTGAGGGGATTGCATCCGGCCGCTTGAAACCGGGGGACCAGCTCCCTCGTGAGAGCGAGCTGATGGAAACCTATGGGGTGTCGTCCGCGCTGATCCGATCGAGTCTTCGGACTCTGCGTAAGGAAGGGCTGATCTACTCGCGTGGCCGTGAGGGCCGGTTCGTCGGCCCCGAGAGTGCGCCGCGCCGGCGTCCGCCCACCCTGACGGAGATGGTGGCGGCCGCGGTTGCCGAGCGCATTCAGGCGGGGGAGTTCAGCGCGGACGAGATGCTGCCGTCCGAAGCGGAGATGGAACGGCAGTACGAAGTGTCGAAGCTGACGGTGCGGGCGGCCGTGGCGTCGTTGAGGGAGCAGGGCTGGGCGTACACCGTGCCACAGAAAGGCACATTTGTTAACAAACCTGGCAATTGGCCTAAAATGTGAAAGTCGCGGACGAATGTGGCCAGGGGCGTCGCCGAACGGAGACACTTCGCGAGAGAATCCAGGGCATGCCTGACTCCCGGATCAGCCCGCCTCTACGGCTACTGCAGCTCGGCCGTACGCTGACCGGCCTACGCGACGCCGCTGGCCTCACCTGCAGCCAGGTCGCCGCTCGACTGAAGTGGAGCCCGTCCAAGGTTTCACGCCTGGAACGCGGCGCCAACAGCTACGCCACCGCCGGCGACATCAACCGGCTCCTCGACCTGTACGAGGTGGACAACTCCGCAGTCCGCTCCAAGTGCCAGGACCTCCTGCGCACCGGACGCATCACGCCACCCTGGGAAAAGCACAAGCGCGGCCTGGGCGGCCTGGTCGAGTACGTGATGTGGGAAACCGAAGCGTCGCTGATCCAGCACTGGCACCCGCTACTCATACCGGGCCAGCTCCAGACTGAGGCGTACGCCCGCGCTGTCATCACCGCAGGCATGCCGGAGCCCGACGAGGCCCTGCTGACGCTGAAAGTCCGCGCACGGATCGCCCGCCAGTGGATCACTTCCTGCGCCGATCCGCTGCACGTGCACGCCCTCATCGGAGAGCAGGCGTTGCATCAGCGGGTCGGCGGACCCGAGGTGATGGTCCAGCAGCTCGACAAGCTCGTGCTCGACACGCGGCGGCCGAACATCACCATCCAGATCGTTCCCCAGGAGGCAGGAGTCGGCCTGGCCAGCGGGTTCATCCTGCTCGCGCTCCCCGGCTTCGGGGAGACGCTGTTCATCGAAGCGGGCACCGGGGGCATAATCGACCAGGGTCCGAGAGTTGCGGAGTTCAAGCGGCGCTTCTGCTACTTCCATGAGCTGGCGCTGCCCGCCGATGAATCTGCGGATCTGATCATGCGCATCAGGAGAGGCGTCACGTGCTGAGCAACCAGTGGATCACCGCGTCCGAATCCGGCGACTGTGCCGAGGCGCGCCGCGTCGACGCCGACCGTATCGAGTTGCGCAACAGCAAGAGACCTGGCGAGGCGACGGTATGGTTCACAGACCAGGAGTGGCGGGAGTTCGTCCGTGGTGCCCAGCGTGGCGTGTTCGACTTGCCCGAGTGGAGCAAGTAGCGGCTCCTCTACATTCGAACTACATTCTAATTACGCAGTGTTTCCGTAACACTGTGTAGCCCTCTGCTGTATGCCAAGTCTCGCTCAACCCGGAAGCGTCCGAACAGGGCCGTCGCGATAGTGCTGACCAGGCCAAACGTGGTCACGAGGGCAATGAAAGCTGGGCTGGGGCTCTGGCGCGCCATGTCGATGACCAGCAAGGCATAGCTGATGCCGCCTGCTGCGGTAAGGATCTGGGCGATGCGTCGTCCAGTCATGCGACTTCCCCTAATCGATCGATCCGTAAATTGGCGCTCTGTCAACGTACGCTAGTCGCGATCGTGTCGCGATATGCCCGTGTGCTCGCACGATGCATGATCGTTATCAGATGTTCGGCTTGACTGACAACAAAGTGTCATGTCGCCAAAACGTCACGAATAGTTCTGGACACGCCAGTATCGGCATATTTACATAGTTCCTCGCGGCGTGCACAATGCGTAACGTCCTCCGGGTGGAAACCGCTCTCCGGGCGATCGCACGCGTCGTCTTCACCGACCCATCTCACAGAAAGTGACCAATGACCACGCGCATTCGCGCCATGCTGGCTGCCATCGCTATCGCCCCCCTGTTCGCCATCTCCGTTACCGCGTCGGCTCAAGCTGAGCCTGTGCCGTCACCCACGCCGTCCGCTGCGGACTCCGCGCAGGAGACAACCCCGAGCGCCAGCAGCACCACGTCGCCAGCGCCCAGGCCCGGCACCGTCAAGACGCACACGGAGACTGCGCAGACGGTCACCCACCCTGACGGCAGCAAGACCATCATCACAACCGTCACTGACACAATCAGCACGACCACGGTGACGACCGCCCCCGGCAACACCACGAACTCCGATTCGGGTGGCTGGTGAGATTGGGGCCAAGTTTCAAACGTCACGCAGCCCTGGCCGTCATTGCAGTCGCCACATCCGTGGCGGCTGCCGTGACGGCTACGGCCGCCTCCGGGGTCACGACATCGGTAGTGCTCGTCTGGGTGGTTGTTGCCGCACTGGTCACGACCATGGCCATCACGCTTACCCGCGCCGTGATGGCCTACCGGCGCGCTTACCGGGACGGACAGGAGCACGCTCAGTGGGCGGCCACGGTGATGGAGGAGGCCGCCTTGCACGCCGCAGGTATCGAATAGCGAAGACGGGGATCGAAAGGAAGCGCAACGGTGAGGTTCGGCCTGGGGATCGGCGAAATCGGGGAGCAGCTCTACCAATACTTGGTCGAGCAGGGGCCCATGCCTTCGACGGAGTTGGAACGTATCAGCCCAGAAGTCGAGGGGGCTCTTGCCAAGCTTCGTGACGTGGGCCTGGTCGTGGGGGAGCCAGCCACAGCCCGCCACCCGGACTACGCGTTACGTCCGCTTGTGGCCAACGCCGAAGCGACCCTGACCAGGCTCAAGACCCAAGCAGAAGAGCTTCGCGACATGTTCGACAGCAGCTCCACCGCGACGCGAGGCCCGAATGCTCCAGTAGAGGTCCTTACTTCACGTCAGAGCGTCGGTGCCGCTTTCGATGATCTGTCGCTCGGGGCCCATCGTGAAGTGCTGCACCTCATCACCGCGCCGTTCGTACCGTTGACAGCACTTCACTCGCCAGGCGATCCTGCGCGGCGCAACCTGGATGGAACGGTGCGTCGGCCCAAGCGCCGTTTCGTCTATGAGAGGGCCGCACTCAGCAACGAGGCCGCGGTGGTCGGCCTGCACAACGTTATCGCGCTGGGCGCTGACGTGCGGGTAGCTAAGGAGTTGCCATTCAAGCTGGTAGTTTCCGATCGCGAGCGCGCACTGGTACCGCGCTTCCCGCGTGGCTACTCCGATCAGAATTCCACGTTACTGATCCGAGGCGGCGCACTCCTTGAGTGCATGATCGTGCTGTTCGAGCACTATTGGGAGCAGGCGACGCCGTTGGAGCCGGACCTGGACCGCTTCAACAGCGCGCGAGTCGAACTGGAGGAGGAGGACTTGCTGATCCTCCAGCACATCGTGGCTGGCCAGACCGATGACAGCATGGCCAGGCTCATGGGCACAAGCAAAAGCACCATCCTGCGCCGGATCAAGCGCATGCGGAAGCTCGCCGGCGTGGACACCCGTCCCGCGCTGATCTTCCACGCCGCCCGGGAATGGATGAACTGAACTGGACAGACGGCATATCGATCAGCGGTTACGGATGATCTCGATCTGCTGCTCGTAGGCGCGCAGGACCATGTCGATCTGCTGGAGGAACAACCGCTCCATGCGGTCTCGCTCGTCATCACGGGGTAGAGAGCGGATCTCTTGCAGTCGTTTCTGAAAGCCGTGCTGCACAGTCTCGGGTGTCAGCGACAAGTCCATTCCTGCTAGCGCGGGGTCATCGTTGCGCTTGGCGATGATCCCGCGCAGCAGTTTGGCGGCCTCGGCCGCGCCGTCCTCGGTGAGCTCGTCGCTGCTTCCGCCGACAACGTAGGCCATCCAAGCGAGATCGATGTCAGAGACGGTCTCGACCTTGCCGCTCTCGATGCGGCCCCATTTCATGTCGCTGATCGTGTAGGGGGCGACTTCGTTGAATCGGCGGACGGCGGCTCGTATGGACAGTTCGCGCTGGAGAGTGTCGGTTCGCTTGCGTCGCCGGATGATGACGGCGACGCCAGGGGCAATGCTGGGCACGAGGGTGTCCCCCTCTGGCTTGGTGGCGTTGGCGTTGTGGCGTGGCGTTGCAACTGTATCAACATGCATGTCGCGTTGCCCAGAAGTGCACGAAAAGTTGATCACAATAAGTGCTCGTGACGTGACATTTTGTATGCGTTGCATCTGTTGCACCATAAATAGACATATGCATCACTGCGCGATAGTGTCGTCTTGTCGCGAGACGCAAGAACAAGATCATGAGCCCTTGAATGCACCATCACCAGCACGGACGGAGCGCGCTTTGCCTGTCTTCGATGAAGTCGTCTGGACAAAGCCAGCGCCACGCCACGGCGCGCCAGACCTCTCACACATCGCCGACCAGCTCCGTGCCAAGCCAGGTGAAACAGCGATCATCGCGGAGTTCCCCACCGCTATCGCCAGCGGCAGCGCAGAGGCCGCGAGCCTCCGCAACGCCGTCAACAACGGCCGATTGGGGTTCGACAACTCCTCGGGAACGTTTCGCGCCAGCACCCGAACCGTCACCGAACACGACGGGAGCAAGCGCGTCCGCGTCTTCGCTGTCTTCACTCTCGCCAATTCCGTTAGCGGCACCGCTGACGAAAAGGAGAACCGTTGAACGTCATTGCCATCGCTGTCGCCAGCGAGCAGCGCATCGCCTACCTGGCCATGAACGCCGCCGAACACCGCCTGTGTGGCATCGGCGTGCTCTCTCGCCACCGGCTGATCCGAGCGCTGAACAACGACAATGCCGAAGCCGACCGGCTCATCAACTTGGTCACCGAGCAGGTCGAGAACGACCCCGTTTACCTGGTCACGATGACAATTCTGGAGAACCCGGTCGCGCTCGCGGCCACCAGCGCCAGCGACCTGGCCGACAAGCTGGCCACCTTCCTGAACCTGTACCACGAGCTACCGTGCAAGGTCGAGATCGACCTGGAGCAAGGCGATGGCCACATGTCTCCGCAGACGGGCGGCACCCTCCACTTCTACGTGCGCGAGATCGCCCCCACCTACAGCATCACCTGGATGACCAAGTGGGGCGAGCGAACCCAGAAGGCGCTCACCAGCGACCGCATCATCAAGAGGCTCGGCAAGAACCTCGCGCACCGGGCCGCACTCCCGCTCGGCGACGACAACCGGGTGTGGAACATCGCCGTCCACGACAAGCACGACAACGATGTCACCGACACGTTCGCAGCGCTCGCCAGTCTCCGCAAGCGCGGCGACCGCGTACCGTTCGCCGAGGCCCACATCGCCCTCGACAGTGACACCGAGACGGTTATCCGCCACCTCGACGGCCTCGTCCAGCGCCACCCACACCTCTGGGAAGGCCGAGCGCACGGCCTTTACCGTGTCTACCGGTGCAAGGCGGTCGGCTTCGGCGGAAACATCATCGAGATCTGGCACAACACCAGAGAGCCAGTCGTGCCGTTCATCTCGCCCCTCGCGAATGCGGTCCACCGCATCAACTGCATCGCGCTTGGCCTGCCGATCCACACCACGCCCGACGCGATCGAACGGCTCATCCGCGTTGCCCGGGGCTTGGCCGACACCCCGCGACGAACCCTTCGCGGGTGGGCCGCCGGAGAGGTGACCGAGTGAATCGGCTTCTCCCGTTCCCGGCCGACGACGAGATCAAGGACATGCTCCGCGCGTTTGCTGCGAACCACCCGAGCGATCAGGTGCTCCGCCCGCGCCGCCGACCGCCGCTGTGGCGTGACACCGACAACCCGGCCGAGCAGGCCATGACCCCCTTCGACGAGTGGGTCTACCGCCGCGAACAGAAAGACCTGGACTGATGCAGGGAGAGATCAAGAAGGGTGACCGGCTTCGGGTCACGCTCCTCGACTGCTACGTCGAGGAGGTATCGACGACGTCGCGTGGCCGATTCCTGTACCTCAACTTCCGGGACCAGCACAGCAACCTGAACGTCGGCCCCCTCCCCATCGCGGCCGAACTCCTCAAGGTCGAGGTGCTTACCCCGTACAGCTGGCCGCCCCGCCAGGACGACGTATGGGAGGACGGCCAGGGCCTGAAGTGGTTCGGCGTCTGCCCCATGGGCGAGAACAGGGTGACCCTGTTCAGCGCGCGAGGCAGCTACCCGGCGGACGGGCTCGACGAGCTGCTCGTGACGAACAGCCCGTGGCGTCTGGTCTACCGCGACGAGGATGCGCCGCCGTTCTGATGACAGCGCTGACAACGCCCACCGGCCGGTACCTCGGCCGGTGGGACTCCGGAAGCCCCGAATGGCACGCCGCGCGCGAGCACCGCATGACCGGCTCTCGCATCGCTGGGGTCGTCGGCCTGTCCAAGTACGCGTCCCGCTACAGCACCTGGTGCGAGATGGCGGGCCTCGTCGAGCCCGACCAGCAGAACGACGACCAGGCCCGCGGTCACTTCCTCGAAGGCGGGGTTGCGGACTGGTTCGCCGCACAGCACCCGGAGTTCGAGCTCGTCGAGGCGGGGACGTGGGTGCACACCAAGTGGGAATGGATGCTTGCCAACCCCGACCGGCTGCTACTGCAGCACGGGCGCGTGGTCGGCGGGCTGGAGATCAAGACCGACGCGGACGGCCGCGAATGGGGGGAGCCCGGCACCAACGAGATCCCCGTGTACTACGCGGCTCAGGTGCAGTGGTACATGGCCACGCTCGGCCTGGACTGGTGGAAGGTCGCCGTCCTCGTTGGCCGTGGCTTCAAATTCCACGAGTACCACATCATGCGCGACCCGGAAGACGCCGAGTGGATGCGCGAGCAGGCCGAAGCGTTCATGGTGAGCATCGCGTGGGACGAGATGCCGCCCGTGGACGGACACAAGGCCACCATCCGGACGATCCGCAAGCGACACCCCGCCATCGACCCCAACCTCATCTACGACATCCCCGACGAGTTGGCCGCCGAGTGGCTGCCCGCGCTCGCGGAGGAGAAGACGGCGGCCGCCGAGGCGAAGGCGGCCAAGGCCCGCGCTGAGCAGGCCCGCGCCGAACTGCTGGACGCGATGGGCCTGGCCGGTCGCGCCCGGTACGGCCTGGACAGCGTCGCCCGCCGCCAGGCCAAGAGCGGCGGCATCCCCTATCTGGTCGTCGAATCCGACCTTCCCGCAATCCCTGAACTGCAAGGAGTCGCAGCATGACCACCTCCGACAACCTGCCCGCTATCCGCAACACCTCGCTGGCCGAGCGGATCGAGTACTCCCAGCAGCTTGCTTTCGCGAATCTGCTGCCGCCCCAGTACTTCAAGCAGCCCGCGAACGTGCTGTGGGCCATCGAGTTCGGCGAGTCCATCGGCGTGGACGCGATCACCGCCATCACCGAGGTTCACGTCATCAAGGGCAAGCCGTCCTCGTCGGCGGGCCTAGTGTCGGCTCTGGTTCGCAAGGCCGGTCACCGCATGCGCACCTGGGTGGAGCGCGACGAGAACGGCCGCCTGCTCAAGGCTGTCTCCACGATCGTCCGCAGCGATGACCCGGACTTCGAGTTCCGTTCCGAATGGACCATCGTGCGCGCCCAGACGGCCGGGCTGCTCAAGCAGAACGAGAACTACGGCAAGTACCCCGAAGCCATGCTCAAGGCCCGATCTCAGACGGAGGTCGCACGGGATGCCTGCAAGGAGGCGTTGTGCGGGCTCGGCTACACGCCGGAGGAGCTTGGTGCCGAGGTCAACGATGACGGCTCGATCGTCATCACCAATGCCACGGTGCAGGCGGGTGCGTCGGTACGCGAGGCCGCAGCGGCTGCGCAGGAAGTGACCGGCGTCGTCAAGGCCACTCAGGATCAGCTCCTTCGCCTGGCCAAGCTGATGGACGCGAAGGGCGTGACCGACAAGCTCGGCTACCTGCACCTTGTCCACCCGGACTACACCTTCAGCTCGGCCGCCGACCTGACGTCGGCCCAGGCCGCAGCGGTGGAGAGCGCGCTGGGCCGGGGGGAGCACCTGCCGCCCGCCCCGCAGGACTCGGACGAGGCACAGGCGAGCACCGCGCCCGCCAGCGAACCGGCCGGCCCGGCGTCGGTCGGCGAGACGCCCGCCAGCGGCGAGCAGTCCCCAGCAGCCGACGAGGATGTGGTGGACGGCGATGTCGTCGAGGACGAGCCCGCCGACACGAAGGACCTGCGGGACCTCGGCATCCTGATGACGGAGCTCGGGGTCACCCCGCACTCCGGCAAGGGCTCGACGAAGCTGAACGACGAGGCCCGGTTCGCCTGGCTGTCGGACTTCCTGAAGGTGCAGGTCGAGGGCTCCACGAAGAACCTCAACCGTAGCCAGGCGCAGCGCGCCGTCGCTGAACTGAAGCGGCTCCAGGTGGAGCGCGCCAAGAAGCGGCTCAGTCTGTATAAGCAGATCGACGAGTCGTTCAACCGGCTCGGCATCACCACCGCCGAGGACCGGTTCCAGGACCTGTCCGTCATCCTGGAGCGGTCGGTCATGAACGCCGATGACCTGACGTTCGAGCAGGTGGAAACGGCGGCCGCCCTGCTGGAGCAGGCCCTCGGCGGCGAGCAGCCCCGCGCCGCCTGGGAGACGATGGTCAACGCCGCCAAGCAGTATGCGGAGGCCGAGGCCGTCGAAGCTGAGCAGCAGGGCGGCGGCTTCTGATGGCATCCACGGAGGTGGCCATCCGCCACGTGGTCAGGTTCAATCAGCCCACCTGGCGCAGCCCGGGCGCCGAGATCGCTTTAATCCTGCCGCTGCCGAAGAACACCATGGACCCTCGCTGGCGGGCCTGCGCGAACCACCACACCGCGTGCGATTGCCGAGAGGCTGAGCTGGCCGAGGACATGGCGGAGCTGCGCTGGGAGCGGGACCACATGCTCCGCGTGCTGCGCGAAGAACTGGCCGGACACGCGACCTGGGCCTACTCCGACGACAACGAGCGCGACCCGGTCGCCGAGTGCAAGTGCACCGGCTGCATGATCGTCCGCCGCATGGACCTCTACTCCATCGGTGGCTCGTCCTTCACCCGGCACAGCGAGCGCGGCTACACCCGATGACCACCGTCCGGGCGTCTGCTGCCCCAAGGCCGGGCGCCCGGACGGCTCCAACCTCTCAACCCCTCCTCTTGGAAGGACCTTTCATGACCAGCGACAACGTCAACACCGGCGATCCACTCGGGATCGAACCGCCGATCACCGCCGACACCATCGACGTGCTCATCCGAGAGCGGGATGCCCTACTCGGCCGCGTCGACCAGGTGCGCTCCGCCGCCGACCAGGAGATCGCCTTGCTGAAGGACCAGGCGCGGCAGTTCGACTGGCTCGTCCGCGTCGCTCAGCAGCGGCGTGCCCCCGCTGGCCAGGCCGGTCCCGAGCCCCGGAGGTGCGGTTGCGGGCGTCTGGCGATCTGGAGGCCCGGGTTCGGCTACTACCACGACGTGGACGGTCAGCAAGTCCCGGCCGGTGACGCGTGCAAAGCTCCCCCTCTGCCCGTCGTTGCCCAGCCGGCTCGACTCCCCGAGGCCCCGGCCGCATGAACAGCAAGCCCATGCTGACCGTCAACCCGGACGGCAGCGCCGACCTGGCCGTGATCGACTACGACGCCTGGCCTGGCCCGTACTGGTACGTCGTTGTGGACGACACACCTGTCTGCCCAGACCGGCCGTTGCCACTGCCGTACGCGATGCACGAGTTCCAGCGGTACGCCCAGGAGGCGATCGACGGCAAGACCGGCGAGGTTGTCGAGGTGGCCCAATGCACCGACGAGGACCTGAGCTGGGTCGGAGTCCCCGTGACGGGAGCTGGCGAATGAGCCGCTACGACGACAATACGGGCCTGTGGGGCTGCGGCCTGATCATCCTTCTGGTTATCGGTGCCCTGGTCTTCGGCGTGGTCAAGCTCAGCACTGACCGGGTGGAGACGATCACAGTCAAGGACAAGGAGCGAGTCTGCTCCGGCGCCTCCTCCT
Source organism: Nonomuraea sp. NPDC052116 (assembly GCF_040680035.1). Taxonomy (NCBI): domain Bacteria; kingdom Bacillati; phylum Actinomycetota; class Actinomycetes; order Streptosporangiales; family Streptosporangiaceae; genus Nonomuraea; species Nonomuraea sp. NPDC052116. The sequence goes on along the minus strand of NZ_JBFAWA010000010.1, from coordinate 77,493 downwards.
GCCAATACCTCGTCTGGGACACCGACGGCGAAGTGTACGAGAACGCCGACACGATCTTGGCGGGAAAGTTCGACAGCTCCACGCTGTACGGCGCGCTGGAGGAAGGCCACACCTACCGGGTGAAGGTCAACGGCTGGCGCATCCCTCTCTTCTCCTGGTACCCGAACATTCTCAGCATCGAAAGCGAGATCACCAAGTGACCGCAGCGACCCTCGCCGCTCACAACACTCTCCGCCGCGACGCCGCTGCCACCCTGCGCCAGCTCGGCTGGATCCAGGGCGACTACATCAAGAAGCGCGGCTTCCTGCCCCGCCACGTCCGGCCGGTGTGCATGGTCGAGGCGATCGGCCGCGCAGCCGGGCTGCCTCCGGCGGCGCTCGGCCGCGCCAAGAGGCCCAGCGATCCTGACATGGCCGAGAAGTGGGACACCGCTCAGGACCTCATCGGGGAGATCTCGACGTTCCTCGGCCGGAACCCGCAGAGCGCGGGTCTCACGCCGCGGGCGTGGCTGACGAACTGGAACGACCGCAAGGGCCGAGCACTGGACGAGGTCCTGGCGGCGCTCGAAGGCGAGGCCAGCCAGTGACCTCGCTCGACACGGCCACGATCCGCCGCAAAACGGCAGACATCCTGCGCCAGCGCGGCTGGATCAAGGACGACTACCTCGCCGACTCGGGTAACCCTGGGCGATGCTCGCTGTGTCTCGTCGAGGCGATCGGCCAGGCGGCGGGTTTGCCACCGCGGGCCTTGAGCCTCGGCAGCAGGCCCCGGATGCAGGAGGCCAACCCCAATCTCTCTGACCAGTTCGCAGCGGCTGATAACACGATCGACGAGCTCGCCGCCGCGTTGGGCCGCAAGCCGTCGAACGTTCAGCCCCCGAGGGACTGGCTCATGGACTGGAACGACGACGAAGGCCGCGTCTTCGACGACGTCTTGGCTGCGCTCGAAGCGGGCGAGGTCACCCAGTGACAAGCCTGCCAACCTGGATGAAGCGGCCAACCTGGCAGAAGGCATTCGGCCTCGGCCTCGTCGCGGGACTGACCGTGTTGTCATTCGTCAACGCGGGCGTGTTCTCGTTCATCACGGCGCTGGTGGCCTTCCTCGTCGGCACCATGCTCGGCCTGGTCGTCGGCACCGAGGGCGGCCGCCGCGACAGCGCCAGGCGGATCGAGATGCTGGAGCAGCAGTACGAACACGCCCTGAAGACCGCGCAGACAGCTGTGCGGGGCCAGGCAGAGATGACCGAACGGCTGCGCCGCACCGAGGGGGACCTGCGCGCAGCGCACGCCGATCAGGCACGACTCCGGGCACAGCTTGACGGTCTCGACCAGACCGCCGACCTGACCGAACTGGACCGGCTAGACCAGGTAGCAGCGGAGGCTCAGCCACAGCCGTGATCGACCTGATCAGCAAGGCCGCGGACCTGGCCTGGAGCGCCATTCTGCCCGTGGTCGGCATGCTCACCATGCTGGCCGCGGGCGGGGTGTTCTGGTTCGCCTGGTCCTCACACCGGAAGGACCAGCGCCGCGCCCGGGCCCGTCGCGACGAGCGGGCCTGGACGCACACGCCGGACGCTGTCCGCGGCCCTGCTGGTCTGCCGCTCTGGCTCGATTTCGTCCGCGACCACGACCTCCACAAGATCCAACCGAAGGAAGACGAGTGACACCAACCCGCCCCTACGTGGTCGGCCTCGACCTGGCCGCCGAGCAGTCCGGGCTCGCGCTCCCGGACGGCACCACCGAAACCATCATCGCGCTGAAGGCGAAGGGTAGGCGTACCCTGACCGACGACCTTGCCCGCATAGACCGCATCCAGGCCCACGTCCACGATGTGCTGTTCCGGCTCAAGCCCGACATGCTCGTGCTGGAGGACTACGCGGCCGGGATGCACTCTGCGGCTGCACATCGACTCGCCGAGATCAGCGGCAGCATTCGGCTTGCCTGCTGGCGCTCCGGAGTGAAGCTCGCGCTGGTCAACGTGATGCACCTCAAGATCTACGCGACCGGCAGCGGCAAGGCGACGAAGAGCCAGATGGCCACGGCCGCGCTCAAGCGAGCCGGCTTGGAGTTCCCCACCGAGGATGAGTGCGACGCCGCATGGGCGCGCTGGCTCGGCCTCGACCTGCTTGGACACCCACAATTCCCGCTCCCGGACTTGCACCGGCGTGTCCTGAAGGACGTCAAGATCGCCGAGCGGGTGGCGGCATGACCCGCCTGATCGCCCTGCTGGCCATGGTGGCCGTGACCCTCGTCGTGTCCGCGCGGATCTACCAGGATCACGGCGTCGTGCCCGGCCTGATCGTGCTCGCCATCGGTCTGATCATTTTCGTGCTGCCCCCTTACTACCGCCTGATGGGCCTCACCTCCCACGACGACGAAACCAAGGGCTGATGGGCCAGCCCAACGCAGACGAGGAGCTCGGCGAATCCGTGATCGTTGACGGCGAGGTTGTCGGCTATCAACCTCCGCTCCCAGAACCTGAGGAACCACCACATGAACGCACCTGTCGACGTGCACGGCACAAAGCGTAAGCGGAAACGCAAACGAAGAATGCTGGCACGCCGGACCGCGATCTGGTCCCTCGACGGCACCACCCTGCTGGCCGCGATCGAGGGCCCGGTCACCCCCGACGACGTGGAGGCCGCGCGGCTGCTCGCCCTCCGCGCCACGCAGAGAACGACTTGACCAGCAGGAGGACCCATGTCCGTCACCGCAGCCGACGTCATCGGCGAGGTGCTCGACCGAGATGGAAGCCCGGACGAGGTGCTGGCCGCGCTCAACAAGGCCGGGATCGCCGTCCTCGAACCACTGGGCAAGCTGGAGCCGCAGTGGCTGCCGACCACCAGGTACGGCCTGCAACTGATGCGGCACGCCGCCCGCCTCACGGCCGAGGGCCGGACCTGCGAGGAGATCGCAGCCGAGCTGAACAAGAGCAAACGGTCGGTGCAGCGCTACCTCGCCGCCGCGACGCATTATGGGCTGCTCAATGCCCAGCCCCGCCGGAGGGCGCGATGAACGCCGCGGCGCAGCGGCGCGCGATCTCGGAGGCTGTGGCGGAGCTTGCGCGTCGTGTGTACCAGCGGGACCAGCTCCCGTCGGATGAGCGTCCGGACCCACGCGCGTTCGCGGCAGAGGTCGTCACGGACATGCATGGCCACGGCTGGCGGCTCACCAACGCCGGCCGGCGAAGCCCGTGGGTCTCTACGCCCATCCGCGACAACACCGCCACCACAGTGCGCGGCGCCGCTCTGGCCCGGCAGTTACTCGAGCGCGGCCGCGACGACACCGACGACGAGAAGGAACACCCGTGATCGACGGCAAGGTGCCTTTCGACCAGCACGGCAGCCTCATCCGTGACCCCGGCCTGGTGCCCGACGACATAGAAATCCAGTGGGCTGAGCCCAAGCCGTTCGAGGCGCGGCTGCGCCTGGCCAAGACCAAGACCGCGATCGGATACGGCAAGTACGTCACCTGGGCCGAGGTCCACGGGATCCGCCGCTTCCCCATGGCTATCGAGGACCTGATGCCGGTCGTGCGCGGGACGCTCATTGACCACGGCGTGGTCGAAGCCTTCTGGATCCCGAAGATGCGGCGCGGCCGGCGCGGCGACGAGTACGGCATCGCGCTATTGCCCAAGAAGCGGTTCCTGGAGCAGGAAGAGCACTCCGAGGAAACCCCCGACGATGATGACGTTTGACGAGACCGTGATCTACAACGCGGTCGGGCCGTCGCTGGCCAAGACCAGCGACTGGCTGAAGTTCACGGCCCGACGCAACCTCGCCCGGGACGTCCTGGCGGCGCTGAAGGCCAACAACCTGATGGTCATCCCCGCGCATGCGGTGGCCAGGCTGCGCGCCGACGAGCGAGAGCGCGCTGCCGCGCTCGTCCTCGACGTGCTTGCCTCACCCGGCGCCGAGCTCACACCCAAAGTTCAGACCCTGATGGACCGCATCCGGAAGGATAACCCGTGACCGCCCCTCAATTGCTCAAGCGAGCCTCCATCCGTCTGCTCGTTCGCGTCGCCGCCGAGAATCAGGGCGACGGCGTAGTGTTCCGCCCGGCGGGCCTCGGCCGCCTTGTGCTCGACGGTGCCGACTACGCCGTCGCACGTGAAACGTTCCGCGTGCCGTCCGAGCATCGCCTACTCGACGTCGAGTACCCGGAGCCCGGCGTGTGGAAGGTACGCATCACCCAGGCCGGCCACGATTACCTCGCCCGGTATGAGGCTCGCCGCCCGGCCGCGCTCAAGGCAGACAACTGATGGGCTGCATAGGCCATCTGTCCGCCGGACCTACTCAAGGAGCCAGCGGCACGACGGTGACCAGTGGAACACTTCATCGCTGGCTGCCCCTCAACGTCGACAAGTATATAGAGTTATCGAGACTTCTCGTAGTCGTCGATGATTCTAAGAAGGTTCTTAGCTTCCTCTTTGCTCTGTGACATTTCGGAAGAGGTTGGGAACTTGTCTTCGCCATGAACGATTGAATTGCGCAACATCAGAAGGCTGCGAAAGCAGCGGACATCTCTGCTAGTCCAGACACCTTCTCGCTCAAGCAAGATTAGAAGCAAGCGCAGACTGGCCGTTGCGGAATTATCGCCAATCATTGATTGGCCCAGTCTTCTAATAGCGCCCTCCAGATTGGTAACTAGTAGGACTAGTTCTCCGGATGAATGGCGCCTTCTCTCTGTAATAGATATCCGATTGCGCAGGATCCATTGACCTGTTGCTGTTCCTAGGATGAACAGAGATATTCCCGTGATGAAACCGGCTCCGACTACTTCTGGCCTGGACTCAGCGTTAACTTGCGAGGAGATGACATAGGACAAAAGCACAAGTCCCAAGAGAACAAGTGCCACTATGAGAGCACGCCAAACTAGGTAGGAGATTCGATGGCGACGCTCATGGGAGGCGATACGCTCGACAGCCAGCCGGCTCAGTGCAACTTCGATGTCTGCGGGCTTGATGCTTGAGGACGGTGACTTACCTCGTTGTGATCGCTCCGCTTCCTCTAGTATCCGGATGCGGACATATTTAATCGCATCTTCTAGAGTTTCTTGTGCCGCATCTGATACTCGTGGCATCTCTTCTCCCGGGGGATCGGGGAAACCGCTGGCAGCGCTATTCACTGTTTCCTCCACGTGAGGATTAAGCTAATAACCTGGGAAGCGGTAGCTGCAATAAAGAGAATGACAAAAGCCACCCATTGCCAAGTACTATTCAGATAGCTTCCAAAAACTCCTGCCACTATAGCGAGACAGAAAGATGCTGACTGCAAGGTCACCGTGTACTTGCGGTCAGGGCCGCGGGGCACGAGGTCTATCGCAGGGCTGCGAATCACCTTGTTGGCCTTGACGACCATGCTCGAAATGATCTCCCGTCCTCTAAGATCCTGCTCGCGGCTCCCCTCCTCCAGCCTCATGGTCTCACGAGCGAGGTCATCCGCAAAGCGCTGAACATACAAGGCTACCTGATCTTCAGCTGGCTTAGTGCATCCATCCATATTGACAGAAACGCTGAAGGTTATCACCTGATCATGCGAAGCCGACATATCGTCAGATATCGCATCAATCGGTGCATGGGGCCCTGGGTCCAGCTCCCCACCTTTAGTCATGCAACACCTCACCTTGACCAGTGACTTGCGGAGAGAGTACCGATTACCGGCCGAGTATGTCGTAAAGGTTGGCCAAATCGTTTCCTTGGCAGCGTCAAACATGACATTGAAGGCAATATTAGTTCAAATAGATAATTATGGACAAAGTGATATTATTCGGAAGATGGGTTTTGGGCTGGCCGGCGCACTAGTGCTAAGCACCAAAGCCTAGCCATGTAATGATCGAGAAAGAGTGATGGTTGCCGATGTGTGCATACATCGGGTCAATCGGATTGCCTGAAACAAATGATCAAGAAGCGCATTTGTTCCCCTCGGGCGATCTTCTACGTGCAGCATCAGGACACATTGGCTCACGATCACGTAAGAGACGTTGAGCTCTGAGAGTGACACTCGCAGGTCGCGCGACATAGAGCATGCATCCCACCAGCTCATGCCAGGTCGGAGCAAGGAGCCCGGCCTGCTGGCTGACTCGTCGCCCAACCGGGTGACAACCTGAGTGGCACCCGAGGTGCTGCGGCGTGCCCACCTGTGCACAGCCACGCACGTCGCCAACTGCTGCGGCCAGGGCAAACGCCAGATCTCATGCCTGTCATTGTTGCTTCACACAGAAGAGATCACCTGCGCACCCGGACGACCGCGCGGCGGACGAACGATTCAAGGAGGTGGGCGAAGCGTTGGACGTGTTATCCGACCCGAGCCGACGACAAGCCTACGACCTGACGGGGCGCCGGCAGGCCGAGGCCGCAATGAAGCGGTCATGCCAGCAGTTGAGTAGATAGCGGTGGTTAGCACTGGGTTCGGACTCGGTTAGTAACCTTCCTCAGCAACACTGCGGCAGGCATGATCGGTGGCACGCGACCCCCTGGCCAGGAGCGCAGGTCACATAACGACGCATATGGTGGGGGCTCGACCACTTCCCTCGGTGGGCGGGTCCCCGCTTCATGTTCAGGAAGGGAAGGGCAGCGCTCGATGCCGTGGGTTCGTGTCGATGATCAGTTCCCCATGCACCGGAAGGTACGGCCGCTGTCAGACAAGGCGTTCCGGCTGTACGTCAGTGCGTTGTGCTGGGCGAACGCCAACCTGACGGACGGCGCGATCCGGACTCATGAGATCACGTACGTGAGCGACGTGAGCAGTCCGAGACGGTACGCGCGTGAGCTTTGCGACGCTGGTTTGTGGTCTAAAACCAATGAGGGTTGGCAGATTAACGACTACCTCGAATATCAAGCTTCCGCGATCAAGATTCGTGAGGAGCGCGCGAACAAACGTGCACGTCAAGAGCGGTGGCTTGACCGGAAGAGGCAGGAGAAGGAACCTCAGCGAGACGCGTCTCAAGATGCGTCGCGAGACGAGTCTGGAGACGCTGCCCCAATCCCATCCCACCCCATCCCATCCCACGTAGACATCTCTAGTCAGTCATCTATCCCGCCGTACCCCCTACGCGACCAGGACGACGACCGGACAGACGGACAGGATTTTTCCGAGGTCGACGAGATGGTCAAGCGCGAACTCGCTCCGCTCGCCGCGCAGCCCATCACAGACCAACAAGCCGCCCACATCAGGCGAACCATCCTCGGCCGCGCCCGCACCACCGTGAAAAACCCCACGAGGTACGTCCAACGCGCACTCCGCGCCAACCCCCACGAACACCTACCCCAACCCGAACCACTCCCCGGAACACACCGAGGCGTAGGCCGCATGTGCCCCCACCACCCGTTCATGCCCGAACCCTGCAGAGCCTGCGCCGCCGACCGCCTCGCCGCAGACTGACCAGCACCACATGAGACCCGTCACCGACACACCACGCCAGACACCACCTGGCCGTCGATGACGGGTTTTCGCATGCGCACCACCAGCACACACCAACGGACACACAGACCAGACCACCGTCAAAAGACACGTCATAGTCCACACAGACGCACGAACACCACCACACCAGAACACAGAGACGACACCAACACCAGAAGCTCTCACGCGCGACCACAGCACACCGACCAGCACCAACACGACCACCCCCCACAACAACCCAGAGCCGGACGTTGCCGGCGGCGGGCCGGAAAGTCGGTGGCGGTGTGCTTCGACGTGGCGCGGACCGTTGCTTTAGCTAACTATTTTCAATGCTAATGAAGTTATGTAGTCGTAATATTCATGCAGAGATTATGAATATTTACGACGAGTCAATAACGAGCACTTGACACCATGTTATGCGTATAACAGGCTTCCGATCATGCAGATTCGATCACTGACCAGAGCGGCCGGGGGCGCGCTAGCAAGCGCCTCACTCGCTGCCGCGCTGGTCATCGCAGCAGGAAGGGCGGCACCCGACTTGTTCGGAATCCCCGCCATGATCGCCGACCCGCCGACCGCGTGCCCGACGACAGAACCGCCGGTGCAGTGCATCATCGGCCCGCAGGGTCCGGCAGGTCCCCAGGGTCCGCAGGGCATCCCCGGTCCTACCGGTCCCCAGGGTTCCCGGGGTCCGGACGGTTCGCCCGGACCGCAGGGTTCCAAAGGTGACCAAGGTCCGCAGGGTTCGAAGGGTGAGACCGGTCCTCAGGGTCCGGCGGGTCCCCAGGGTCCGCAGGGGCTCCAGGGTGAGGCTGGCCCGACTGGTCCCGCAGGATCTCCCGGTCCGGTCGGCCCTACCGGCGCGCAGGGCAACCCTGGCATGCCCGGCAGGGACGGCACGAACGCGACTGCCACGGCCACGCCCAGCAAGAGCGCATCCAGCACGCGCCGCCCGTCCCAGACGCCGAGCGACACCCCCGCCGGGGGCAAGCCTGGCGCTGCGATCAACGCCGACACCGCAGCCAATGACGCCCCCGCGTCGTGGTTCGTGCGCTGGCTGATCGTCGGCGGAGCGCTCGCGCTCGCAGCCTTACTGCTCTGGTGGTACGCGCGGCGACGCAAAGCCGAAGCCGACGCGGCCAATTCCGTAAGCGGCAACGCTGACGGACAGTCCGAGCAGTAACCCCACCAGCCCCCGCTCAACCGAGCGGGGGCACCCCAACCGAAAGGAAAGCAAGATCATGGCTACCAAGCCGACCAGCAAGACCAGCACCACCACCACCGCCACCGACGACGCGCCGACCCCCACCCCCGCCGAACTGCTGGCGGACGCGGTTGCCGACCTTCAGCGCGCGATCGACGGGCACACCAGCAACAACCCGTTCGCGCTGGCCTACCGCCTCACCGGCGCGCGGCTGACGATCGCTGAAGTCGTCGCCATTCGTTCCACCGGAGGCACGATCTACAGCGGCCCGACGCCCGCTGTGTACGCGGCGGCAACGCCGAAGCCGACCGACGAGGAGCGCGCGGCGTGGTACTACGTGCCCGCCCGCGCCGGAGCGGCCGACCGCATCGCGCGCGGTTGTGGCCTGCTGGGGATCACCCCGGATCACGTGCTGGCCACGTGGGCACCGGGCGCATCGGACCTGTCCGCCCTGGCCAAGGCCAAGGACCCGATCACAGAGGCCGAAGCCCTGTCCAAGGCTGCGGAGGTCAAGGCCGCAGAGAAGGCAAAGGCCGAGCGTGAGCGCCTGATCAAGAAGTCGGTTACGGACGCCGCCACGCTCGCGGCCCTCGACCTCGACACTGCGCCCGCGTGGCGTAAGGCCATCACGGCAGGCGCGGATGTGGACGCTCTGACGCTCGCATGGGCGAACGCGAAGCTCACGCCGCCCGCCGACGGCGACGAGCAGGCCAGCGACGCCAAGTAGCACAACCCGCGCGCCCCTGATCGGGGCAGGGGTGCGCACCCCCTATCACCAAGCCCAACGCCACATGGGAGAGACCATGCACAAGACCCAGCAGCAGTTACGCGAGGAAGCCGCCGCCGCCATCGTGGCCACCCTCTCCGCATCGGAGATCTGGCACGGCCACAGGGCCGCGTGCCGAAAGTGCGTCAACCACCTGGAGTGCACCACCTCCTACGAGCTACAGGTGTCCGTCAACCGCGCCAGTCGCGCCAGCGATGACGCCCTGATGGCGTTCATGCCCCCAAACAGCTACGTGGAATATCACGGCCCCCACGTGCACCAGCACGGCACATGGTGGGTCGCGAGCACATGCCGCAAGTCGCTTTACACCACGTTCCTCCTGCGTCGCCCGAACGCCGAGATCATCGACAACGTGCCGCTTGCCGACGTGCGCAAGGCATTCGAGCCGGAACCGCGCGGCATGCTGGCAGCCGTCCGGGAGTCAGCCGCAGAGATCAGCGCGCTACTCGCCACGTGCGGATATGTGCTGGCCACCCACGTGGACTACGACGAGCACAAGCGCGTGACCGTCATGTATGACGCGCCAGTGTTCGCCAACATCGAGCGCGAGGCACGGTTCGCGCGCCGCAACGCCACCGGCCAGGCAGCCGAGGACGCCGCCTACATCGTGGCCGCGCTCGCGTCGCTGAAAAACATGACGACCCTTGCCAGGGCCGGAGCGCTCGCGCGGATCGACCAGACGCGCGACACCGCGAAGCGCACACGCGAACGAGTCGCGGCCCGTCCGACCGCGCGACCGCGCGTCTAGCGCACAACACCAAGAAGCCCCGCGCGCCAGCCAGGCGCGCGGGGCTTCCGCACGTCCAAGATTGCCCCCGAGGGCCGGGCCCCCGGAGGCCGGCGGGGCCGGTGTTGGCTTGTTTCACGACGAAAGGAGTTGATCTTGTACTGTGGTGGGTCGTCTCGGGAGGTGGTGTGTGGTGGCTGGTCAGGCGTGTGTGGGGCCGTGCAATGAGGGGTCGCGTGAGGCGTGGGCCGCGTTTCTTGCGGCGCGGGAGGCTCATGCGGACGCGGTGGATCGGTGGGTGCGGGAGGGTGCGAAGGGAGTGCCGCCTGTGGAGCCGGTGGAGCCTTCGTTGTCGTGGCGGCAGGGGGAGCCGTTGGTGTGTGGTCAGTGTCGGGCGACGTGTCGGCGGGCGTTGATCGCGGTGCGTGATTTGGCGGCGGTCCGCGCGGCCGAGTGGGATGGGCTAAGGCCTGCGTCGCGCTGGTCGAGGGTGTCGGGGACGCGTCCGCATGGGAGTCAGTCGCCGGTGGCGGAGCTGCTGGACGAGTTGACGGGGGATCTGCTCAGGTTCGAGGCGGGGTATCTGCGTGCGCGGCGCTGGCCTGAGGCTGCGTCGGCTGGTCGTGGTGCAGAGGCGCGCGGCCGGGCGGTTGCGCTGCTGGTGGAGTATCTGCCTGGGGTGTTGGCGGTGCGGGAGTTGACGGACCTGGTGGATGTGGTGCTGGGTTGGGAGCGCCGGTTGCGGGAGGTGCCGGATTGGACGCCGGCGCGGTGCCGGTGCGGTGAGCGGAATCTCCGCTGGGACGTGAAGGTGGGCTACTTCGTGTGCGGGGCGTGTGGGAACCACGTGTCGGCGGTGGAGGAGCGGGGCCTGGTCGCCGACGAGGCGGGTGCGTGAGATTCTCCGTGTGCGTTCAGGCGCAAGGGGTTACCTGTGTACTGATGTAGGAGACCGGCAGGCGAGTGAAGCCGTCAGAATCGCCAAACTCCGGGCCGTCTGGGTCGATTGGTTTGCTATTAACGTTCGCTGCGAAAGGCCACAGCAAATCGTGCTCGTCGTTCCACACGGCCAGAATGACGGACCGGTTTTGATCGGCCTTAGGAATCTGCACGGATCCTTCGGAGCACGCGCTTAGGACGACCGAGTAGTAGTTGCTGGTGTCCCCCTTCGAGTCGGTCCAGAAGTTCATGAGGACTGTGGCCGGCGTCAAGTTGGCGTTCCGGATGTTGACACGTCCCCTGTCGGTAACGTCGGGGGCATAAGCGCTGACACGCCTGATGAACGCTATGTCCGTCGCAGTGTTGGCTTCCGCTTTGGTCCGGGCTCGTTCCTGCTGGTCTTCGGCGCGCTGCGCCAGGGCGTCGCGCCGCTGCTGTTCGCTGATCTCTAATGCGTTCATGGAGATGATGAACGCTGGGATGGACATGAGTCCGGCGATGACGCTGGTGAGGGCGGCCCACCATTGGACGTTCCAACGGACGTCGCGGAGTCGTCTCGGCCGGGGACGTGCGGCGATTCGAGCGGTGGTGCGGGGGGAGGGGCGGAGTGCGTTGCGAAGGGCGGGGGAGCGTCGCGGTGGCTTTCGTCCCATAGCCCATTGTGTCGTGCAGGCGTTCTTGATCGCGCGCTGGAACGCTCAGTCGCGTGGGAGCGAATACCTGATATGGGGACAGAAGCGTTTTACACCACGGTCGCGCAGGTGTTGCCGACTCTGCTGATCGCCCTAGCAGTGGAGGTCGGGTTCTTGCTGCAGATGCTCTTCAAGGAGAAGAAGAGGCCAGGACGGGCGGAGATGGCTGCGGGGGAAATCGCCAAGTGGGGCGGGGGCTTCATGATACTTGGCCGGATATTCCTGTTTGGTGAGGTGCTATCTCTCGCTGCGATCGCGTTCCGTTGGTTCAACGGATGGACATTTGCCGCGGTTGGATTATGTTTGCTAGTCATGCTTGGTGCAGTGGTCTACATCCCCTCCAAGCGCCTCCTTCGAGCGGATCTCTCATCGGATAGGGATGGGGATGAGGGCTAACGCCTGTGTGCGTTGCGCCAGGTCGTACAGGTGTGTAACACTTTGTGTCGGCAGGTGATCTATGCCTGTCGCACGACTTGGGGTCGTGACCTGCGGAAACTCAAGTGAAGCGCTGAGAGCGCATCTAGCAAGATCACCGTTCCGCCTATCCCCTTCCTCTCGCACATGTGAGATCGCCTGTCAGCGTTGACTACAGCGCTCCTATCTCGCGTGATCGCGTGTCCAGATTCGCCCCGTATGTCCTCGAATGCGACCCATGCGGAGGTGAGACGTGCACCCAGCGACCGCCCGCCAAGCCGCCGACCGGCTCGACCGCGAACCCGGCACCATCCGTCAGTGGGCCCGCCGCTACCAAGCGCGCGCCCTCGGCCGGGCTGGTCGCGAGGTCATCTACGACTTCGACGACCTGGCCACCATCGAGGGTTGCATCTGGCGCGGCGACGATGTACCCCCAACCCCGCAAGCGCGCGACGAGCTCCGCGCCCAGTTCGGCCGCGCCGCCTGAACACGAAAGGTCCCCCTCGTGAAGGTCATGAAGAACAAGCGGATCGTCGGCGCCGAGCGTGCCCAGCTCGCCGCGGCCGTCGCCGAGCGGTATGCCGCCGGCGACTCCGTCCGCGAGATCGCCGAGGCGATCGGCCGGTCATACGGGTTCGTCCACCGGCTCCTCGAGGAGGCGGGCGTGACTCTGCGGCCGCGCGGTGGGAACCGGCGTAAGGCTGCCGCGAGCGTGTAGAAAGCGTTTCGTTCTGGTCCGTTCATGATCAATAAGAGATGGTCATAATGCACGTTATGACCATTGATCGCCTGATAGCGTCGGAGATTCAATCTCCTCGCGAAAAGAGATCACCAATCATGAGCGAAGCGCGCGAACCCGTGGACCACCGGCAGGAAGCGCTCGACGTGCTCGCCGCGGCCAGGAACACCTACGGCGACAGAAGCGACACGCCCAACGCGATCGCCGAACTGATCGCCGACCAGATCCCGGCGATCGTCCACGCGCTGCTGTACGTCGGCGACCAACTCGCCAAGCACGGTGACTCGGAGCGGCAGGCGTGACTGCGGAGCTGGTCCGCGAACCGAGCGAGGGCGGCGGGATCGCATTCCCGCCGACTCTGCTCGGCTACGCCCAGAACCTCACCATGGCCTGGCTGCTGTCGTACGACTCGCCGAATACGCGAGACGCCTACCGCCGGGAGATCGAGCGGTGGTTCGCCTTCTGTACCGAGACCGGCCTCGATCCGCTCCAGGCGCGCAAGGCGCACGGCGACGTGTACAAGCGGTGGCTCGAACTCCAGGTGGGGAAGCCGATCCCCGCGAAGACAATGGCGCGCAGGATCTCGGCGGTGTCGTCGTGGTATGACTACCTGGCGTACGAGGACGCCATCGAGGTCAACCACCTCAAGGGCACTCGCCGGCCAAAGGTGCAGCGCAATCGGAGCGAGACGACCGCGTTGACCCGCGACGAGGCGCACCACCTGGTGGCCGCGGCCGACGCCGACTTCGGGCCGGCCAAACTGCGCACAGCGGCGTTCATCCGGGTCCTGGTCCATACCGGGGTCCGGGTAGAGGAAGCGATCGCGGCCGAGCTCGACGCGCTCGGCTGGGCGCGCGGGGTGCGGACGCTACGGATCGTCGGCAAGGGCGACAAGCCGAAGATCAGGCGTCTGCCGGTGGAGACGGCGTACGCGCTCGACCGGTACCTGGAGGACCGGGCGCGCCGGGCCGGCGTCGAGGTGGCCGACCAGTCGGGGCGGATCTTCGTGACGGACACGGGCGGCCGCTTCTACCGGTCGTCGGCGTCGAAGCTGGTCGAGCGGATCGCCCGCCAGGCCGGAATTGTGGCGAAGGTGACCCCGCATGTGCTGCGGCATACGTGGGCGTCGATCGCGAAGGACCTGGGCGCGTCGCCGAACGACATCAAGGAGGCCCTCGGCCACGAGGACCTGAACACGACGATGCTGTATCTGCACACGGCGAACCAATTGGAAAGAGATCCTTCCCAGTTGGTGGCGTCAGCGCTGGAATAGCGTGGCCGGGGCGCCGCTTGAGCGCCTGATAAGCATGAAGAAGGCCCCCTCGTGCGAGGGGGCCACCCTAGGCGACGGCATCACCCCCCTCGGGGGTGACGGCCTGATCCTTCGTCGCTGCCGGCGTATCGACCGGCGGTGTGCCGTCAGGCGCCTGTTCTAATGCCTTCGACTCTTCCTGTGGCTTCTCTTGGCTCCATCGGACTGAGATTTCTTTCCAAGAGATGCGTACCTCGCCCTCGAGGTGCTTCGCCTTGTGGGCAGCGACCAAGATCGCACAAGCTCCCAGGATCACAAGGAAACACATTGCAACGAGGAGGAACGCACCAACGGGACCTAAGCCCGAGAGCCATGCTCCCGGATTGGTCCCCATGGTTTTCTATCTCAGCCCACTAGCGCAGTGCGGCTAAGCATAGGACCTCCTAACACGTCTTGACGGGGTGGCTGGCTTACCTACTTGCTCAGGCGAAAGGGCTCCGTGGTGGCTGGCCCTCGTGGGGATGCGCCGACTGATCCCATCGACGGCACCACCACCACTACCGGTAGGTCCCCGGTGGGTCGCGTTCCTTCTGCCACCCATTGAGCTACGGGGTTTCAAGTCCACAGCCTGGGTTGGGCAGAAAACATTCCGAATCTTGGTCCGAAATGTTGAGACCAATCATGGCATGCTCCTGCCTTTCAGGAACCGCAGAACATCCAACTCGAAGCGTCCGTTTCGTCATTATGTTGAGGAGGGCTCTAGTGGCGCTGCGCCCTCCATTTCAGTACTACGGCGCCAAGGGCAGGCTCGGGCCCTTCCTGGCCAGCCTGCTGCCCAAGCACGAGGTGTACATCGAACCCTTCGCGGGCAGCGCCGCGGTGTTCTTCGCCAAGGACCCCGCCCAGATCGAGACGATCAACGACATCAACGGCGACCTTGTGTGCTTCATGCGCACCTTGCGCGACCAGCCGCGGGCGCTGATCCGCGCGATCGAGCTGACGCCGTACGCCCGCGCTGAGCACCAGGCTGCCAAGCTCGGCGACACCACGGCATCGGACCTGGAGCGCGCTCGTCGCTGGTGGATCCAGTGCACTCAGAGTCGGAGCGGTGAGGCCGGCGCGTCCTGGCGGCGGCCGACGTCGCGCACCCGCGTGAACAACCCGACCGGCTCGAAGCGCGCCGCCGCGGCGCTGCGCTGGCACGCAGACCGGCTGCGGGAAGCGTTCATCGAGAACTGCGACGCCTTCGAGCTGATCGGCCGCATGGACTCGCCGACGACCGCGATGTACGTAGACCCGCCCTACCTCCGCTCCACGCGGAACGCTTTCGGGTCCGGCCACTACGTCAAGGAAATGGACCGCGAGCCCGAGCACGAACGGCTGCTCCAGCTCCTCGCCGAGTGCAGGAGCACCGTCGTGCTGTCCGGCTACCGCTCGGAGATGTATGACGAACTGCTCGGGAGCTGGCGGCGGATTGACTACCGGGTGCGCGCCGCCAGCTCGGACGAGCGTAGGCATGCTGTCGAGTCGGTGTGGATCAACCGGTAAGCGTGGTTACTCTTCGTTGCCCTCTTTCAGGTTCAGGCCGAGACGCTTACGAAGCCATCGCGCTCCCTGATGGAACATCCAGGCCGTAGGAGCGGTGAGGAGTGCGGACCCCCAGCCCTGCTCGGCCACAACGTCCATCAGGGCCGTCAGCGTCACGAGGCCAATGACTAACCAAGTACGCGCCTCTGAGGAGAGCACCCAGCAGGTTGCGCTGAACAAAGGCTCCAGCGGGCGCCCTGTCGGATTCTTCAATGCACGTCGCATGTGCCATGTTCGGGTTAGCTGTCTCAGAGCGTGATACACCTGCATCGACGTGGTAGCTCGGGCCTGTGCCAGGTCGTAAAGCTCGCTGTAGAGCTCTTCGGCGTAACGTTGCCGATATTCTGCGGGCAGTGCTCGCACCAGCATGCTCACGAGTCCGATTGCTGGTTTCGCGGTATGCGGTGCGGCCGCTGTTGCGCCGAGTGTAGACGCCCAGCCGAGTTCAAGCGCCCATAGTGTCCGAAGACTACCGCTGAGCACCCTGGCATGCTGCGTCGCAATAATGAACTGATAGTGCGTCTCCATAACGGAGTCTGGGCGGTCATGCATGAGGAGCCTGAGCTCCTCAAGGGCCATGTGCATTTCACCTACCGCCCTCGAAGTAGCTGGCTCTGCTCCCGTCGTCACGTATGTGCCTGTACAGAGCATTTGATGCAGGCGAACGACGAGTTCCGCGCTCTCCGTGTAGTGGTTGTGGAGAGCGCTTGCGGATTGATCTTCACGCCCCTTGAGGAGGGTGTCCTCCAGTTTGTAGACCACCAACAAGGCGGAGCGAGGGAAGCTCTCGTGAGTCCTCGCGTTCGGATTCAAATGGCACCCCCGGCAAGCCGCCTTGCCGCACCGCGGAAGCTAGCCATCTTGGCTTCTACCTGAGCGAGCGACTGTCGGGCCTGCTCAATTCCGCCAGAGGTGAGCTTGTAGTACCTGCGGCGAGGTCGGCCTTGCTCATGAGGGTCTGCCTCTTCCCAGCGCGACTCCAGCCACCCGATGCCCTCGAACCTGGCGAGGATCGGGTGAATCGTGCCGGTCGGGAGCCCGGCCGCGGCGCAGATCTCCAGTCCGTACATCTCCCTTGTCGGGTCTTCAAGCAGTGCTCGCAACACGAGTTGCGTGGGGAGCGTCATGCGCGGCCCGGTTTGCTTACCCATACTCTTACTCTACCTAGCCCCTAGGTAGAGAACAACTAACCGGAGAAGTAATGGAGATCAAGCACTACAACCCCACCAACGACATCGTCGAGGCGGTCGAGGTGAACGGCCACGACTTGGACAACATCGTGAAGTGGATCAACGAGAACTCCAAACTGCGCGGCATCGTCGGTCAGACCGCACTGCGCGGCCGCAGCGCGGAGTACATCGACGTGCAGACCCCGGAAGGCATGCGGCGCGCGGCCCTGGGCGACTACATCGTGCACGACGGCAACGGCTCGTTCTGGCCGACGCCGCGGACAATCTTCGAGCGCGGCTACGCCGCGGTGGCCGAGTAGTGCGTATGGCAGGGATCGCTGAGCAGGAGTACCGCATGGTGGGGGTGGACGAGCTAGAGTCGCATCCGGACAACCCTCACCAGGGCGACGTGGACCTCATCGCCGGTTCGATCAAGCGGTTCGGCTTCTACGGCTCAGTCGTCGTACAGTCGTCGCGGATGCGGATCATCGCAGGTGAGCATCGTTGGCGCGGTGCGACCAAGGCCGGGCTGAAGAAGATCCCCGCCGTGGTACTCGACGTAGACGACGACACCGCGCTGCGCATCCTGCTTGCCGACAACCGGCTCGGAGAGTTCGGCGGCTACGACGACACCAAGCTTGTCGAACTGCTGCAAGGGCTGTCCGACCTCGACGGGACCGGCTGGCGTGACGAGGACCTGGCGGACCTGCTCGACGACCTGGCGGGCGAGGTCGAGGTCATCGCTGATGAGGCTGCCACACCGCAGCCACCGACACGGCCCGCGCCGGCCCTGGCCGATGACGACCAGGACCAGTGCGACGACAGCGGCGGCGACCTCGAGGACGAAGCGCCCGACGAGGATGGCGAGGACGACGCTGCGACGGCCGAGCCTGCGGCTGCGCCTCGGCCGAAGAGCGGGATGACGGTGGAGCTGATCGTCACCCTGACGGCTGCCCAGCACGAGGAGGTGACGGAGCTGCTCGACCGCGTCCGCGCCCGGGGCGGTGACGCCTCGCTGGCTGAGATCGTGCTCGCGGCGCTGAGGACTCACGCAGACCGTTAGCGGTATCGCATACGAATGAGGAGGGCGGCTCCCTCATGGCCGATCAGCAGCGCAAGCTGGAGATCTCCAAGCGCCGCCACCAGGCGTTGCAGATGCGCATCGCCGGCGTGAGTCCCACGCTCATTGCGGAGCGGTTGGGCTATTCCAGCCCGCAGGCGGCGAGCAGTGACGTCACGCGGGCGCTGCAGAAGGCGGCCAAGCAGGAGCAGATGGCGGCCGAGCACCTGCTGCATCTGGAGCTCGACCGGCTGGACCGGATGATGGCGGCGGTCTGGCCGAAGGTGCTGAAGGGCGAGGTCAACGCCGTCGAAACCTGCCTGAAGATCATCAACAAGCGTTCTTCGCTGCTGGGCCTTGACTTGATCAACCGCAATGGGGCGGCCGACAGCGACATGGCCAGCCTGCTCGGCAACATGCTTCTTCAGCTCCAGGCCCGCCACAACGTGCCGGACCCGGACACCGACGTGATCCTCGAAGCCGAGGTCATCCAAGGCGAGATCGAGTACGACGACAGCGGGGGTGAAGCGTGAGCCTCGCCCTGGCCGTACGTCTTTCGCCCAAGCAAGAGAGGTCGATCGCCGAATCGACGGCCCGTCTGAACATTTGGTGGGGCGCCATCCGATCGGGCAAAACCATCGCCTCGTTGATCCGCTGGGTCACCTTCGTGGCGAACGCGCCACGCGGCGGATCGCTGGTGATCGTCGGCAAGACCGCCGACACCATCGCACGAAACGTGTTCGATGTGCTCACCGACCCTGCGCTCATGGGACCGATCGCGAAGCGGATCACGTACACTCGCGGTGCGCCGACTGCCGTGATCTTGGGTCGCAAGGTCGAAATCATCAGCTCGAACGACGCCCGCGCCGAGAATCGGTTGCGCGGCATGACCGCGGCCGGCGCCTACGTCGATGAGGCGACCTTGATCGAGCGTCCCTTCTGGGACATGCTCCTGTCCCGGCTCAGCGTCAAGGGCGCCAAGCTGTTCGCGAGCACGAACCCTGACAGTCCGTCGCACTGGCTGAAGAAGGACTTCCTCGACCGGGCGCACGAGCTGGACCTCCGCCAGTGGCACTTCCGCCTCGACGACAACCACTCGTTGGACCCGGCCTACGTCAAGGCGCTCAAGAGTGAGTACAGCGGGCTCTGGTACAAGCGATTCATCGCGGGCCTGTGGGTGATGGCCGAGGGCGCGATCTACGATCAGTTCGACGAGGATCGGCACGTCGTGGACGAGCTGCCGCTCATGGAGAAGTGGTTGGCGGCAGGTGTGGACTACGGGACCGTCAATCCGTTTGCTGCGATCTTGGTCGGCGTTTCCACTCCCGACCACGAGGGTCAGCGGCGCATCTACCTTGCGTCCGAACTGCGCTACGACTCCCGGGCCGAGCGCAGGCAGTTGACGGACAGCGAGTACTCTCGACGGCTCACCGACTGGCTGGACAACATCCCCAACGCTCATGGACCGGGGACGCAAGGTGTCCGGCCGAGCTGGCTCCTGGTCGACCCGTCGGCCGCCAGCTTCATCACGCAGCTCTACTACGACGGTCTCCGGCCGCAGCAGGGCGACAACGCCGTGCTCGACGGCATTCGCACGGTGAGCAACTTGATCGCCGCTGACCACCTCCGGGTTCACGCATCCTGCCGAGGCTTCCTCGACGAGGTGGCCTCGTACGCGTGGGACGAGCGTAAGGCCGAGCGCGGCGAGGACGCCCCCATCAAGATCGATGATCATTCACTCGACGCGGCCAGGTATGCCCTGCACAGCACCCAAGCCGCCTGGCTGAGATTGCTCGAACCTGTTCCTGCTTTCTGAGGATTCCGCCGGACCCTCTTCAATGCTCCCCGTCTCGCCAAGGCGCCAGATCGGATCTTCCCGAGCTGGCCGCCCGCCAAGACGCTTCAAGGGTTCCTGGCCCGTTACGTGCTTCCTGACGGCGTTGACGAAGTCCAGGCGCTTGAGGTCGATCTGATCGCGCAGCGAGAACCACATCTCTAGCGCCGGTAGGCCCACGTCAATCTGTCGGTGGGCGCGCCAGATTTCGGTGTCGACGGCATGAGCAGCGTCCACGATTTCCTGGTGGACGCTTGTGTTGAGCGAGCCGAGGGCGTTGCTCCAGGGATTCCAGTCCAACTCTTTGGATTTGGTTGTCGGCTTCGACTTGGCTCCGATCAGGCCAACTAGGTCGATCATGAGTCTGGATGACTCGCGGAAAACTTGATCACAGGCTTCTTGTTGTACCTGGCGCGACCAGTGGTGTCGCTGAGATCGACGGTTCATCCGGTCGCCGACTAAGACGCCCAGAAGGGTGCCAAGTACCGCAATTAGCGGCGTGATGATCTGAGTCCATGACTGCGCCATACCGCTAGCTTCACTTGGCGGATCCTCTTCGTCGCAGATCTCCGCAGCCACAATTCTCGATCCTTCATAAACGCGCACCCCGCCGGTATGTGGCGGCCGGCCAGGGGTGTGCCTGCTCCGCGCGGCTTCCCCGTACGCGCGTCGAGCCCAAGTGCGGTCCCCGGCCCTTGCTGTTGAGGGGCGGCGGCGGCCGGGGCCGCACTGCTGGACCCCATGATGATCCGACCCTGACCAGGGAGTTTCTATGTCTGCCGAGAGCATGCTCACCCACGACCCGATCAAGTGGCGTGCCACCTGGAGGCTGGAGAAGTACTGGGGCGACGACATCGGCCCCGACGCCGTGCCGTACGACGTGATCGAGCGTGAGGGCAACCTGCTCATGCACGGCGGCGCCAGCGCTCTGTGGCAGATGCTGATCGGCAACGGCACTGCGAGCGCGGGTCAGCCGCTCACGTACTTCAACGCGGCTAACGCCTACCTGGGTGTCGGCGACTCCACCACAGCAGCCGCCGCGACCCAGACGGATCTCCAGGCCACCACGAACAAGCTGCGCAAAGCCATGGACTCCAGCTTCCCCGCGCATGGCGACGGTACGGCCTCCACCAACGCCACCATCGTGTTCCGGTCCACCTTCGCGAGCGGCGACGCCAACTTCGCCTGGAACGAATGGGGCATCTTCAACGGCGCCAGCGGTGGCCGGATGCTCAACCGGAAAGTGGAAGCCCTCGGAACGAAGACATCCGCCGCAGCGTGGACGCTGTCCGTCGCGCTGACCCTGGCCTGACCATGCCGGCCGAGCGCCTGGAGCCCTGCACCAGGCCCGGGAGGTAGGGCATGCCGCAGATCCGCGACTACACGTCGGCATCCACCGGTACGGCGGCGACCTCCTCTGTGCCCACCCCGGCCTACCAGGCGGGGGACATCCTGATCGCGCTGCACTCCTGCGACTCAGGCAGCACGGGCCAGATGACCATCAGCGGCACGGGCTGGTCTGACGCAGTGGTCCCGGTCAGCGGGTCCGTCTTCTACACCAGGGCGTGGGTCAAAACCGCCGGTGGGTCCGAACCAGCCAGCGTTTCGTTCGGGCAGGCTTCCGGCGCTGACGCTGTGATCGCGATCGTGTCTGTGGCGACAGGGCAGTTCAGCTTGGCTGACTCTGCCAGCGTCATCGACAGCGACGGAGGCGCGACCGTCGTCAACGCTGGCTCGGCGGGTTCGGCCGGAGACGTCATCCTCATCTGGACCGCTGCCGCGGGTGGCAACGTACCGAGCAGGACGTGGACCGAACCGGCTGGCTGGACGCCGATGGTTGATCGCCAGTCCGGCACCTACACAACCGCGTGCCTGGTGAGCCGGACGTTCACGTCTGACGGCAACACCGGGTCGGCAACGTTCACAGCGTCAGCTCCCGTAACGCAAGCCCACACGATCAAGCTTCGCATCCGCAACCCCGTCACGCTGGTGGACAAGAGCGGCAGTGACTCCGCTGCCGTCACTGAGCAGCCGTCGAGCATCCAGTTGCCGCCGATGGTCCGCAGCGACTCTGCTGCCGTTGCCGAGCTGGCGGCCCGGCTGGTTGGTGACCAGGGCGCGGTGACGGAGACGCCGACGCTGTCGGGCGCTGCCGACTGTGGGGACACGGCTACGGTGTCGGAGATGGCCGACACCAGCGCGGCCCAGGCGCTGGCCGAGACAGGCATGGCTAGCGAAGCGTCTCAGCTCACCATCGTGGTCAGCCGGGATGACGCGGCCGGGCTGACGGAGACCGTCGAGATCATGCTCCTGGTGGGGGATCAGGGCCTGGTCACAGAGTCGGCGACCGCTGAGGAATCGCTTGGGCCGTCCACCAGCGATCTGGTTGCGGTGTCCGAGATGGCGACGGCCTCGGCGCAGGTGGATGCAGGTGACACTGCGGCCTTGGCCGATGTCGCGCGGGTTGACGTGCTGCGGTCCGCGACGGACGCGGCGGCTGTGGTCGAGCAGGCCGATGTGGGCCCGACTGTGGCCGAGGGTGCTGTGGTCATCGAGTCCGCTCACGTGAGCGTCGTCTTGGACCGGCACGACGGCGCGATTGTCTTCGATCTTGGGACGGCTGCTGATCCCATCTTCGCGACGGACTCGGCGGCGCTGGCCGAAACAGCGCTCGTGATCGACCCGGGGCGGAAGATCACCGGCGTTGACGGGCCGCGCAGGCAGTGGAGTGCCAGCGTGGCTCCGCGCCCGTGGAGCGTTGACCCGCCTCGCCGTTCCTGGTCCGCATCGCACACGTAAGGAGCCCATGGTGGAACCGATCTCGTCGCTGTCGCGCGAGTACTTGCCGTTCTTCGTGCGCGGCTCAACGGGTGTGGAGCAGGTGGAGATCGCATTCACCGGCCCTGGCGTCGAGCCGGTCGAAGGCGACTGGCACGACGCCGAGTGGAAGCCCAATTCGGTCACCGAGCACGGCACGACCGCCCGCATCCTGTTCGGCCCAGGCGGGACCGTTGCGCGGCCCGACGGCACCTACCAGGCGTGGGTGCGCGTGACCACCACCGTCGAGCAGCCGGTGCTGCCCGCGGGACTCATCGACGTCATCTAAGGAGTTCGCATGGAACGTCCAGTGACTGGGCGGATTGTTCGCTACCGGGGCAAGCAGGGCCTGCACGCGGTCAGGGCGGCGATCGTGACCGCTGACGTGGAGACGCTCGACCCGGAAGGGGTGCGGGTGGGCGCGGTCCCGCCGCTCGACAGCGCCTTTCACGTGCATCTGTGGGTGTTCACGCCCGGCGCTCTGGGCGGGTTTCAGGAGTACAACGTCGGACCCGGTTCGGAGCCGGGCACCTGGCATTGGCCTGTTCGGACCTGACCGGCCCACGTTTCGGCGATCAACAACAGAAGAGTGAGGGCGTGAGATGCCGCTGCCGGTGCAGGATCAGGCGTGGCCGCCGCCGCACATCCATCGTGAGCTGCGGCTTTATGAGCAGTGGGGGGCGTGGTACGGAGGCGATCCAGATCATCTGGCGCGCGTGTACGGCGCGAACCAGGTGCACGGCATCGGCCTCGACCCCAAGGGATGGGACCGGCCGCAGCCGGGCGTGACCGGCATCATGAACCGAGTCAGCCGCTGGTTCTGGGGCAGCCCGACGCCGTCCGGGCAGGTCCGGAACACGAAGCTTCACATCCCGATCGCAGGCGACATCTGCAGCACGTCGGCGGACCTGCTGTTTTCGGAGCCGCCGACGCTGCGGGTGAAGGGCAAGAACGGTCAGAAGCGACTCGACTCGCTCATGCATGAGGCGGGCATCTACGGGTCGCTGCTGGAGGCCGCGGAGGTCTCTTCGGCGTACGGCGGGGTGTTCTTGCGCGTCGGCTGGGACACCGAGATGTACGACCACCCCGTGCTGTCCGTCTTTCCTCCGGATGCCGCCGTGCCGGAGTTTCGGTACGGCGCCCTCTTCGCGGTGACGTTCTGGCGGATCCTACGCGAGGACGAAAAGGGCCAGGTGTGGCGGCACCTGGAGCGACACGAACGCGGCCGCGTCTACCACGGGCTGTACCTGGGCACCTCCAACAAGCTCGGCAAGCCGATCCCGCTGACCGAGCACCCGGAGACTGAGATCTACGCCGACAAGGTCGACGAGACGGGCGGCTTCGACACCTATTTCCCGCGCGGCCTGCTCGTCAACTACGTGCCGAACATGAGGCCGCACCGCCTGATCCGGGGCACGGCACTCGGGCGCTCCGACTATCAGGGCGTCGAACACCTGATGGACGCCCTCGACGAGGTGTGGACGAGCCTCATGCGGGACATCCGGCTCGGTAAGGGCAGGATCGTCGTGCCCGACCTGTTCCTGGAGAACCTCGGCCGTGGCAAGGGCGCGACGTGGGATCCGGACAAGGAGATCTACTCCGGCCTGGGCATGCTGCCGCCGCCCGGCACCGCGCCGAACGCCATGCTGACAATCTCGCAGTTCGCGATCCGCGTGACCGAACATGTCGAGTCCGGCAAGGCTCTGATTGCTCAAATTCTTCGCGGCGCGGGCTACAGCGCGTCATCGTTTGGCGAGGCTGACGGCTCTGGTCGGCAACTCACCGCGACAGAGATTCACAGTCGCGATCGCAAGTCCTTCTCGACCAGAGGCAGGAAGACTGGCTACTGGACCCCTTCTCTGCAGTGGCTCGCCGAAGCGCTGCTGTCCGTGGACCTCGGCGTGTGGGGCACGAAGGTCACGCCCGAACGGGCGGAGGTGCATTGGCCTGACGGCGTCCTACCTGACCCGGAGGCGTTGGGGCGCACCGTTGAGCTGTTCAACCGGGCCCAGGCGATCAGCTTGGAGTCCAAGGTGCGCCTGGTCCACGCCGAATGGGACGACCATCAGGTCACAGCCGAAGTTAAGAGGCTGCGCGACGAACTGGGACTGACCGTACCTGACCCGGACAGACTCGATGAGGTCCTGATTCCGGACGCGAGCGGCGAGGACTGACGTGACTACCGCGGCGGCCGAGGCCCTCGGGCAGCAAGACCTGGAGCAGATCGAGGCCGCTCTCGACCATGCCCGCGCTGTGGCGGCGATCTACTACGACGCGGAGCGGGAGTTGCTGCGCGTCGTCTCGGAGGCGCTGGCTGCGCGGCTGGGCGAACCCGAGTGGGAGGGTGTCCGCTTTGGGGAGCTGCGCGAACTGCGTAGGGAGGCTGACCGGGTGGTGCGCCGCCTGGAGCGGCTGTCGGACAAGCTCGTCACGACGGGCGTCACCGCGGCGTGGAAGCGCGGTGTGCAGCGCGCGATGACGGACCTGACGCACCTGGGCAACGCCAAGCGGATCGGCCAGGGCCAGGGCGTGATCGAGCTGGCCCGGCAGACGGTGCAGCGCGTGCAGAGCGTCCACATGGGTGCGCTGCGCACCACCGAGGACGTGTTCTCCCAGGTGGTTGCGCAGGTGGCCGGCCGGGCGCTGACGGGCGCGGAGACGAGAGAGCAGGCGACGGCCCGCGCGCTGGACATGTTCGCGCGCAAGGGCATCACCGGGTTCACGGACTCGTCCGGACGGTCGTGGTCGATCGGCGCGTACGCGGAGATGGCCGTGCGGTCTGCGATGGCCCGCGCCGCGGTGGACGGGCATCTGGCCACGCTGAAGGAGAACGGCGTCGATCTCGTCATGGTGAGCCGGCTGCCGTTCACTTGCTCTCGTTGCTCCCCCTGGGAAGGGAAGATCCTCACCCAGTCGGGCCGCATCGGGTGGCGGCAGGAACTGTCTTACGTGTCCGACGAGATGGTCGATGTGCTCGTGGAGGGCAGCGTCGAGCAGGCTCGCACGGCCGGCCTCCTGCATCCCGGATGCGGGCACAACCTCCTCGCGTACCTGCCGGGCGCCACCAAGAGGCCACCGGTGCGCAAGCATCCGGCCGACTATGCCGACTCGCAGAAGATGCGCCGCCTGGAGCGGGATCTTCGGTCGGCGCGGCGGCAGGCGTCGGTGGCGCTGGACAAGCAGGACCGGGACCAGGCTGAGCGGCGGGTCAAGGCGCTGAACGAGCGGATCCGAGAGCTTTCCAAGGAGTCGGGGCTGCCGATCCGCCGTGACCGGCAGCGGGCCAAGATGCTGCCGAAGAACCTGGAGAAGCGGTCGGATGAGGAGCTGGCGGCGCTGCTCGGGCAGCACGGCGACGACCCCGGGGCCGTCAAGCGGGTCACGCAGGTGCTGGAGCAGCGCGACGCCGACCGGGAAGCACAGCGGGACGAGCAGGTGAAGGCCGCCGTCCGCGAGCTGCCTGAGGACTTCGCCCAGGTCACCGACGAGCAGGTGCTCGAGCTCGTGGAGCGCTTCTCACGCGCCGGCGATGATGCGGCGCTGGAGCGGCTGCTGGCCGAGCTGGACCGGCGCGAGCAGAACCAGGACTGGCGCTGGGATCTGGAGGAGACGCCCGAGGACCGCGCGGTCGGGGACCTGATCGACGACGGCGTGGACGAGTTCGACGCGTACGCGCAGGTGTACGGGCTTGACCCGGACCTGATGCGGCGGGATGAGTCCCGCGCTCACGTCGAGTCGCAGCGCCTGCCGGGCGAGACCCTCGACCAGGTGGTGCGGCGCCTGTTCGATGAGTGGTTGGAGCTGCAGTTCATCGCGGCCGAACGCTACACCCGCGGGGTGCTCGTCAACGCCGAGGGCCGGCGCCGGGGGATCGACGGCCGGTCGGTGCTGTCGGGCAGGCAGGACGTCGCAAACAAGTGGGCTTCCGATGAGCTGAAGATGTGGTGGGAGAAGCACCCCCGCATGACGCTGGTGGAGTTCCGCGCCCAGATGCTGGGCCGCGCCTCCGACAAGAAGGCGGCGAAGCTGATCAAGGAGAGTCGCCGGTGAGCCTGTCGGAACTTGACCACCGGGCGGCCGTCACCACGGCGCGGTGGGCGGCGCTGAACCGCCGCCCGATCACTGACTGCCCCTACGACCCCGTAGGGGACAACCGTCAACGCGCGCTCGCGCTCTTGTGGGTGCGTATCTACCGCAGGACCCAGTCAGCCGGGCGCTGACCTGGGATTACCTGTCTGTTCGGTAGGCCCGCCTGGCGCGGGCTTTTTCCATGTCCGGCTCCGGGAGGGCCAATGTTCGAGGACCGCATGCTGCCGACGACGCCTGGCGCGATCATCGGCTACCGCAAGTCCGGCCAGCCGATCAGGCTGATCGCCGGAGGTGCTCCGGAAGGTGAAGGCGAAGGCCAGCAGCAGGGCAATCCGCAGAGCGGTGTCCCTGAGGCCGGGGTCACGCCGTCCACCCAGGAGGCTCCGCCCGCGCCGGACCCGCTCACCAACCTTCGGCAGAAGGACGAGCAGGTCAACCCGGACGCGCTCCGCGTGGACCAGCTCCCGGAGTGGGGTCAGAAGCTGTTCCGCGACCTGCGCAAGGAGGCGGGCGACTACCGCGCTGAGCTGCGCAAGGTTCAGGAGGCGCTGGAGGAGAACAAGCGGTCTCAGGGCCCGTCCGCCGAGGAGCTCACTGCGCAGGTCCAGTCCGACCTGGCCAAGCAGATCGGCAAGGCGCTCGGCCTGGTCAGCGAGGAGCAGCAGCAGCTCACCCCGGAGCAGATCATCGAACAGCTCACTGGTGAGCGGGACACGACCGCGAAGGAGCGGGACGAGGAGAAGGAGCGGCACCGCCGCGCGCTGATGGAGCTGGCTGTGCACCGGCAGGGCCTGAAGCTCGGCGCCGACCCCGACGCCCTGCTCGACTCGCGGTCGTTCTTGAAGAAGGCCCGTGACCTCGACATCGACGCGCAGGACTTCGCCGCCAAGCTCGGCGAGGTGATCGAACTCGCGGTCACGGAGAACCCGAAGTTCAAGGCTGGCTCCCTGGCGGGGCCGCCCTCTCGCTCGGGGGGTGAGTTCGCCGGCGGGCCTGGCGGACGCGTCACCGGTTCCGAGCCGTCCATCGACGACTTCCGCAAGCAGCGGCAGGCGAAGAAGTCGTCGACGTAGCCGTCAGCGGTACCGCTGACGCTTCATCTCTGGAGATAAGGCCCGATGGCTAACAACTTTCTGACGCCGTCCGTGATCGCGCGGCAGGCGCTCGCCAACCTGTACGAGACCACCGTCATGTCGCAGCTCGTTTACAGGGATTACGAAGAGGAGTTCGTGTCGCGCATTGGCGACACGATCACGATCCGCAAGCCCGCGAAGTTCGAGGCGAAGAACTTCAATAGGGCGACCGGGATCGAGATCCAGAACGCTACCGAAGGTTCAATCCCGATCACGCTGGACAGGTTCGCCGATGTCTCCTTCGCCGTGACCAGCGAGGAGTTGACGTTGGACATTGTCGACTTCAACCAGCAGCTTCTTGCGCCCGCGTGTGAGGCGATCGCGCAGAAGATCGACCGGGACATCCTGTCGCTGAGGGCCGACGTCGTGCAGAAGGTCGGTCTCGACAGCGAGACGACCGCTGCGTTCAAGTACGCCAACCCGCGCGTGGCCATCGCTGGGCGGAGGGTGCTGAACCAGCGCAACGTGCCCTCCACCGATAGGTACATCGTGGTCGGCCCGGAGCAGGAAGCGCTGTGGCTGGCTGACCCGCTGTTCCACCAGGCCGACACTCGTGGCGACACTGAGGGTCTGCGTGAGGCCAACCTGGGTCGAAGGGTGTTCGGGTTCGACAGCTACCAGACCCAGAACATTCGCCAGCCGGAGTTCAAAGCGACCGACCCGGTCGGCACGACGCTTCCGGACCACGAGATCGGTGTCGCGTTCCACCGGACGGCGTTTGCCCTGGTGACGCGCCCGTTGGTGCTTCCGCAGGGTGCCGCGAACGCGCACGTCGAGTCCTACCGCGGCTTTGGGCTGCGCGTGGTCATGGACTACGACATCAAGGCCAAGCAGGACATCGTCTCGATCGACACGCTCTACGGCGTGAAGACTCTCGACGCCGACCGCGCCGTGGTCATCACGACCGGCAAGACGAAGACCAAGGCGTAGGCGGCATGAGCTGGGTGTACCACAACCGGAACACCGGGCAGAAGGTGACGCTGGCGGAGCGGGACCCGATCCTGGACTGCTGGCCGAACTGGGAGATCCTGTCCCAGCCCGCCGCCCCGGCCGTTCCGGCCACACCGACCGGTCCGGAGCCTGCCACCGCGCAGGCTCCGGCCGGCCCGGCCCTTGTCCTTCCGCCTGGTCCTCCGCCCGAGGGCGCGACCAAGGCCGTGTGGGTGGCGTACGCGGTCATGCGCGGCATGCCGGAGAAGGACGCCAAGGCGCTGAGCAAGGCCGCCCTCGTCGAGGAGTTCGGCCAGGAAGAGGAGAGCGATGGCTAGGGCAAACCTCGCTGTTACGAAGATGACCCGGGCCGGTGTGAACCTCGCTGGGGCGCTCACGCCCGCCGTGGTGGACGGGCATGCGTTCGGTTACTCGGCCAAGCGGCAGCTCCGCATCAAGAACACCTCGACCGGGCCGCGCACCGTGACCGTGGTCATTCCTGGTCAGGTGGAGGGTCAGCCTCTGGGGGACGTCCCGTACGTGCTCGCGGCTGGCGCGGACGTGCTCGTGCCGCCGTTCACGCCGATCTACCGGCAGGGCGACGACACCGTGTGGATCAACTACGACGACCCGGCCGGCGTCCAGGTGTCGGTGTACGAGCTGCCCGCCTAATACAACGTCAGCGGTTCCGCTGACGCTTCTCATATGTGGAGAGGAGGCCCATGGTGGTGGTGTACGCGACGGCCGACGACTACGCGGCCTACACCGCCAAGACTGCCCCGGACGGGATTGAGGCGTCGTTGGCCCGCGCCAGTGAGCGGGTCGACGAGCTGCTGATCGGCGCGGTGTACGCCACCAACGAGCAGGAGATGCCGACCGATCCGAAGGAGCGGGACGCGATCATGCGTGCGACGTGCGCGCAAGCCGCATGGATGATCGCGACTGGCGACCCGTACGGCGTGGCCAGCGCGTTCAAGGACATCCAGATCGGTTCGGTGCGGCTTGGGCGGGCCAATGGCGGTGAGGCGGGTCCGGCCCGGCACGCTCCGGACGCGTCCCGCATCCTGCATACCGCGGGGTTGCTGCCGGGGTACGCGTTCGACACGACGGCCTGGTGATCGCATGCTTCCTGACTGGCTGCTCAGGCATGAGGCCCTGATCGAGCCGTTTCTCGGCGATGGCGCGTACGGGCCGATCTTCGGCGCCGCCGTGACGGTGCGGTGCCTCGTCGATGACGAGCGGCGTCTCGTCCGGGACGCTCAGGGCGCCGAGACCGTCAGCGACACGACGATCTTCTTTCCGCCCGGCACCCGCTGCCCCGAAGGCAGCCGAGTCACCGTCAACGGCAGGGTAACCACGGTCATCGCGTCGTACGCGCGGGACGGTGGCGGGCTGCCCACTCCTGATCACGTAGAGGTGGTGTGCCGCTGATGGGCAAGGCCAACGTGCGAATCAAGGTCGACGTGCGGCTCGATCTCCATCTCGGGCCCGACATCATCGAGCACGAGCTGAACGAGGCGGCCGCGCGTGGCGTGTATCTGGCGTCGGAGCACGTGCTGACCGAGGCGGCTCCGCGTACGCCGTGGCGTACGGGCGACCTGCAGAGGTCCGGTGATCCACGCGAGCGGCCGGGCTCGATCGCTGTGGACGAGGGCCGGCTGAAGGCCGCCCTGGGCTACGACATCGTGTACGCGGCTCGCCAG
Organism: Nonomuraea sp. NPDC052116; assembly: GCF_040680035.1. NCBI lineage: Bacteria > Bacillati > Actinomycetota > Actinomycetes > Streptosporangiales > Streptosporangiaceae > Nonomuraea > Nonomuraea sp. NPDC052116. The sequence continues at coordinate 47,018 of NZ_JBFAWA010000010.1, read as the reverse complement.
CACGAAGAGATCACGTGGGAGCACCCGATCCAGGGCGAGCCCAAGTGGCTGGAGAAGACGCTCTATGCCGAGGCGGAAACCGTGCGCGCCATCATCGGCACCCAGATCGAGAGGGCGTTGCGCGGATGAGCGGGACCTTTTCCCGTGACCTGCTGACCGGCCTGGCGGTTCTGCTGGCTGAGGCCGGCGTGGGCCATTGGGATCCGGTGGGCGCGTACACCGCGCAGCAACGGGCGATCACGCTTGGTGGTCTGCCCAGCAAGCCGGACGAGGCGATCTCGCTGGCCATCTACGGCACTGGCACGGGCGGCGACGACGTCGACCAGTCGGATTCGACGGTGCTGGTGCAGGCCCGGATGCGGACGGCGTCGGATCCGCGCATCGTCGGCGACTACGCCGACCAGGTGTTCGCGGCGCTGCACGGCCGGTCGAATCTCACTCTTTCCACGGGCGTGGTCGTTCTGCTGGTCCGGCGGACGATCGTGGCGGCGCTGGCCCGTGACTCGTCCGGCCGGTGGGAGCGGCCGGACTCGTATGAGCTGATGGTGGTCTGGCCAACGCCGTACCGCGACTAGCTCTGTCCTCCCTTTTCCTTTCGCGCCGTCCCGCTGATGCAGGGCGGCGCTTTCGCATGCACCCGAAGGAGACATCATGCGGAGCCTTCTTGCGCGTGACTGGCGGCTGGATGTGGACACATCCGCGCCGGGCGCAGCCGACCCGATCTGGACCCCGGTCAAGGGCCTGACCAAGTTCGAGCGGAACTCCGACGACAACACCGAGGAAGACGGCGACTTCGACGACGAGGAGGGCTACGGCAGCTCCGTCGTCACCGGGCGGACATGGCAGATCGACGTCGAGGGCCGCCGCAAGCGGACCGACGACCCGGTGTTCACTCCGGACCCTGGCCAGGAGAAGATCCGCAAGGCCGGGCAGATCGTCGGCTTCAAGGCCAACATCAAGGTCCGCTGGTACAGGCGTGATGGTGCTCCCGACGCCTACCAGGGCGTTTGCACGGTGACCGACTACACCGAGGGCGGTGAGACCACCGACCTGGAACCGTTCAGCTTCACGCTGTTGGGCCAGGGCGCTCCCACCGAGATCACCAACCCGCTGGTGACCCCCTGATGGCGGGTTTCAAGGACCTCGACTCCTTCTTCGACCCGACGCTGAAGCTGCCGGTCGGCGGGAAGACGTACGTGATCCCGCCGCCGTCCGCTGAGGTGGGCCTGCTATGCCAGCGGCTCATGCACGCCAGCATGGCCGTCCAGGCGGGGCAGGACGTGGACGAGGACGGCCTGAACCAGCTCGCCGAAACCGTCCTCGACGACGACCAGGAGAAGGACCTCTACCAGCGCATCCTTGGCCCCGCCTGGGACGAGCTGCTCGCCGACCAGGTGGTGTGGCCGAAGATTCAGCACATCGGGCAGACGGCGCTGATCTGGGTTGCGGCCGGCCTGGAGGCTGCGGGCAAGCATTGGGAGTCCGGCCCAACGGGGGAAGCGGAGGCCCCGGCTCGGACGGAAGCCTCGGCGGCGAGATCGACCCGATCTCGGGGCTCCGCGACTACTACGACCCGGACGACGGCTTCTCGGGGCAAGGCAGCCGGGTCACGTGGCACGACCTCCTGACCAGGTGGGCGCTCGTCGAGGCTGATCTCCACAGCGAGTTCGGGATCGACCTCAACGAGCCCGGCCTGATGCGTGCCCGGCCGTGGCGATGGTTGCGGGCCCGCATCGCGGGCCTTCTGACCGCTGACACGCGGATAGCGCGGGCTCTCGACCCGGGAGACGACAGCGCAGCCCGCCGCAAACGGCGTTGAGCGTCAGCGTTACCGCTTACGTGCTGCCGCCTTTCCCCTCGCTTCCCTTGTGATCGCGACTCCCGAGAGGTGGCTCATGGGCCTCAACGTGGGCGAACTCTTCGCCACGATTTCCGTCCGGAATCGGTCGCGACCGGAGATCAAGCAGTTCACTAACGATCTTGATGATGCGGCCAAGAAGTCCCAGACGAGCTTCGGATCGGTCGCAGCCAACGCCGCCGCGATGAGCGCTCGCTTGACCGCGATGGCGCTGGCCGGGTCGGTCGCAGCGGCCGGGCTCGCGTCGGCCGCGCAGGGCGGCGTCGCGCTGGCGGCCGCGCTCGCCCCCGCGGTGGGGATCGTGTCCGCTCTGCCGGGCGCGCTCGCGCTCGGCGTTGCCGGGTTGAGCACGCTCAAGGTCGCGCTGTCCGGCGTGGCCGAGAACTTCGCGGCCGCCATGTCGGGCGACATGGAGCGGTGGGCTGCCGTGGGAGAGAAGATCTCCTCGGTCGCGTCTTCGGTGGCGTTCGAGCTGTTCCAGATGAGCCCCGCGTTTCAGGGGCTCAAGGAAGACGTCCAGGACGCGTTCTTCCTGCCGCTCGTGGACCAGATGTGGAGCCTCCTCCCGGCGATCAACGCCGTGACGAGCGGCATGGTCGGCGTGGCCGGTGTGTTCGGGCAGGCCGCGCTGACCCTGGTCTCCTTCGTCCGGGAAAGCGCGACTATCCAGGCGATCACCGCGATCTTTGGGGCGACGCAGCGGGCCATCGCAAGTCTTCTTCCGGCGTTGCGGCCGCTGCTGGCCGGGTTCCGTGACCTGGCCGTCGTAGGCGCGAACTTCTCGGCCGGGCTCGCTCCCGGAATCGCCGCCGCGGCGACGCGGTTCGGTGAGTTCCTGTCACGCGCGGCCGAGTCTGGGCAGGCGCTGGGCTGGATGCAGGGCGCAGTGGAGGTGTTTCGGCAGCTCGGCACTGTCGGTGGCAGCATCGTGGGGATCGTCCGGTCAGTCTTCGGGGCGATGCAGACCGGGGGCACGAACGCGCTTGGCGTGCTCGGCCAGATCCTGGGGAAGCTCAACGAGTTCCTGGCCAGCGCCGAAGGCCAACGGATCTTGGTCACGATTTTCCAGAGCCTGAGCCAGGTCGGAAACGCCCTGATGCCGATCTTCGTGGCGCTGGGCGGAGCGGTCGCGCAGATCGCGCCACACATCGCCAATATCGCGGTCGCGCTCGGTCCTGGGCTCGCCGCTGCAGTGTCGGCCCTAGGTCCAGCACTGGCCGCACTTGGTCCAGGACTGACCGTAGTTGCGGAGATGCTCGCAAAGGCGTTCGCATCACCAGAACTGCAAGCGGGACTGCTGGCGCTCGGTCAAGGGCTGTCGGCTGCGCTGGCCGCGGTGGCGCCTCTGCTGCCGGTCGTGGCGCAGCTCGCGGGCATCGTGGGTCAGGTCCTGGGCATCGCGCTGACCAACCTGTCGGCCGTGCTCGGTCCTGTGATCATGGCGCTGGCCGATGCCCTACAACCTGCCCTTGTGGGCGTTTCATCCGCTTTGTACCAGCTTGGGCCGGTGATGGCCCCGGTCTACGCCTCCTTCGGCCAGATCGCGGCCGCGGTCGTGACGCAGGTGCTTCCGCCGTTCCTGCAGCTGATCCCGAGCTTGCTGAATGGGCTGGTTCCTGCCTTTGTCGAGCTCGCCAGGGCGATGCTGCCTGTTCTTCCGATTCTGACCGATTTGGCGATCATGGTCATTCAGCAGGTCCTCCCGGCGCTGATCCCCATCCTGCCGTGGCTGACCAAGATCGGAGTCGGGTTCGCGCAGCTCGGTGTCAAGGTGGCAGAGATCGTCACCCAGCTCAAGCCGCTGATCGAAAAGGGCGTCGCGATCTTCCAGTGGATGTACGACGTTCTCGTCGGCCATTCGATCGTCCCCGACATGGTCGACGCCATCGGCCGCTGGATCGGCACGACCCTAGTCGGCTGGTTCCGCGACCTGCCAGGCCGGATCAAGTCCGCTGTGTCGAACATCGGCTCGACCATGGGCTCCATCGCTGAGGACGTGGTGTCCGGCTTCTGGAACCGGCTCCAGTCCCTGGCCGGAGACCTCTACAACAAGATCTCCAACTTCTTCTCGAACATCGTCGAAAGCGCGAAGAACGCCCTCGGCATCCACAGCCCGAGCCGCGTGTTCGCGTGGGTCGGAAGCATGATCCCCGCGGGCATGGCCAAGGGCATCACGCAAGGCGCGGGCCTGGTTACGTCCTCGCTGCGGAAGGTCGCCGCGATGGCAGCCTCCACCGCGATGCCGACCCTGTCGCCGGGGATCGACGTCCCGGGCGGGCTCGCGGGCGGTGCGGCCGGGGGGCGGACGGTGATCCATCAGACGAACTACTATCCGCAGGCCGAGCCCACCTCGACATCCGTCAACCGCGGCTTGCAGCTCGCGGGCGCACTGGGGGTGATCTGACGTGCCGTCGTACACGCTGGACGGGGTCGCGCTGGATCACCCCGCGGGCTGCTGGAAGCTCAAGCGAGGCACACAGCGCAGGCCCCTGCCGGGCGCCCGCGCCGTGCGCGTCTCGGTCACGGGCCGCGCCGGCGAGCTCCCCATCGTCGGTCTCGACCACGAGGCGACGTCGTTCTCGCTGACGTTCGTGGTGACGGGCGCGACCCCGGCCGGCGCGGACGGCGGCTTCCAGCAGTTGGAAACCAACCTGGAGGCGTTGACGGCGCTCCTTGGGGTCCGCAACCGGCTCATGAGCTTGCGCTACCAGGCGGGCTCGATCGTGCGCGTCGCCGACGTGACGATCACGGCTGCGTCCGAGCCGGAGGTCAACACCGGCGCCGCCCGCGCCCGGCTGACGGTGGTGGTCGAGGTGCCGGGCGTGTACTGGCGAGACGAGGCAGTCACCACCTGGGCGGGGAACGCGAACGCCTCCAACCAGGCGGTGGCCACCCTCACGGGCTCGACAGCTCCGATCACGGATGCGCTGCTGCGCGTCACCGGGCCAGCGACGAACATCACGATCACAGACGTGGCCACGCAGGGTGCAGTCGGCCTGCTCACCTCCGGCAGCAACGCAATCACCGCGTCGGAGCGCCTGCTGATCGACGCCGCGGCGATGCGCGCCGCGGTGGTCACCACGGACACGTGGGACCTGGCCACGGGCACAGACAAGACTGGCGTGATCAGCGTGTTCGGGCCGGGATCGGCATCGAGGTGGATCCATTTGACGCCGGCGATGGCCGTGGGTGATCCGTTCTCCCGCGCGGTGCTGATTTCGTGCACTGCGACCGGCACCACTGCAGCGTCAAAGCTCGAAGTCCGGGCCCGCCGCGCCTATCTCTAAATCCGAAAGGGGAACCCGATGACAGACCAGTCGCTCACCGAACCCGTACCTCCGCATCAGCACCCCGAATTCTGGTCCATCGGCCAGATGGGCGCGGCCCAGTCCGTACCCGTGTGGGCGGTCAACAGCTCGATCGACCCCGCGTCGATCCCGAAGCTCTTCGCGGTCCGGCTCACCATCCCACCCGATACTCCGCTCACGAAGATCGTGATCGGTGCGCTGATGGACTCGACTTCGCCGGAGGGCCTCTGGTCTGCCACCTTGTACGACGGCCTGAGCCTGCTGCCGATCGCCACGGCGGCGCGCAACCAGTTCACGGCCCGCACTTCCAAGCACGATCGTCCGATCACCCCGACGATCCCAGCGGGCGACATCGCACGGCACGTGTGGGCCATGCTCGCGATCACGACCACCACGGCCAGCCTCGCCGTGGCCAATACCGTGGGCACCCAGCGATTCCTGGACGGCCTGTGCTACAGCACCAGCACCTACGACCGGCCGCCTGCGCGGTTCGACGACCGTGTCGGATGGCAGATGGAGCCGAGAATCCCGCTGGTCGCGCTCGCGTAGTCAACGGCGGTTGGAGGAGGGGCGATGCCTTTTGACCTCCGCCTCGTTGCCTACGACCCTAACGGCAGCAGGCGCGGCCTCCTGCCGCATCCGCTCCAGATCGAGGTGGCGTTCCCGCTGAACGACCTGCCCGCGCTGAAGTTCTCCTACAGCAAGCGGGCGGTCGGCGCCGATTTGATCGCCACGCCGTGCGAGATCGGTGTGCAGTGGTCAGCGGACGGCAACTCCTGGACGGAGTACCCCGAGGGGCGGTTCCTACTGATTCACCGCGCAGGCGATCAGATAGACCAGCAGTCGGTATGGCAGTTCGACTGCCCCAGCTATCTGTGGACCCTGCGAAAGGCGGTCACCTTCGCGCACGCGTCGATCCCGCCGACAAACGGGCAGAGAGTCTTCAGCTCGTCGGCCTCGGGCGGCTTCATCTTGCACACGCTGATGACCGAGGCGCAGGCCCGCGGCGCTCTCAGCAGTTTCACCTGGACGTTCACCAGCAGCATCGACACGGCCTCCGCCTCCTGGTCCCCGTTCATGGGCATGGGCATCCCGCTGGGTACCGATCTGCTGTCGGTGCTGCTGCGGCTCGTCGAGTACGGGCTGCTCGACTTCCGGCTCAGCGGCGCCCGGCAGCTCTCGGCGTGGAAGCCGAACACTGGCGCTCTGCGCGACCTGACCACGGGAGCCTCCCCGGTCATTCTGCGCGTCGGCCGCGACATCACAGCCGCGCCGGATGTAGGCACGCTGCAGGACCTGGCGTCGGTTGCGTATGTGGTCGGCGACAACGACGTCCGCCAGGAGGTCGTCAGCGTCTCGCCTTCGCTGCCGTGGGGACGGTGGGAGATCGGCATGCGACAGCCAGGTATCACGGACACCACCGCGGCGCATACGGCCGGCACGGCCGCGCTGGTGACAGCCATCGCCGAGCGGGTGCAGCGCACTCGCGAGATCACCATGTACGAGGCGCGGTGGCTGCCGCTGCGGGATTACCGTCCGGGGGACCTGATCCTGGCTCCCGGCAACGACGGCGTGCTTCAGCCGCTGCGCATCCGACAGGTCACATTGACCCGGACCGTGCGCGGCGTTGTCGCTGGGAACCTCGTCCTTTCCGACAGGTTCGAGGACCAGGACCTGCGGATGACGCGGCTGCTCGCCGCGCTCGCCGCCCGACCTTGACCGCCCTCGCGCTTCATCACGCCCACGGACGCAACGACACATCGGGGGATCTGTGCAGGTTATTGTCCCTGGCCAGGCCGAGCGGTATGCGCTGCGGCTCGTGGCCTACAGCCCGAACGGGCCCCGGCTCGGCACGCTGCCGCACCACGTCGGGTTCGAGGTCGGGGCGCCGCTCAACGACGTGCCATCGCTCAAGCTCTCCTATCCAGCGGCCGGCGTCGGCGCGGAGTGGCTGGAAACGCCGGTGGAGATCGCGGTCGAGTACGCCATTGACGGCGGCCAGTGGCAGGAGCCGGATGGCTGCCGGTTCCTGCGGATCAAGAGGGGTGCAGACGCGACCGACCAGGGCGGGACACGCACGTACGACTGTCCGGCCTGGTCCTGGCAGCTCCGCAAGCTGGTCATGTACGCGGGCGGGTCCATGTCCGAAGGCAAGCGCGTCTTCTCGGCCGTCACGCCGGGCGCGCTGCTGCGCACTCTCGTGCAGGAAGGGAAGACTCGCGGCGCGCTGCCCGGCCTGGTCATCGACTTCACCTCCACTCATGACAGCGCCGGGCTGGCATGGGACACGACCAGGCTGCTGACGGTGGAGCTGGAGCCCGGCATCGATCTGATGACCCTCCTCATCAACCTCAGCGAGCAGGGCGTGCTCGACTGGACGATGTCCGGCCGGACCCTGCGCGTCTACCGCGAGGGCAGCACCCTTGGACGCCAGCTCGGCACCGGGGCCAGCCCCGTCGAGCTGAGGCTTGGCCGCGACATCGACGAGGCGCCCGACAGCGCCACGCTGGAGGACCTCGCCACTGCGATCCTCATCAGGGGAGAGAAGGGCCTGGCCGTCGAGGTCACCAACCCCTCGGCGGTCTCGCCGTGGGGCCGGTGGGAGACCACCCAGTCGCAGGGCGGCGTCAGCGATCGGGGCACGGCGATCCTCCTCGGACAGAACGCGCTCGAGCGCGCCTCCCGGGAGCGTGCGCAGCTCACACGAGGGATTCGCGTCGAGGCCGCGCGGTTCCTGCCGTTCGCGCACTACCGGCCGGGCGACTTCATCAAGGCGCCGGGCGGCGGCGGGCAGATGCAGGCTTTGCGCGTGCGGCAGATCACGCTGTCCGTCGATGGAGGCGGGGCGCTGTCTGGCAACTTGGTGCTCAACGACAGATTCATCGAGCGCGAGATCCGGCTCGCGCGGCAGGCGGCCGGGATCCTCGCCGGCGGCGTCGGCTCTGGAGGAACCGGAGGGACACCGGCACCGGAGCCCGGCGGCCGCGCGCCGGCCACGCCGCTGGGCTTGGTCGTGAACGCTGTGGCGTACATCGACGAGTCAGGTACCGCGCATGGGCAGATCACCGCGACCTGGTCGCCGGTCGTCGCCGACCCCTCAGGCGTGGCGATCGAGGTTGACGCGTACGAGGTGTACGGACGGCCGAACCTGCCGGGCGGGATCTGGCATCAGCTCGCCGTGGTGGACGGAGGCGACACCACGGCGACGTACTCGCCGCTGCGGCCCAACTTCGAGTTCTCGTTCAAGGTGCGCGCAGTCGCTGACGGGGTGAAGGGCGACTTCTCCTCGCAGGTGATCGTGTTCATCCCGGACGACACCACGCCGCCCCCGGCGCCATCCACGCCCACCGTGACGACACGGCTCGGCATGATCCATGTCGCGTGGGACGGGCTTGGGTCGGCGGGCGAGGTGATGCCGCCCGACTTCGACCGCGTCCTGGTGTGGATGGCGGACCCGCTCGTGCCCGGCAGCGGGCAGGTCGTGGACTCCATGCGCGTCACGGAGACGGTCGTGATCACCGATCAGCCGTACGATGCTGACCGCGAGATCTGGCTGACCGCCGTGGACCGCAGCGGGAACACGTCGGGCGAGTCAGGGCATGTCACCGTGGCCACGCAACCGCTCGTGCCGACCGACGTGATAGGTGAGGTGATCTCCGGCGCGAACATCGTGGACGGGACTCTGAACGCGGCCGACAAGGTGATCGCCAACACGATCACCGGAGCACTGATTCAGGCCCTGGCTATCAACACCGATCACCTAAACGCCAACTCGGTGACCACGCCGATCCTTGCGGCCGGTGCGGTCACCGCGGGCAAGCTCGAAGCCGTCCTGACCCTGTCCACGCGCGTCGTCGCAGGCAACCCGAACGGCGGTCGCGTCGAGCTCGGCAGCACGGGGCTGAAGGTGGTCAACGCCGGAGGCACGGAGACGGTCAACCTTTCCACGAGCGGATCGTTCACGCTGCGGACCTCCGGGTCGTCGGGCGCTCGCGTGCAACTGGACACTTCGGGGCTCCGGGCCTTCAACTCTTTGGGGCAGGAGACACTAGACGTCAACGCGGCGACGGGCGACGTGGACATTCTGGGCCGCTTCTCATCCGGTACGTCCGGTAAGCGCCTGGTGATCAACCCGAACTTCGGGAACGACCCGGAGATCCGGCTGTACGAGGACGCCACCAACTATCACCTCATCTCCGCCGAGGCGGCCAGCGCGACCGGCATGCGTATCCAGAGCATGCATGACAGCAGTGACCGCTACGGCTACCTCACGTTGAGCGGTACCTCTGCTGGTCTGTGGGGGATGAGCGGGGCCGCCTTCGCATGCGGTGTGCAGGCACAGGCGGCGTCCGGCGTCGTCCGCCTGTACGGCAAGCTCGGTAGCGGCCACTCCAACGCGACGTTCGCGCGGGGCTCGTCAACTGCCAGCGGGGCCGGCACCGGCTACAGCCTGGGCTACGGGATCACGTTCGAGTCGGACATGACGCCGGTTCTGGACTTCTTTGACGTCGGATCGACGGTTTACGCCCACATCGTCAGCGAAAAGGGACCGTCCGGGTTCGGCTGGAAGCAGTCGGCTGCCTCGGCGGTGTCCTTGCACGATGTCCACTTCTTCGCATGGAGGCACTGAGCGTGGCTGCGATCGAACGGACCATCGTGGACGCCAACACGTGGGTCCACGGCGACGGTGTTGAACGGTGGACGATCATGACGGAGAACCCGGACGGGTCCCGGCATGGCTACATGCTGCCGGTGGAGGGGTTCGCTAATCACGCCGCCGAGTACGGCATCGACCCTGCGGATATCGACACGCTGCTGCGGCTGTGCATGCTGCAGCTACACATCCCGACTGGGGAACGGCTGGCCGCGATGGACAAGGCCATCGCCGAGGCCCACGCGGCGCAGGGCAAGACCGCGGTGGTGCGGATCGCCACGACGGGAAAGCCGGTCACGTTGTTCACCGCGGCCTCGACCGAGCACGCCCGTGAGGCGCATTTCGCCCGGCTCGACCACGTCGAGCAGCACATGGTGCGGATCGTCCAGCCCGCGCCGGGCGCGCGGCGCGAGGTGCCCACGGTGTCGCTGGCCGGCGACATCGTGGAGCCGCTGGTGGAAGAGGTGGATGCGGCGGCGCGGCTGGGCGCCCTGAAGAAGGGATTCCAGCCGGACCTTGCTACCTACGAGGCGCGCCGGGCCGATCTGGCCGAACATCTGGGCAGGCCCGTCTGAGCGGCTCATCTTCCATGACCGAACTCGCAGAGGAGGATTTCTGATGGAGCTGTACTCGCCTAACGCTGACGAGATGGAACTGCCGATCGGTGACGACCCCAACGGCGGACCCGGCCCGGACCTGGCCAAGGTGGACCAGGCGGCCGAGCAGTTCTACCGGTACGGCCACGCCGGCCGTCGCGCGATCGTCTCTGGTGGGCAGGTGCAGTACCTGTCGGATCGGACGTGGTTCGTGTGCGTGCGCACCGTTCCCTCGGGTCTGCCGGTCTCGTGGGTGCTGTACGCGGTGGTGGATCACCCGACCGGGCAGCCTGGCCAGTACCGGACCGAGCCGGTCACGGCGGCCGAGTTCGCGCAGGCGCTCGCCGCCAAAGGCCGGACCGTGGTCGTCCGCAGGTACGACAACTGGGAGATCACCTACAACCTGGGCGCCGAGTCGGTGCCGCTGTGACCAGCGAGGAGGTGCCGAACCTGGCACTCGCCTTGTCGGAGCTGCGGCGCCTGGTCGAGGTCGGGTTCGAGAAGAACAACGGCCTGACGCAGCTCATCTTGCAGCGCCTGGAACAGGCCGACGACCGGCATGCCGAGCTGGTGCAGCGGGTCGAGCAGGACCGCGCGGCGGCCGACATCCGGCATGCAGCGCTGGAGGCGCGTTTGGACGCCGTCGAGCGTGAGGCGGTGACGCGCACGCAGCTCACCGACCGGACCAAGCAGATCATCGCCGTCGTCGGCGTGCTTGTGACCGTGGCGAGCGCAGTCATCGCCCTGATCAGCCTTACCCGAGGCTGACCCTGTTGACCGTGTTTCCCATCGAGGACGGGGTGCTTGTCGTGCCCACCGTGCTCCCTATGCGCCTGTCCAACGCGGACTTGAAGCTCACCGTGGCGGACTGGCTTGGCCTCAACACCCTCAAGGAGGACGTGATGCCTGACGACGAGCTGCCGCCGCGGCCATGGATGGACGCGGACGTGACCGAGCTGGATCCCGATCAGTCGTGGCTGCCGCAGGAGCCGGGGTCGGCCATCGAGGACGAGAGCCCCGACGACGAGGAGGAGGAGGTGGATGGTGGCGAAGAAGCCTGAGGATGCCCTGCTCGACGTCGTCCGCTCGCAGCTCGGCTACACCGAGAGCGGGTCGGGCTGGACGAGGTTCGGCGCGTGGTGGGCCAAGCGGCACGGCAAGCCGGAGGATTGGGCGCTGGCGCCGTGGTGCGACATGTTCATCTCCTGGGCGGCCGATCAGGTGGGCGTGTCCGCCGTGGTGGGGGATTCGGCATGGACGGTCGGGCATGCGCAGTGGTTCAAGGCCCGCGACCGCTGGGGGCGCGTCCCGCGCAAAGGCGCCATCGTGTTCTTCGACTGGGCCGGCTCGAAGAACATCCTCGCGATTGACCACGTCGGCATCGTGGAGGCCGTCCGCTCCAACGGCACGGTGGTGACGATCGAGGGCAACACTGCCAACCAGGTTAAGCGCCGCGAACGCTCCATGAGCATGATCGCGGGCTTCGGCTACCCGGCCTACCCCAGCGGCAAACCCGCACCCAAGCCTGAGGTGTCCTGGACGGAGGAGATCGTGAAGACCCTGCCGACGCTCAAGCGAGGCTCACGCGGCTACGACGTGAAGACGCTGTTCTACCTGCTGCACGCAAGGGGATACCCGCTGAATGGCGGCATCGACGACACTCTATTCGGTCAACACCTGGAGGACGCGCTCCGCGCGTTCCAGGAAGATGCCGGGCTCAAGGTGGATGGCGAGTGCGGGCTCAAGACGTGGCCGCGCCTCCTACGTGTGGATTGACGGGAACTTAAAACTTGGTGCTGCCGTCAGTCTTAGCCGTCTTACGAATATCTTCTGGCGTTATGCCTCTGGCGTTTCTCAAATCCGTGCCGGTCAGGTCCGCGCCACTTAATTTCGCGCTGGTCAGGTTGGCGCCGTTCAGCTTTGCCTCGCTCAGGTCGGCGTCGGTCAGGGTCACACCCGTAAGATCCGCGCCGATTAGGGTCGCGTTGGTTAGGGTCGCGTTGATTAAGGTTGCGTTGGTCAACGTCGCATCTGTCAGGTTTGCGAGGTACAGGTCCGCGCCGGTCAGGTTCACGCCGGTCAGATTCGCGCCGGTCACATTCATGTAGTTCAGCTTCGCGCGGACCATGGTAGCGCTGGTCAGATTGGCATTGATCAAAGCGGTCTGGTCTATGGTTGCGTCGGTCAGGTCCACGTCACTCAGATTGGCGTGCGTCAGGTCCGCATCGGTAAGCGTCGCGTTGCGCATGCTTGCGCGCCGCAGGTCGGCGTCGCGCATAACCACGCGGAACAGGGTCGCGCGGGTCAGGTTCGCGCGGGTCAGGTCCGTGTCGGTCAGTTCCCCGCCGCTCACATACGTGTTAGTCATGTCCGCGCCGCTCAGGTTAGTGCTGGTCAGGTTGGCGCCGCTGAGGTCCGTGCCGGTCAGATTCGCGCTGGCCATGTTCGCCTTGGTCAAGATCGCGAAGGAGAGCATTGCGCTGGTCATGTCCGCGCCACTCAGATTCGCGCGTGTCAAGTCCGTGTTTCTCCAGTCCGCTCTGCCGAAATTGGCAGAGGCCAGTAACGGGAAGGCTGTCTGCGTGATGGAAGTGACCGTTCCTAGCACCCGAAGCGCAACTGCTATGTCAGCTTCTGGCACCCATACTGCGTCGTTGCTAGTACCGGAGCGGTGATCATGCTGCAGGACGTACGCGACGATGACGTTCTGGATGGATTCGGCGTCGGGCGAGGAGTCTTTAGCGATCCGCTCCAGCGCGTACAGTCCGCCGATCCTTACCTCGACGGGCTTTTCTCGGTCGATTTGTTCGACGGCCTTGGTGTAGCGATCTGTGATTTGCTGCTGCTGAGTGGCTCTAAGCGTTTCCTGCCCTGTTTCCCACGTTCGGGCGGTGTAGACGAGGCCGCCGCCGGTGAAGATCAGCCCGAGTAGCACCCCGAGCGATGTGAGGAACTGCCAGGGTCGTTGGCGGTGGGCATCGTACAACTCTTGCCGCTTCTCGACTGGTAGGGCGTCCAGTTCCTCTTGCGTGGGTGGGGTCACCCGGGCTTTCCGCTTGTTCGGTTGGCGCTGCGGCGCTGCGACTGCCAGAGGTGTGGATGGTGCTGGCTGCGGTGTTGGACGGGTGAGGTTCCGGAACGCCCTCGTTACTCGCTGGGGCGATGTCCGCGCCACGGGCGTGCTGGTCGGTAGCGCGGGAGGTGACAGTCGAACGGTCGGCTCGTCGGGGGTGGTCACATTCGGGACGGTAACTGATGTATCGATGACTGACCACGACCTGTGAGGCATCAGGTCGATGAGCTGACCCCACAGATTCGCATGCGGGCCCTGCCGGAGTGGCGGGGCCTTTCGTATGTCCAACCCTTGGAGGAACCATGCACGGAGAGCCTGTGACCTACGGCAAGCCGGTCGAGCGGAAGGTGACCGCCGCGACGGCAGGCAGCTACCTGGGCCTGCTGGCCGTCCTGACCGTCCTGCAGACGGTGAATGCAGACCTGGATCTGATCGCGTTTCTGCCCGACTGGGTGGAGTCGCTGGCGATTCCACTGCTACCTGGCTTGATCACGTACGTGTCCGGTTATAAGGCCAAGCACACCGCGAGGCCCGACCTGCCGCTCGACCAGCGGTAGCCGCAGATCACAGAGAGGCCCTGCCGTCCTTCGGGACGGCAGGGCCTCTTTCGCGTTTCTGGACAGTGGTCATGCTCCATGCACGCGGCCGGCCGCGTCCGGGTAGCGGTTGAGATCATGGAGGAGCTGTATGACCGGGGCGTCGCCGGTGCGGGCCTGGATGCCGACGACACTGGCCGGAAGCTCGGGCCACGATATGCCCTCCCACAGCAGGTACGCGCCGAACACGGTCCTTACCGAGAGCGGTACGCCATCAGGCACGGCCGTCAGTCCGTGGACGACCATGTCGATTTCCTCGGCCATGAGAGCCCGATCGACGGTACTGGAGAAGACGTATTCGTCGTCGAGGCCGCCCGGGACGTCGTCGTCCTGTGGATCGCCGCTGACGGGAAGGAAGACGACCTCGATGGCCACTTCCTTCGGCAAGAGAGCGGTGAGGAGGCGGACGACGTGGCCAGCCTGGAACTCCGCTGCCGTGGAGTCGCCAGCTCCGATTCGCAGGGGCGAGGCGGCAAAGCGTGCGCGCAGAGCATCGGAGAATCCGCAGGGGTCGGAGGTCACGTGGTCTCCCGGTGGTTGGCCATGTCAGCAGCGAAGGTCAGACGTCGTCCTTACAGTATCGCCACATGTTCTATCCGCTTCATGACTTGTCCCATTGGGATTAAGTGGAAGGGTCTACAGCTGCACCTGCTCGTCCACGAACCTGACCCGGGCCGGGTTGGCGACGAATCTCAGCAGTTCGATCAGGCGTCCGCGTTGGTCGGCGATCACCTGGTCGTAGGTGAGGACGTACGCGCGGGGTGTCAGCTTCATCGCTTTCGCCTCGTCGTCGGTGGCGGGTCGCGTGCTGATGACGCGCCGCGTGATCGTGGCGGGTTCCATGCCTGCGCCGGCGAGCGTGTTGTAGACGCCTCCCTTGGCCTGGCCAGGTTCGGCGATCGGTGTGCCGTGGACGAGGGAGAGTGGATAGATGGCCTCGTCGAGGCGGACGGTGGTGTCGCCTATGGTCGCGTGCCGGGCGCGGATCACGACCTTGTCGCCATCGGAAAGGTCCAGGAGTTCGGCTGCCTCGGCGCTGACTTCGGTGGCGGGCCCCTGTCGCACCGCGTCCGTGATCATGTGTCCTTCGACGCCTGCGCGTTCGCAGCACTGGGCCCAGGGGAGGGGGCCGTGGCCATGCTGGCCGTGCAGAACGAGGTCGACCACGATGGGGCGGGGGTTTTGGACGATCATGCCTACGGCGGCGTTGCGGCGGATGAGCTGCTCGCCTTTGAGGATCGCGTAGACCTTGTTGAGAACGCTCTGGGATCCGAGACCGTACTTCATCATCAGGTCTCGGGCGTGGGGGAGGGGCTGGCCTACGGGGTAGGTTCCGTCAAGGATCTTAGTTCGCAGGTCGTCGGCGACTTCTTGATAGCGGGGCGCAGGCATAGAATCATGTTATACGTATAACGTGCATTCGGTGTGGGGCGCTCTACCGGTGTACGAAATCGGGCTCTGGCATGGTGCGTGACATCGTCCAAATCTCCACGGGGCTCTTCCTCGGCCATGCGCCGGCCGGAGGGTGGAAGTACACCGTGACGCCGGGCTGCTGCTCGACGGAATCCAGCTTGCTCACCAGCTCCTGCCGTGCGCTGAGCGCATCGCGGCCGGGGCACGTCAGCGCGCACATCACCTCGCCGGCACGCGTGCCGACCATGACCCGTACACGCTCGGCCAGAGCAAGGCGCTTGGTCGGGTGCACGCCATCATCACCGCGCCCGTCCGCGATTTCCAGGCAGACGGACCCGATGCTGTCCATGCGGAACACGCTCAGGGCGTCCTCGGACACCAGCCACGCCGTCATGGTCACAGGGTGATGGACGATCGCCGAGTCGGCAACCCTCGGCTCTTAACGCAGATGAAGCAGAAGGATGTCCATAGCAGGAGCATCCGAGGCTGGCTGTGATCGGCCAACGATACGCCACCCCCACCGCATGTACATCGCATGTGCCGGGGCAACTGGGCGGGCGGTCAGCGTGGCGTACGGCTCCTCACGGTCGCGCAGCAGCTCGGTAATGAGCCGCTTGCCCGTTCCGCTCCCGCGGTAGGAATCCCGAACCATGAGCTCGATAATCGCCAGCTTGGGTTCCTTCAAGATCTCGTCGGGAGCTTGAGTGGTGGCGCCGCGCCACCAGCGCCCGCCTTCGAACGTGAATCCGTAGCAGAAGCCTGCGAGGCTCGGCCCATCCTCGGCGGATACCACCGTAAAACCGGTCTGTTGCGACTGGGAGGTTGCACGCTCGAGGTAGGCGTCTCGGCTGAATAGAGGGTTTGCCTCGTAGGAGGGGTCGGCGTGGACTTCCTCGTAGAGCTGGGCATACGGCTCGCTCAAGACGGCCGCGCTAGCGGCTTGGCCCTTCTGCAAACGGAGGGAGATCGACATGATCACGCATCCAATCCGGTGCCCGGCGGAAGCGCCAGCGTTCGCTGGTACTCCACTGCGGCTGCCCGCTGCCTGTGTGACTGCAAAGTCTCGGGCACGGCGGTCAGGACAGCTTCCGCGTCGAAGCGGACGAAGATCGTGCGGTCGTGGGCGGGCAGGCTGGAGATCGCCTCACGGGCGAGATCCAGACCGGCCACCACATCGCCGATCCGTACCTGATGGAGCGCTTCGTGCAGACGCAGTTGCGCCCGGCCGCGTGCGTTGGTCTCGGGGTAGCTGGCGAGTGCAGCGCGCTGCGCTTCGTCATCGCGCGGCATGTTGCTGCCGTAGATGGTGGCGAAACTCCGCGTGTGCATCAAGCGCTCCTCCGGCCAGCCGAACGCCGAGTCGTGGTCGTCGGTGACCGAGGAGGGCAGCAGCGTGAATATGCGGGCTTGCTCCTTCAACGCGGTCAAGGCCCCCTTGGCGTTGCCCTGCATTGCCCGGATCTGGGCTTGCACCGCGAGCGCCAAGGCGGTGCCTACGCATGGAACGCCTTGTGCGACTAGGAGTGCCTCTTCGGCGTTGCTCACCAGCACCTGGACTGGGCGGTGTTCGTACAGTCCTTGGATTGCCGCCTTCGACAGGATGAACGCGTGTAGCTGAACGTCGCCGCTGAGCTCAGCCGCTTCGCGGGCCTTGCTCCACCAGCCTCGGGAGTGGCGAGGATGCCCGGCCGAGCCGAGGGCCCGAGCCAGCAGGCACAGCAGTTGGGCGTTGATGCGATGCCAGCGGGCGGCGGTGGTGGAGGTGGTGGAATCGAGCCTGCGAAGGTTTTGCTGGACGTCGAGAACGTCCTGCGCGAGCTCCTTGATCAACTCCGGAAGTGGCTGCGTGTGGAAGGCTAGCGCGCGCTCCCACACGATCTCGTCCCAGTCCTGCACGCGATCCGGTCCCATTAAATGACGGAGAGCGTCGAGTGGGGGAAGAACGGCCGAGGTGCCCACGACTGCGAGGCTTGCGAGGATTTGACGCCGGACATAATCCATATCCTTATCATGCCCCCTGTCCGAATCGTCACTAACACGCAGCGCATGGTCGATTGAAATGGCCATGTCGCGCAACGCGACGAGTAGGCCGTTCGTCTCATAGCACTCGTCGATGCGGACCATCGCATCGGCTGGGATGTTTCTCGCCCCGCTCTCCCATTTAGCGAGGTTGGAGGCGTCGTCGCCGGTCTGGGCGTGGACGGCAGGACGGCTGAGCCCTTTCAGCTCCCGTATGCGGCGCATCTCCGCGCCCAAGCGAAGCCGGGCCGTCGAGGCTGGATCAGGAGCATCACTATTCATTTCGAACTCCTGTTTTGGTCGCCTGTGGTCACGTGGTCATTTCAAATGACCACGCCCTGCGCCTTCATTGCCTTTCCCCGAACATCATCATGGCACTACCGCACAGCGACTGCACGTAGTCGGTGGGACGCGCAGCCGCACCACCCGAATAGAACCGATCGTGAGACATCAAAAAATGAGCACCGGTACGTACGAACTCCAGCCGTTCAACCTGCTGGCAGTACTCGGACGACGGCCAGGCATACTTCCTCACGGCCGCCGCCGGGCTCGGCACGGATGCCTGAAAGCCCACGAGGACCGCCACATGACGACCGACAACGCCGACGACACGCTGAGCAACGAGACAGCCCAGCGCCTAGCCGCGCAATTGCAGGCGTCGTGGGGCGGCCGCTGGCAGGTGATGTGGGAGCCCTGGGGCCGCAAGTTCCGAGCGTTCCCCGCGTACGACCTGGACGTCAACACCCCAGTCGAGGGCACCAGTCTCCGCGAGCTGTGGCGAGCCGTCCTCGGCGTCGACCAGGAACTGCTGTTCGCCGTGGCCGAGGTTATCCCGGCACACCCGCCCACTGTCATCCACATGCACCCCGGCATCCTCCAAGAGGTGTTCGGGTGAACAAGCGAGACGCGACCAGGCAGGCGGTCCCGCGCGCAGGCGGGAGCGTCATGTCGCGTCTTGGCGCGGCCGGTCGAGGACGGCTCGTCCATGGCCGGCCGTGCACTCCGGCGCGGACCCAGGTCCTGAATCCGAGCACCCGTCGTGGTCCGCGCCGCCTACAACTCGCAGTCCCACGGTGGGGTCCCTGGCCGCCGGGGGCTGCGAGCCCCACCCCCCGGCCGTCATCCCACCTCCGCGCCGCACCCCTTGGCGCCCCCGCGGCCGGGACCGAGGGAGGCGGATCTAGGCGGCAGCCTGCCCGCCTCCCTCACCACCTCCGGGCGTGTGACGCCTGGACCTCGTACGCGAAGGGCCTGACATGGACGCTGGCATCGCATGCGCTGCCCTCCTCACCCTCGACACCGTCAGGAGGAGCCAGCGCACGCCGCCCACTGAGGACGGCTCAGACCACCCTCCCGTTACTGCTCACCCCACGGCAGAAGACAGTCAGAACCGTGCGGAGAGTACAGACGATGGCCAGAGCCCGCCAACAGACGGTTGAGCCGGAGCAGGACGAGCAGGACCAACCCGCGTTCAAGTGGGAGCCGTACCGGACGGTTGGCAGCATTCTGCGCGTCTCCCACACGTCGTGCTGCGGCCTGTATGAGTGGGCGTCCGAGGGCGGTCAGTTCTTCGTGCTACGCCAAACCGAGGAAGGTGGTTACGAAGAGACCGGCCGCGGCCTCTACCGCCAGGCCATGGACGTCTACATCGCTCTCGCCAAAGCACACCGCGCCGAGCACCTGCGTCGCAGGGAGACGCCGGAGCCCGACACCTTCCTGAAGGGAAGGGGACGGCGTGGCTAAGCCCGGAGGAGCCCGCCAGCAGCCACGATCAACCAGTTGCTCAGCGCCCACCGAGAAGAGGGGATCCAACCTGTGACCACCGACAATGACGTCCAGGACGTCACAGCGCTACGCACCGCCATGATCGAGAAGATCACGGCCCGGCACCAGGCACTGGGCTTGGTGCTGCCGGCTGAGGTCGAGCGGGCGCTGCGGACGGTGCCTCGTCACCTGTTCGCGGGCGACGTCGACCTGCAAGCCGCCTACGAGGACACCGCGGTCGTCACCAAGCTCAACGAGCGTGGCGCCTCCATGAGCTCGGTGTCGGCGCCCTGGCTGCAGGCGGTGATGCTGGGCCAGGCAGAGCTAAAGCCTGGTGATCGAGTGCTGGAAGTGGGATCCGGCGGCTACAACGCGGCCTTGATCCGGGAGGTCGTCGGGCCGATGGGTTCGGTGACTACGATCGATATCGACCCTGAGGTCACCGACCGCGCTCAGCGGTTCCTGACGGATGCCGGGTACGGCGACGTAGAGGTGATCTGCGCGGACGCCGAGTTCGAGATCGAGCCGCCGCGCACGTTCGACGCGATCATCGTCACCGTCGGCTCGTGGGACGTTCCCCCGGCCTGGCCTTCACAGCTCGCTGAGGGCGGCAGGCTGGTCGTCCCGCTGCGCACGTGGGGCCTGACGAGGTCCTGGGTCCTGGAACATCAGGGCGGCGCCCTGGTGAGCCGAGATCGTCAGGTGTGCGGATTCGTCGCGATGCAAGGCGCAGGAGCCCACAAGGGCACCGCGATCCCTCTGCTTGAGCCTGACGATGATCACACGGTCGGGCTGTGGCGGGACGAGCAGGACACCATTGACGCGGCGGCGCTATCTGGGGTGCTGGACCTGCCGCGCGTGGAGGTGTGGACCGGCATCACGGTGGGTGCCGGAATCCGGTACAGCGATCAGGACCTATGGCTCGCCACGACCCTGCCCGGCTTCAGCTTGATCACCGCATCACAGAAAGCGCTCGACGACGGGATCGTGGCACTGCCGTGGCGGTACGGCACACCGGCGTTCGTGGACGGTCCGAACCTGGCCTACCGCCCCAAGCCCCGCCCCATCGACGGCGCCGTCTTCGAGTTCGGCGCGTTCGCGCACGGCCCGCAAGCGGAGCAGTCCGCGCGGCGGTTGGCCGACCAGATCGGTGCGTGGAACCTGGCTGGTCGGCCGGAACCCCGCCTGTCGGTCCACCCGGCAGGCACGCCGGACGCCGATCTACCAGACGGGCACGTCCTTGACAAGGAACACGTCCGCCTCGTGATCTCCTGGCCGACGGCCAGGTAGCCCCACCCTCCGATCGAAAGGATCCGGTACATGGAGCCGCACGAGTTCATCCTTGACGTCCGCTTCTTGAAGACCGCACCCGCGTTCATCGGACTCGACTCCGAGGACTGCACCAGTGACGGCTGCGGCGAGACCCCCGGCAGCGCCGGCATCGCCAACTGCTAACCCCTCCCCGGTGTTCCCGGCCGTTCCGCATGGCCGGGAACACCCCCTCCAGAACGGAGGAACGGTCAGATGCATCGCTTTCGAGCCGTGGACGCCGCCGTCGTTCGCGTCGCCGCCTTCCCGAAAGACTTGGCTCTGCCGCCATGGCCCGACCTCACCGGGGACGATGCTCGCGACGCTGCCGCCTGGATCTGTGAGGTCTGGCCGACGCCAGGAGTAGGCGACGCCGTCACGATCGCCAGCCCTGATCTGGCTCGCGTCCTCACCGCGATGTGCGATCACCCGAGCGCCTTCCGGCCGCGTCAACTCCATCGCGCGGCCGAGGCACTGATGCGTTATCTCCTGCGGTGGACGAGCCGAGCCACACCCTTCGGCCTGTTCGCCGGAATCGCCCCCGCCACCATGGCCGCCACCGCCTCGGTCGCGTTTGGTGACCGGCACACCGCCGTACATCGACCGGATTCCTTGTGGCTCAACGAAACGATCAGCGCGCTGGAAGATCAGCCGGCCCTGCTGCGGACGTTGTCCGTCCAGGCAAACAACCTGGGGTTCGCGCGGGGCGCGGACTGGGTGCTGCCCTATCAGCCCAGCGCGGAGGAGACGGTGTCGGAGGTGTCCGTGCGCTACACGGCGGCAGTCCACATGGCCTTGGAGGAGGCCGCCACCCCAGTCAGCTTCGGTGATCTGCTGGCGAAGCTGGCCGCCGAGTCTTCCCACACACCGGTCACCGTCATCGAGGGCATGCTCACCGAACTGGTGCGGTTGCGGATCCTGCTCACCAGCGTGCGGCCGCCGATGACGGTCACCGACCCCCTCGCCCACATCGCCGCCCAACTGAGCAACCTAGACGCCGCCCCCGCTGCGCTGGATCCAGGCGCGCGGGTGGCAGTCGGTCTGCGGCTGGACTGCTCGATCAGCCTGCCTCCCTCCGTGATCGACGAGGTGGAGGCGGTAGCGGCGGCCTTGGTCCGGCTGGCCCCTAGACGGCCCTCATGGCAGGCGTATCACACCGCGTTCCTTGACCGTTATGGCCCGGGAGCCCTAGTGGGCATCCGGGAACTCCTGGACGCCGATCGAGGGCTCGGCTACCCCGCCGGGTTCCGCGGCTCACTCACCGCCCACACCCCCGCGCCGACCCGCAGAGACGTCGCCTTGTCAGCGCTGGCCCAGAAGGCCGCCCTGGACGGGTACGCCGAGCTAGCCCTCACCGAGGAGATACTGACCGAGCTGGAAACCGGCGGCAGCGCAGGGCCAGTCCCGCACACCGAAGTGCGAGCCAGCCTCAGCGCCCCGACGTCCGCCGCGTTGGACGCCGGTGACTTCACCCTTAGCGTGGTGTGCGCGTCGCGGCACGCCGGCACCTCGGTAGGCCGGTTCCTGCATGTTCTCCCTGCTTCGGACCGGGACCGGATCATCGAGGCGTACCGTCGCCTTCCGACCAGCACGGCCTGCGCGATGGGCGTGCAGTTGTCGGTCCCGCCGCTGCGTGCCCGCACCGACGGCCTGGCCCGCACCATGCAGGTCCTGCCGGTGCTGTCGCTGGGGGAACATCGTCACCCGAGAGAGGCGGCGGTCGATCTCGATGACCTGGCGGTCACCGCCGACGCCCGCCGCCTGATCCTGGTGTCACTCGCCCACGGCCGTGCCGTCGAACCGTTGATGCTGAACGCGACCAACCTGCACCACGGCCATCCCCTCGCCCGGTTCCTGTGCGAAGTCAGCACCGCGACCTCGACGCCCTGCACTACCTTCGATTGGGGTCGCATCGCCGACCGGTTCGCCTTCCTTCCCCGCGTCCGCTACAGCAGGACGATCCTCAGTCCGTCGCGGTGGAACGTCACCGCGACGGACGTGCCCCCGGAGGCTGCCCCCTTCCGGGATTGGGCCGAGCGGTTCCAGGAGCACCGGCACGCCCGCCATATTCCGGATGTGGTGCGGTTTGGCGACGATGACGTCCTGATCCGGCTGGACCTGACCCAGGACGCGCACCTGGCGCTGCTGTGCCGCCAACTGAACCGCACCGGCACAGTCCGGCTGATCGAAGGCCTAAGCGACAACGGCTGGATCGGCGGGCGCCCCCACGAAATCGTCGTCCCCCTCGCTACTACCGCCCCGCCTCGCCCTTTGCCGCGAGCATTGCGGCGCGAGCGAATCCACCAGGGTCCCGGCCACCTGCCCGGAGACTCACCGTGGCTCTACGCGAAACTATTCAGCCACCCAGGACGGCAGACCGAACTGCTCACGACCTATCTGCCGGACCTGCTTACCGACTGGGCACATGGCGCCCGCGATGACTGGTGGTTCATCCGCTACGACACCCCCACACCGCACCTGCGGCTCCGGCTGCACCTGCACGACGGCGACCGGTACGGGCCCGCCGCCCGGTCGCTCGGCCAGTGGGCCCACACCGTCGCCCGTGCTGGGTTGCTCCGCGATTTCTGCCTGGACACCTACCGGCCCGAGACCGGCCGGTTCGGCACAGGCCCGGCCCTGGCTGCCGCCGAAGACGTGTTCGCCGCCGACTCCGCGGTCGCAGTCGCGCAGCTGCGCACCACGGCGAACGCTCAAGCCGCGACCGCGGCCGGTCTGGTCGGTCTCGCGACGGACTTCCTCGGTAGCGGCGGGTTGCCCTGGCTGGTGGAGCACCTCGCCCGCGGCGGGCCGAAGGCGTTGGATCGGGCCGTTGTGGAACAGGCCCGGAACGCAGCGAACCTCCCGCCCGAGCTGGTCGAGCGACGGCGTACGTCGCTGGCCACCTACCGGGCGCTGCTTGAGGCCGACGACGTGGACGCCGTTCTGGGCGACCTGCTGCATCTGCACCACGTCCGCATGATCGGAATCGACGCCGAGTCGGAGCGGACCTGTCTGAGGCTGGCCCGGGCCCTCGCACAGAGCCTGATCGCACGAAGAGAAAGGAGCGGCACATCAACGTCCACCAGCGGGCCCGTCACCAAGCCGACGCCATAGCTCGCCAGCTTCAGACACCTGATGCCGCCGGGCGGCCGGTCCAGTCGCTCAGCGGTGGTGCCATCGGGGTGGCACTCCTGCACATCGAACGGGCCACCAGCGGCATCGCCGGGTGGCAGCAGGCGCACGACTGGCTGACCTTGGCAACTCGGGAAGAGCTCACCATCGGCGCCAATGCCGGCCTCTACCATGGGGCACCCGCGCTTGCGTTCGCGCTCCATCCCGCACGCCATCCTGGGTACCGGCCTGCGCATGAGGCCCTCGACGAGGCTGTCGCAGCCATCGTCCGAGACCGGCTCGCCGCAGCCTCTCAGCGCCTCGGGCGGGGCGAGCGGCCCGCCCTCGCCGAGTTCGACTTGATCAGCGGACTCTGCGGTCTCGGCGCTCACCTGTGGAGACGTGACCCCGGCGGAGACCTGGTCAAGGGCGTGCTGGCCTACCTCGTCCGGCTCACCGAACCGGTAGATGGCCTGCCGGGCTGGTGGACGATGTCTTCGGCCAAGCGCACCACGCAAGCCCCGCCTGGCGGGCACAGCAACCACGGGATGGCCCACGGCATCACCGGGCCGCTGACGCTGCTGGCGCTCACCGCCAGCGCCGGCCTGGTCGTGCCCGGCCAGACGGAGGCCATCGGCCGAATCTGTGCCTGGCTGGATGACTGGCAGCAAGATCACTTCGGTGCCCCCTGGTGGCCCGAAACGATCACCCTCGCCGAACATCAGCAAGGCCGGACCACCCAACCCGAACCGCGACGCCCCTCCTGGTGCTACGGCACCCCCGGCATCGCGCGCGCCCAGCAACTCGCCGCAGACGCCACCGACAACCCGGCCCGGCGCGGGATCGCCGAGAAGGCCATGGCCGAATGCCTGACCGACCAACACCTCCAGAAGATCACCGAACCGGGACTGTGCCACGGAATGGCCGGCGTGTATCAGACCGCCTACCGAGCCTCCCTCGACGCCGCCAACCCGGCGATCGGCCAACGGCTCCCCGCACTCGCAGCCGCGCTCACACAGCACGCGGCGACCCGCCAAGACGACGCCGAAGGGCTGCTGACCGGAGCCGCCGGAGTGGGCCTGGCCCTGGAAACCGCACGGCACAATACACCCCCGCGCTCTGGATGGGACGCATGCCTCCTCATCACCTGACCACCGCCGCGCCGCACCACCTCGCCGCCGGCGTCCTCACCCTCCTAGCAGGGGCAGACCTGGACACCGCGGCCGCCGACCTCGGCGTGGATCCCGTCGACCTCGACGAATCCGCCTTCGTGTACCACGCCGCCGGGCTCGCGGCCCTCGAACGACACGCTGAGGCCGGCTGGTACCAGCTACGCGTCCAGTTCCCTGATTGGGACACCGCCGAGCAGGTCGGCGCCGACCTGCTCGGGCCGTGCCTGGAGGAGCTCCAGGCGTGCGGCGCGATTTCCGGGTGGTGGTTCCTGCGCAAGCCCCCGGGCTGGCGGCTGCGCTTGCGCGACGCGGACATCCCGGCTGTGGACCAGGTGCTCGACGAGCTGACCGCCGCCGGGGCGCTCACCCGCTGGTGGCCGACCGTGTACGAGCCTGAAACCGCCGCGTTCGGCGGCCCGGCAGGAGTGGATGCCGCACATGACCTGTTCTACGCCGACAGCCTCGGCGTTCTCGACTACGTTCGCCAGAACTCTCCTGACCTCGGCCGCCGTGAACTGTCCATCGTGCTTCTTCACGCACTACTGCGGGCCGCCGGCCTGGACATGTTCGAGTGCGGCGACGTCTTCGCCCGGGTGGCCCAATTGCGTCCCGCACCTGCCGACGCCGACACCGGCCGCGTCGAAAAGCTCACCGCCAACGTGCGCACGCTACTGGCCGTGCCCGTGCAGCTCGACAGCGGCCCGTTCGCCCCCGGCGGGCACGCCGCGTTCGCCGCGTCGTGGCTCACCGCGTGGCAGGCCGCTGGCAACAAGCTTGGCCGGGCCGCCGCCGAAGGCCGCCTCGACCGCGGGCTGCGCGCCCTCCTCACCCACGTCGTGATCTTCCACTGGAACCGGCTCGGCCTGTCGGCCGCCACGCAAGGCATCCTCGCCTGCGCGGCCACGGCCGCCTTCCTGCCCGGAAGTTGACCATGAACCTCACCACGCTGCACGCCGTCGCTCGCCGCTTCCCGCTCCTCGGCTGGGCCCGCCCCACGCCCAGGTGGCCGCCGAGGTGATCGAGAGCGGAAACGGGTACGCCGCCCGCGACGTCCTCACACACCCCGACCCGTTGGCTGGGCTGTCCGAGGCTCATCGCCAGGCCCTGACCAGCATCGTGGCGGCTTCCGGCCTGAGGGCGGGGACAATACCGGCGCCGCTGCTCGACACGCTGACGACCTCCGTAAAAACCGCAGGCGAGATGCTTGCCTCTGCGGTGCGAAGCGCCTGACCCGGCGGTCTACTGCTCGACGCGGCGAGGAGGCACCGACAGCTCGCTGACCAGCTCGGCGTGTGAGCTGTGCTCGCCGGATGCGCCGTTATCGTCGTGACTGGCTTAGTCCGTCACTTGAACCCGGTAGCGCAGCTTGGACAGATGAGTCGGGATGACGAACGTCGTTACTTTCACGGGCCGGCCGTCGCGGGTTTCACCGATGTGGAAGATGTCGAATACCCGCTGGTCTTCGTTCAGCCCAAGGAACTCCTCCTCTGGCTCAGGCGGCCGGACCTCGATGGTGTCGTCCAGTTCTGCCTGGGCCTGATCTAGGTCAGCGAGTCGGCTGCTGAGCCCGCCGATTCCGGTGTCCTCCTCCTCGATTGCCGTGCCTTCCGCGATTTCCAGTGGAACGTAGGTGATGGCGATCTGGTAGGGCACGGTCCGACCTGCTGGAGCCTTGACCGACATGTAGCGGGCCCGCATCACGACGCTGATCTCCTCGGCGCTGACGCCAAGCACCTCGGCCACGTGCTGTGGAGGTCGGACGCGCTCAACTACGGTCCGCGTTTCGTAGCTGAGATCCTGCTCGGCCAGTTCGCCGGCGAAGGCGCCGCGCGCACCGCCCTGCTCGCGCCGGGCTCGGCTGAACCTGCGTGGGGTCTCGCGGGTGATCGGCATGAAGTCGCGGACGAAGGTCCCGACGCCGCGGTGAGTGCGCGTCCATCCTTCCGCGCGCAACGTGGCCAGAGCGCGGTTCACGGTGACGCGATTGACGCCCAACTCCTCGGCGAGCTCGACCTCTGTGGGGAGCTTGGAGCCGAGGGGATAGACGCCGTCCTTGATCTTGTTGCGAAGTTTGCGCGCCACCTCGCGATACAGGCTCTCGTTGCTCGCGGAACTCATGGAGCCCACCTTAGTGGTACCACTCACACACTACGTGCTACCTATCCGATAGCTGGATTGACGAACATCATTTAAAGGAGTAGGAAGTACATACATCGTTGACATGGAGCCGAAGGTGTAGCACCACCCGAAGCTCTTGATCAAACGGAAGCGGCCCCCGGTGTAGCACCACCGGAGGCCGCCGAATCAGGCAACCCACCCCATCGTCCTCGCGAAAAGATTCATGGAGGTCATCCCGATGTCCACCATCATGGCATCTCCGCCATCCAGTCGAAACGGCCGACTCGACGCACCCAGGCTTCGCCTGCTGCGGAAGATCGCCCGTGATCGCCGCGCCTTCGCCGACCAGGTCGCACGCCAGGGCAAGTGCAAGGGCCGGAACGACGCTCAGTGGTACGAATCCGGCCTCAACTCGAGGCAGGCCGACGCCCTGTGTTCCGGATGCTGGGTTCGAGAAGCGTGCTTCCGCCTCGCCGTACTCGACGACGCAATGGATCTCTTCGCCAACGGCGGGTCCATTCGCAAGGTCGCTGGCGTGCGCGGCGGCTTCACCGCGAAAAGACGTGTCCCGCACGTCAAGGCCCTCCTCAAGAAGCTGCGCCCTCCCAAGAGGGTGAGGTCGGCGGCATGACGCAGCCTCACCGTGCGCCGGACGGCGGGCTCTGTTACTTCATTAAGGGCTCTAAGCACGGGGTGGTGCGCACTTTCGGCACCGTGGCATGGGAGGCCATAGGCCCCACGTGTCCCACCCTCGACACGCCGGGCCACTACGCCTGTTTTGCCTGCCACCGGACTGACATCCCTGGCACCGCCTACGACGCATATCGTCACGCCACGACGTGCAGGCCGCCCGAATAGCGCTCGCAACCGTCATTTCAACCGAGCTACCCAGCCACAATTTCGTAAGCGGTATCGCTTACGAAGCTAGGAGATCCACTGATGAATACGGTCCTCGACGGGATCGCCTGGGCCGAAGCCCACCCCATCGCCGCGGCGGTGATCGGGGCGCTCGGCCTGGTCGTTCTCGTCTTGGCCTACCGGGCCGGGCGGGTCATCAAGCGCCTGATCGCCAGCGCATGGCGTCGGTTCGTTGCGCCGCGTCCAGTCGAGGACGTGCTGACCGTCGTCGCCGCCTCCATCGCGACCGGCGTATCAGCACAAGGCATGTGGCGCTTTTCGGGCGACGTACTCGGCCTCGATGGCCCGCTGCGCGTGCTGCTGTTCGCGTTCGTCGAAGTCGCGATCGTCACCTCAGCCGTCCGAGCCCGTCGCAACATGCGGGAGAACTTCGCCGCCGGCCTCGATGGCATCGCCGTGTGGGCGCTGACCTGCCTGACCGCCGTGCTGTCGAGCATGGACGCGCAAACCCTGCCCGAGGCGGTGTTCAGGCTGGCTGCGCCCCTGGTGGCCGCGTGGCTGTGGGAGCGCGGCATGGCCATCGAACGTCACCGCATCCGGGGCACCGGCCGGATCAACTGGCGGCTGACGCCCGAGCGGGTGCTGGTCCGGATCGGTCTGGCCGAGACGAAGGACCGCACCGCGCAGGAGGTGGACGCTCACCGCCGCCTGACTCGCGTCGCGTTGGCAGCGAAGCGCGCCAAGATGCTGCGCGGGTCCGGAGCCTCCGGGCGGAAGCTGCGCGCCGCGCTGGTCAAGCTCGACAAGGCGATGGATGCAGCGGTCGAGCACACGGGCCTGGCCGTGGATCAGGAGCGGCAGGAGACCCTCCTGTCGCAGATCGCGGCGCTCTACAACACGGCCGCGCTGGTGGACGCCGAGCCTGCCTCGCCATGGGAGTCCAAGAAGGAGACGCCCGTTCCCCCGGAGGCGATCGAGGCTATGAAAGCGATCGCGCGGGCTCAGGGCCGCGCGGAGGCGAAGCACCTCATGCCAGTCGTCCCCCCGCTTGTCGTCCTCCCGCAGCAGAGGACCGCCGACCTGTCGGCCGGCCCGTCCATCCCCGTCCTTCCCTTGGGGAAGGAACCTGTTTTGTCCTCCCCTCGCAGGGGGGACGGCGCGGGGACGAACACCGCTTCGTCTCCGTCGAACTCCGGGGACGAGACCGGGGACCGTCCCCGGCCGCAGGAGAGGACGAGGCGGGGGACGAAGGAGGGGACCGTCCCTCGCGTCCGAAGGGGACGAGCCAGGGGACGAACAGGGGAGCGTCCTCCCGAGTGGGACAGCGTTGACGAGCTCATGCCGCTCGGATGGCGCATCGTCGCCGACGTTCACAAGGCGGGGACGAACCTCACCCGCGACACCCTCCGAGACGCCATCCGCGCCGCGGGGACGAAGGTGTCCACCCAGCGCGCCACGGTCCTTCTCCAGAGGCTGAGGGCAGAAGCCCCGGCCGAGCCTCCGGTGAGGACGGAGGACGGGGACCGTCCCCAGGGGGTGGCGGGACCGTCCCCCGTCCCCGGTGGGGACGAGGCGGGGACGAACGACCTCTCGTCCTCTCCGCCTCTCGGGGACGAGGTGGGGACGAATGCCCGTCCGGTACTCACCGACGAGACCCACGGAGAAGACGCATGACCCCCAACACCGACCTCACCGCCGTCCGTTACATGCCGGTCCCCACCTGGGACCACCTCGCCGACACCCCGACCGTCGTCATGGTCGAGCTGGAGTTCCGCGCTGACAGCCCGTACCACGTCCGCCTCACCGTCGAAGACGGCGCCGGCGTGGACGTGCCGCTGGATGTGCTCACCGCAGGTCTGACCGGGCGGGCCGAGTGCGCGGTGCTGACCGCGTTCCCGCTGGATTGGGAGTTCGCGCGGTGGGATGTGCGGGTGCCCGGGTGCGAGCCGGTCGCGCTGCGGGTGTCGCGGTCGCTGCTCATGTGGCACCTGGCGTCGCTGCCGGAGGTCGCTCGCGAGCCGGATTGGGAAGCGTTTGCGCGGGCGTGCGCCGAGGGTTTGTCGTGACTGTTCGTGACCGCGTTCGGGGGAGCGGGCTGCCGCAGGTCGGGCCGAGGCCGGGTGTGCGGGGGTTCCAACGCGCGGGCGCGTTGCGCGTTGCGCGTTGCGCGCGCGAGGCCACGGTAACACAACTTACGCACAGTGACGGGGGACAGATGGTGTCGAACCGCGCCGCGAACCGGCGCGCCGAACACGTCGCGCTCATCGAGGCTGCCGCCAAGGAGAAGTCCAAGCCGTGGCGGCTGTACTGGCGAACGGCCTGCTGGCTGATGTCGGAACTGTCCGAGCTTCACCGGCGCGACCCTCGCCGGGCGCAGGAGGCATGCACGGACCTGGCCAAGCAGACGCGCCAGTTCGCCGAGGTGCTCAACGACGAGGCGGGCGGCGGCCAGTGATGTTCCAGTACAGCCCGCCCACCGGTGTGCCCGCCGACCAGCCGGAGGAGACCGCCGAGCAGGCCGCCCCCGCCCCGGAGCCCTCGCCGGCGCGAGCCCCGCGTACCTCCTGGGTCGAGGTCCTGGAGGACCGGGCACGGATGCGCGGCCTGCGTACGGCGCGGCTCCCCTCGGTCACCACGGTGCGCGACTACCACCGCGAGCGCGAGTACGTGCCGGGCGAGGCCGGACTGCTCGACGGGTTCGCGCGCGTGCACGGCGTGTTCGCCGTCTGCTGGTGCTTCGTGTGCACGTCCATGGCTTTCCTCGGCGCGGGCGACTACCGCCGCCGCTGGCGTCGCTTCCGGGAGGAAGGACTTCCTGGCCTGTGCCGCGCGCAGCTCCCGCCACTCAAGACGTTGTCCGGATTCTCGCGCGTGTGGGTCGCCGCCTGGTCCGCCGTGTGCTGGCCCGGCCTGAAGTTCTGGGGCCCGATCACGACCGGGTTCTACCTGCTGATGATCTCTCTCCCGCTCCTGCTGGCACTGCTCTGAAAGGTCAACCCCTCATGATCGCTTTCGTTCTCGGCGGTGGCTTCTCCTTCGGCCTCGGCCTCATCTGTGCGGGCATCCGCAAGAAGGACAAGCTGCCCGGCAAGCCGCTGGGCGTTTTCGCCGTCGTGCTACTGCTGCTGTTCTCGGCCAGCATGTTCGTGCTGCCGACCGGCCTGATCTTCGTCAACTTCGGCGCGCTGCTGGTCGAGCTCGCCATGCGCGGTGCGCTGGCGACCCTGTTCGGGTCGCTGGCGCTGTTCCTGCTCGCCGCCGGGTTCACCTTCCTGGCCGGCGCGGTCGTCAAGGACATCGCCAAGGATGCCAAGCCCGACAAGCCCACGTTCATCGCCTGCTGCCTGCTGTGGATGTTCGGCGGGATCGCGTTCGGCGCTGTCTGGGGTCCGGTCGAGTACGACGCGTTCACCGCCGAGGTGATGCGGGCGACCGTGGAGAGCTGGTCGTGATCGACTCTCTCGCCGCGGTGTTCGCCGTGGTGGTGTCGTTCGCGCTGTTCGTCGTCGGCGGCTGGTTCTTCTTCCGCAAGCCAGACCCAGAGCAGCCAGCCGAGCCGGACACGTACACCGTCGAGCGGACATGGACCGCGAAGACCACGAACATCGCCATCGGCTTCTTCAAGCGGGCGCTCGGGCCGGCCAGGCCCGAGCGGCCCGCAGCCCCCGACAGCGACCCGGGCGGGCGCGACGACCAGGGCGACGATGCAGAGCTGCAGCCGGTCGAGCCCGTGCACGTCGAGCAGGTACGCCCGCAGGCCCCGCTGCCCTCGACAAAGGTCGACGTCACCGTCGAGCGGACCAGCACGCCCCGGCCGCCCGAGATCGAGGGCGGCGTCAAGGCCGCCGACGTCGTCGAGTGGCCACGCCCGGACGGCTGGCCCACACCACCCGTTGAGCTCGAAGGGATCGACATGACGCAGGCCCCCCTCGTGCCTGCCGGTGATGGCACCCCCACCTACCTCCCCACCGTCCCCCAACTCCAGGAAGCGCTGGCCACGGGCGGATTCGAGCGGTTCATGACCTGGCTGCGCGCCTTCTTCAGAGCCAGCGGCGTCCTCGAGGCCGACGCGCGCAACGTGCACGAGGACGCCATGAACGTCGCTATACGGGCCCGCAACAAGTACGTCCTCGCGCTTCAGGCGTTCCAGGCCGTTCAGGCGGACGGCCTGGACCCGCGCACGATCACCCGCATGTGGGAGGCACTGGCCCAAGCCGAGCAGGAGGCCACCGCGGCCGCGCTGGCCACCCACGCCACCGCCCAGACGGTGACCGCGTGCGGCGGTGGCCAGCCCACCGTGGCGGCCGTGATCAGCGCGCTCGACTACGGACACGGCGATATCGCCCGCGCGGTGCACTCCGCACCCGTCCGGGTCGTCCGCAAGTTCAGCTGGTACCAGAACTAGGGAGCACCACCGTGGCCCGCCACACCACGCCCGAGCAGCAGTCCGAACAGCAGCAGGAAGACGAGCAGACGCAGGCCCTCGCCAAGGCCGCGGCCGCCGTCACCCGCAAGACAATGTTCCGCTTCCGCCACGCCATCGCCCCACACGCCACCGCCTTCGGCGTGTGGGGCGCAGGCATGGCCCTGCACCTCGCAGACGTGCCCGCCTGGCAGGTCCTCGCCGGCGAGGCAGCCGCCTACGCCGCGGCGGCGACGGTCCGCGCGCTCATTCCCTCGACGCGTAAGGCTCTCTCGTTCCGCTGGTGGCAGGCCGGCGCGGGCGCTTGGCTGCCCGCAGCGGACGCGCTCGGCCCGTTCGGGGCGATGCAGAGCCTGTACTTCGCGGCCGCAGGTTTGTGGACGGTGCCGTACGTGTGGCGCAACCGCGACTACATCGTCCGGCCGGAGAAGAAGCGCCGCGCGCTGGAAGCGGCGCAGGCCAAGGAGCTGGAGGCGGCCGACCCGATCGTGATCCGCTGGGCTCAGAAGACGGCGGGCAAGAAGGGCGCGCTCGCCGACTCCAAGCTCACGAACCGCGAGGAGTTCGTGCGCGGCGGCGCCGAAGGGACGCGCTACC
This sequence comes from Nonomuraea sp. NPDC052116, assembly GCF_040680035.1. Lineage (NCBI taxonomy): Bacteria > Bacillati > Actinomycetota > Actinomycetes > Streptosporangiales > Streptosporangiaceae > Nonomuraea > Nonomuraea sp. NPDC052116. Next base: position 14,150 of record NZ_JBFAWA010000010.1, on the reverse strand, counting down.
GGATCGTCCTGGACGGGTACACGACCGAGGACGCCATGCTGGCGCGCAAGCGGATCTGCTCCGACTTCGGGGTGGCCATCAACTTCGTGCACGTGGAGGAGCCGGACGACGGCGCGCAGAACGCCGCCACGGTGACGTTCCTCAAGAGGTTGGCCGTCGTCGAGCCGGAGCTGTGGACCGAGCCGCTTCTCGACCTGGAGACCGGGATCCTGCCGGTCGGCCCGTTTGAGGACGGCTGGGGAGACGCCGCGTTGCAGGTGTGGGAGCCCGGTAGCGGCCCGCTGCCGGTCGGGATCTTCGGCGCGATGCGGACGGGCAAGAGCTCCATCCTGAAGATCGCCGCAGCCGAGTTCGCCCGTACCGAAGGCCGGATCGTGCTGGACTACCTCGACCCGCAGGACGGGCAGAGCTGCCCGTCGCTGCTGCCGTACGTGCCGCACGCCCTCGGCATCGACGCCATCCGTCAGCGGCTGTACGCCTACCAGGCAGAGATGCAGCGGCGCCGCGCGCTGCTGTCACAGATCGAATGGACCGACGAAGACGGGATCACCCAGCGCGGAGTGCAGTCGTACGACCATCCGGGCGTGCACGGCATGCCGATGCTGGTCATCGCCATCGACGAATTCCACTTGATCGCGCGGCACGAGGACCTGGCCACGATCGTGCACGACATCCTCGCCGAGGGGTCGAAGTGCGGCATGACGGTGTGGACGCTCGACCAGAACGTGTACGTGGCCGGGATGGGCGGCGGCGACATCCTCGCTCTGGTCACGTCGGGCAACGTCGTGGTGCTGCGAGTCAGCGATCGCCGGATCGCGTCGGCCACGTTCGGGGAGCGGATGACCGCGTACCCGCACCTGATCAAGATTCATTTCCCGGGCACGCAGAACAAGACGAAGGGATGCGGCTACCTGCTGGGCGCCACCGACCGGCCAGTGATGATGCGCGCCCGCCACATCCCGAAGATGAGCGCGGTCATGCGCGGCATGCCCGCGATGACGGTGAAGCTGCCGAAGGTCGCTCTGCCGGACGACGCCGCGCCAGTCCGGAGCAAGGGCGGCAAAGGACGCCGCTCGCCCGCCATTGCATCAGCCGACGTCGTCGACCTCGACGCGCCCGCGCAGATGCCGAGCCTCACGCCGTCCGACGTCGCCGCGGCGCAGGAGAAGGTGCTGTCGCTGCTGGCCGACGCCAACGAGGGATTGACGGGGGCGGAGCTGACGGTGCGCTCGGGGCTGCCGCTGCCGGTGGCGTTCCGGGTGGCCGCGTCGCTGGTTGAGCAGGGGCAGGCGCGGATGGTCGATGGCCGCTATGTGGAGATGCGGAGGGCGTCATGAACGTATTACTGCGGGGCGCTTTGGTGGCGGTGTGGCTGGCCTGGTCGCAGCTCCTTGGCGTGCTCGCCGGCGTGTCCGACCCGGACTCGCTGATCGTCGTGCCCGCCGTGGTGCTGGTGGCGGCCTGCCTCGTGCCGCTGGTCGGCGTCGGCGCCAGATCGTATGCGGTCGCGCTGACGCTTACGGCTGCATGGCTGCTGGCTGTCGCTACATGGGGGTTGGTCAGCGCCAGCATCCTGCTCGTCACGGCGTGCGTGGCGCTGCCCGTGATCGCAGACTCCAGCGTCGCGACAAAACGACAAAAGGAACGTGTGACGTCGTGAGCTGGACAAACAGCATATGAGCGCTATGGTGTCCCTGTTGCAACAGTTGCGACTGAGTGCCACGAGATGCAACATCTCACGCCACGCAGCACCACGAATCGCAGCTCGCGCGCCCCCTCGTCCCCGACGGTTTCAGACCCCACCCATCACCGACGCACGACACGCGCTACACCCGCCACCGGGAGGAACCCTCTTGAAGATCCGCATCATCGGCCTGCCTGACGAAGTCACCCAGGCCGCTGACCTCATCGCCCGCACGTTCGACGCCATCGAGATCTCTGCTCCGCTGCCCTGCCGAGGCACCAGCCGCAACGTGCGCATCTACACCGAGGTGCGGCTTCCGCAGCCTGCCAAGTAGCGCGACGGCCCCGGGCAAGCCGGCAAGCACCACCCGGGGCCGCACCCCTACCGCCTTGAACGAATAGGAGTGGCTCCATCATGGCCGCATCCACGCGCCGTAACCAACCTGCCAAGACCCGTGACACCTTGGCAACGCCTGCGACCGAGGCAAATCACGCCGAAGACGTATGGCTCACCGTCCCCGAGATCATGAGAACGCTCAAGATCAAGCGGCGGACCTGGCAGCACTGGCGGACCCGAAACCGCACGCCCAAGATGCACCGGCTCCCCAATGGCGAGTTCCGCATCCACCAGAACGACTACCAGACGTGGCTCGCCGAGCTCGAGGTGAGCGCGTGAAGTCCTACCGGGTCAAGTTCTGGAAGACCCGGCGCACCCTCGCCAAGAAGCCGAAGTACCAGGTGCGCTGGGTCGTTGAAGACGAAGAACAGTGCAGCACGCACGGCACGTCGGAGCAGGCCGAGAACTTCCTGTCTGAACTGCGCCAGGCGGCCCGTAAGGGTGAGTGGTTCGACACCGTCACCGGCCTGCCCGAGTCCATGCTCAAGGCCAAGAAGTCGCGCACCTGGCTCGCGTTCGCCCGGGATTACGTGAATAAGCGCTGGCCCCACCAGGCTGCCACGTCCCGGGAAGGACTCGTTGAAACCATGGTCGCGGTGACGCTCGCTCTGACCGGCGACCAGAAAAGCCGCCTCGACGACAAACTGCTGCGCCAGGTGCTCCAACAGCACGTCTTCCTGCCCGAGGATCGCCAGTCCAAGCCTGACGAGCGGTCCGCCGCCGCGGCGCTGCGCTGGCTGGAGACTGCGTCGCTGCCGATGACGGAGCTGAACGAGGCCCGCCACGCTCGTGCAGCTCTGGAGGCATTATCCGTATGTCTGGACGGCACCGCAGCCGCGAACTCGACGTTCCGGCGCAAGCGGATGGTGTTCCACCATGCCCTGGAGTATGCCTTCGAACTTGGCGAGGTCAGCGCGAACCCGCTCGATCGCGTCAAGTGGAAGCCTGCGAAGACGAACAACGGGGTGGACCGTCGCGTGGTCGTCAACCCTCAGCAGGCGCGCACGCTCCTGGCCGCCGTGGCCCTGGTTGGGCGTACGCGCGGGCCGATGCTGGCGGCGATGTTCGCGTGCATGTACTTCGGCGGCCTGCGCCCAGCTGAGGCGCAAGGGCTACGTAAGACGGACTGCGTCCTGCCAGCCGAAGGGTGGGGGCAGGTGACACCAACGAAGACCCGACCGCAGAGCAACAGCCGATACACCAACTCCGGCCGTTTCTACGATGTCCGAGGTCTCAAGCACCGCGAGGAGAAGGAAGACCGCCCGGTGCCGATCCCACCAGAGCTGGTCGCCATCCTCCGAACGCACATCGACACCTTCGGCACCGCTACTGACGGCCGGCTGTTTTTTACCCGCGGCGGCGGCACATTCTCCGGTTCGGCCTACGCGAAGGTCTGGCAGGAGGCAAGGAAGCGAGCGCTCACCCCGGACCAGATTGATTCTCCGCTGGCGGGCCGCCCCTACGACCTGAGGCACGCCGCGGTGTCGCTGTGGCTCAACGCTGGCGTGCACGCGCCCGAGGTCGCCGAGCGGGCCGGGCACAGCGTGGACGTGCTTCTGAAGATCTATGCCAAGTGCATCGATGGCCAGCGCGAGGTCGCCAATCAACGTATCGAGAACGCATTGGACGGTTCATGACTCACAACCCGGCCTACGGACTATTCGCGGCATGACCAACGCCACCACGCTCGCCATTGCGCCCTCCGCCGCAGGTCGGATGGCCTTTTCTCGCCCAAGGCGACTTTCCACTTCTAATCCGACGGTCGCAGGTTCGAATCCTGCAGGGCGCGCAACCGAGACCAGGCAATCTGCGGGTTGACCTGGTCTTTTGCATGATCGGTGATCTTGGCCCATAGGCAGGGTGAGGCGGCCGAAAGCAGCCCTGTGCCACTGGTCGCGGAACATACGCGGAATGCTCGCAGCCCCGTTTTCCCAGGTGGGCACGGCGGTTTCGAGGCCCGGAACGGCGAAAGGACCCCGAGATGTCCCGGGGTCCTGCCAGCGGTTGTGGATCATGCAGCGAGCGCGCCCAAGATGCGGCAGTTGGCGACTTCTCGTTGGCCGTCGATGCACTTGGCGTAGACGCGGAGCATGACGTCCACGCCGTGTCCCGCTCGTTCGGCCGCTTCCGGGGCATGCACGCCTGCGTTGAGCCAGAGCGAGACGGCCGCGTGCCGAAGATCGTACGGCCTGCTCGCCAGGGGAGAGGCAGCCTGGTCGGGCGTGAAGGCGTACGTCCGAGCTTCCTGCCAGACCTTGGCGTAGGCCGATCCAGAGATCACTCCGCCCGTGCGAGTGCGAAAGAGCCGGCCGTCCTCGCCGACCCCGAACGCTGCGATGTGATCGCGAAGGATGGCCACCAGTTCAGGCGGGATGGGAACGGTGCGTGTCTGCTTCACATCCCGGTGCTTCAGACCGCGCTCATCATGGGCCTGCCCGGAGTCGGTGAACCGTTTGTTGCTCTGGGGCCTGGTCTTCTCCAGCGTCAGCAGGCCCCAGCCCTTCGCCGGGAGGTGGCAGTCCTTCTGCCGCAGTCCGGCCGCCTCAGCCGGGCGTAGGCCGCCGAAGTACATGCAGGCGAACATCGCGGTCAGCATCGGCCCGCGTGACCGTCCCACATAGGTCACTGCGGTGAGCAGTTCGCGGGCCTGCTTCGGATTGACCACGGAGCGCCGATCAATCTCGCCGCTCACCTTGACCTTGCGGAACTTGACCTTGTGGAGGGGATTTGCCGAAAGTTCCTCCAGCTCCACGGCGTATTCGAGTGCGTGGTGGAAGACGGCCCGCTTGCGGCGGTAGGTCGAGGTCGCCGCAGCCTTGCCGTCCAGAAGCAGCGCCAGAGCTTCCAAGGCCGTACGAGCGTGCTTGGTCTCCTCCAGAGCGCTCAGCGAGAGCGACGCCGCCTCAAGCCAGCGGACGGCCCGAGCGATCTCCGGTGTTGGAGTCGGCCTGCGGTCTTCAGGCAAGAACGAGTAATCGCGCAGCGCCCGCCGGATGATCTGGTCGCACGGACGACCGGGCGCATCGCCGACCAGGACGCGGGTGACGGTGGCGAGCGTGTCGGTCATCCCCTCGCGGGACTTGGCCGCTGCGTGAGGCCACCAGGCGTGCACGTAGGCGACGGCGAAGGAGTACCAGGTGCGGGACTCCTTGGCCTTGACCATCGACGTCGGTAGGCCGGTCTCCAGGTCGAATGCCTCGCCCTTCTTGGCCGCCTGACGGAGGTCGGACAGGAAACTCTCGGCCAGGCCCTTGGTCTTGAAGGTCGAGGACTTCTCGCGGTTGCCGACTGTCCAGCGGACAGTGTGGGAGACGATCCGGGATTTCTTGCTCTTGCCGTCTGACCTGGTGTTGGTGCGGATGTCCCAGAACTTGACCTTGTAGGAGGTGTTCATGCGGCGCTCCGGAGGGATTCGAGCCAGGCATTGAGGTCGCTGCGGTAGATGCGAAGTTCGCCGTTGGGCAGGCGGATGCCTTCCGGTGCCTTGCCGATCTCGCGCCAGCGGTAGAAGGTGCGGCGGGAGACGCCGCCGAGCTCGTCGAGGACCTGGGCGACGGTGAGAAGTTCGTCTCGCTTGCTCATGCCGCCCTCCCCGTGTGCTCAGTTGCCGAAAGATCTTGGCCGTCTGCTTGGGCTTGGAGTTGGGCCATGTGGGCGCGCCAGCGTTGCCGTTCGGCCACCGTGCGGAGGAGCCTGACGGCGAGAGGCGGCACGTTGGCGTCTCCGGCCGGGATGGGCTTCCAGACGTAGCGGTGTGGGTCGGCAGGCTGGTCGGTCTGGCCGAGAGCTTCCAGGACCCACGTGCGGCGATCCTGCTTGTGCTCGGCCAGGGTCTTGTTCGACCACTTGCGGGAGACCAGCACGCGGCGCCCGGCGTGGCCGAGGTGATCGGGCTTGTGTGCCTTGCCCCGGCATCGTCCGGGAACCAAGCCGGGCTTGGCGTCCTTGGGCTGGACGCCGTAACGCAGCCAGTTCGCGCATGTCGGCGAGCAGGGCTCGAACCGCAACGCTTCCAGCAGTCGCGCCGTGTGCTCGCGCTGTGCTGGGTCGTCCGCGTCGAGACCTTCGCCGAGGGACTTGGTCAGGTACTTCGACAGGTACCGCATGCACTGGTCCGCGTCGGGGGTGCCGCCCAGCACGCCTTGAACGTCCACCTGGACGCCGAAGCGCACTACATGCAGGGGTTCGGCCGCTGGGTCGGCGTCGAGTTGGTCGAGCGCTTCATCCCAGGTGGGCAGGACCTCTCCGGTGTCCGGGTTGAAGTAGCCGACGCCGTTCTCCCAGACCGGCAGGTGATCCGCCTCGAAGACCACTTGATCGGCCGATGGCCACCACACCTGGTGGTAGGTGGCTGCCGCGATCTGCTTGACGTCCGCCCGTGGCAGGGTGCCGCGGATGGCCATGTGCAGGTGCGGGGCGAGCCGCTTTTGGGGTTCGACGGTGGCGAAGTACTGGACGTCGTAGCCGGCCACGCGGCGCAGGTTCTGCACGAACCGGTCCGCCAGCTTGGAGAAGTGCAGGGCATCCCGAGCGGCCCGCGCGTAGTCGTAGGCGTCGGGATCGACGGGGACCCCGTCCTTGATCTTCCCGTAGGACGGCAGGGTGAGCGTGACGAACAGCGAGGGCCGGTAGACCTTGCCATCCGAACTGGTGAAGGTCCGCCCGAGCGTGGTGTTGACCATCTTGCGCTTGGGCAGGTCGGGGGCGTCTTGCCGCCGCCGAGTCGAGCGGTTGCGCTTCGGCGTAGCCCGGCCCAGCACGTTGCCGCGCATACCTGCCGTGTTGATCTCCGCGTCCAGTCCAGTGATGATCGCGTCCAGGTCGGTGGTGTCCTGGCCAAGTTGTTCGGCCTGGTCGCGTTGGGCTTGCATGTCGGCGCGGAACTCGATCAGCCAGCGTTGTTCGTCGTTCGGCTCGTGTGGGGTGATGATCGGTTCGTGGTCGAGGTGCCAGCCCTCACGGCATTGGGCCATGCGGAGTTGGCGGTTGCGCTTGGCGCACGGCGGACACTTGCTGTCCAGGGTGGCCCCGCAGGGCACATCGATGATCTCGGTTTGGCCGGTGTAGGTGTCGAGCCGCTTGAGGGGGATGGGCCGGATGCACACGCCGTGCTGCTTGGCGACCTCTTCCATGACGTCGCGGGCCAGCGGTTGGGCCATCCGCAGGGCACGAGGGGTGGACCGGTCTGTCATCGGCACTCCTCCTGCCTTGCCTGGCCGGCCTCGGGGAAGATCAGCGCCGACTGTCCGCATTCGCGGCACTCGACAAGCGCCCGAGACGGGTCGAGCCAGAGCGTGTTGAGGGTCTTGCAGGTCGAGCAGCGCAGTCCGTCCAGGACGTGGGCCAGGGTCATCGGGCCTCACCGTCCTTGGTGGCGAAGCTGGCGACCATGGCGCGGATGTCGGTGTCGGAGACGTAGGCCGCGCGGACCCGTACCGGGTCGGGCGAGGTTTCCAGCCGGACGTAGCCGACCCCTGCGCCCAGGGTTGGGTTCGAGGAGATCCGGTCGGCCAGGGCGCCGCGGTCGCGTGCGCCGTCGCCAAGGACCATGTCCACCTGTTCCGACTCGTCCAATCGGAGCGCGATCTTGTCGGGGAACAGGTTGCGAATGGTCATGACTTCCTTGCGGGGGTCCTGGAGGGCCGCCAGAATGCCAACGCCGACCGCACGGCCTTGAGTGGTCAGGGTGGCCAGCGCCGCCGAGACGCGCCGCCGGAGGTCCCTGTCGGCCTGGTACGCGGTCAGGAACGCGACCTCATCGACGATGACCAGGACGAACGGATCATCCACTGTGGGGATGTGGGAGCGCTGGACACCACCGAAGCGTGCGGCCCGCTCTTGCATGACCTTGACGGCCTGTTCGAGGAGGTTGGCGCACTCCTCTGGGGTGGCGGCGTAATGAGGGCCGAACAGGGCACGGCCGAACGAGAGCTCCATCAGCTTGGGGTCCAGCGCCCAGATCTCGATCAGGCCCGCCCGCAGCGCGGGAAGTAGCGCGCGGATGGTGGACCAGATGATGGAGCCTTTGCCCGCTCCGGTGGCGCCGGCTACCAGCACGTGTGTGCCGAGGATCTTCAGCAGCCAAGGGGAGCCGTCCTCTTGCCTGCCGATCTCGACCGGTCCCACGGTCGGCACGGCCGGGACGGGGAGCGCGGGTATCGGCGTGGCCAGCGGATCACGGCGAGGAAAGGTCAGCACCAGCCGACCGGCCTTGACGACGGAGACGCGGCAGGAGGGTGCGCCGAAGCCATGCGCAAGGTGGTCGGTGCGGTCGGCCCAGTCCTTGACGGCTTGGCCGTCGAGCATGCGCACGGTGACGGTGTCGGCCCAGGCGTTGCAGGTGACCTTGCCGAGGCGGGGCAGGTAGTCACGGCCGCGCAGGTGCTTGCCGAGCCCGGAGACGATCATGATCGGTTGCCAGTGTCGGCGGTAGATGAAGATGAGCCGCCACCAGGCCAGCAGCCGCCGGCCGACCCACCGGGTGAACGAGCCTCGATCGACGAGGGCCCAGGCGGCCAGGCCCGTTGGTATGGGAGCGACCAGGAGCAGCGCCGTTTGCCAGCTGTACAGCCAGCACAGCGCGGACGGCACCGCCAGGACCACTATGGCAATGGGGTGCCGCCAGACGGTACGGACCAGGCCCACGAGGAGCCGACCGGCCAGGATGACGATGGTGACGATGGCGGGAGTGGTGACGACGGCCGGGCGGAAGACGACAGCCGTGTCAGGGGTGGTGGAGACGAGGTTGCGCGCCTCGTCGCCGGGAAGCCTGCGGAACATAAGCTAGATGCCTCTCGTGATGTGGATCGTGGGAGAACCGAGGGGCCGCCGGAAGTTGCCGCTTCTGGCGGCCCCGCCTTGCTTGGTCAGGCCGCCGTGTCGGTGGCGGTCTTGGTGGCCGACTGGTTGATGTGCAGGCGCTCGCAGTCGGCCAGGTAGCGAGCGGCGGCGTTGAAGATCAGGCGGGCGGTGCTCAGGTCCGCGTCGGTGACGGGACCGGCACCGGTGGTCGAGATCGACACGTTCGCCTCGCGGGAGGAGATCTCCAGGTACGGGCGTGGGTTGTCGAGCATTCCGGCACGGATGTGCAGGTCCGCCGTGTGGAAGGAGACGTGAAGACGGGGAGCGGAGCCGGGCTGCATGGACAGCGTGAGGTAGGTGTAGGGGCCGAGGTCGCTCATGCTGCTCTCCTCTGGGGAACCGCGTCATGGTTGTCGTTCAGAGCGCGGAACGAGCGCTCGACCGATCGGGCGTAGCGGGTGGCCTCGTGGGCGAGCTGGCGGGCGAACGTCAGGTCGTCTGCGGTCACCGGACCGGTGGTGGTGACCAGGACGCAGGCGGCTCCGAAGTCGAGCGCCAGCACGGGCTCGCGGTGGCCGTAGGGGTGGAGCAAGGTCCGGGCGGTCCGGCCGGTGGTCAGCCGGATCACGCTGGTTCGAGGGGTACGGCGACGGGTCATCAGGCGGCGTCCTTTCCGGCCTTGTTCGGGGTGCTCTGGCGGGGAGCGTGCATCTCGTGGACCTTGATCGAGTAGGCGAGCCGTCCGGCGGCGTTGACGTACGGGGTGACGGACATGCCGTCGAACTCGACCGGCGTGAAGGGCAGCCCCGGCATCGGCTGCGGGGGCACCGGCTGGACCGGCGCGAGGATCTTGACCGCCACCGTCTTCTGGGCGGGCTTGAGAGTCGGGTCACCGTCCATGACCGCGACCTGCCAGACCAGCTCAGCGGTCTGCTTGTCGCGGGCCTGCACGAACCGGCCGTTGGACGAGGCGTCGAAGTCCTTGACGGGCTCGACCTCGCCGACGACGTAGCAGCCGTGCGGGAAGACCATGGCGAAGGTGACGGGGATGGGACCTTGCAGAGCCATGACGGCTCCTCTCTTGGATGTCTGACACTTGACCTATCAAGTGATTATCCGAGAGTACGATCGGCAAGCTTGATAGGTCAAGTGCCTAGGCGCCTGTGACGCCGATCTAACTAGCTGGATAGGTCGCGATGTCATGTTGTGTCGCGGCTGGTACCGAACGCTGCTGGCCTATCCAAGGCGTCAGAGGAACAATCTGGATCATGAAATCAGGTCGGCCACGCACGGATGCCGCCTGGCCATGGCTGCTGTTCCTCTTATGGATCTTGGGCACACCCATCCTGGGCATGCTGTGGTTCAGCTATGGCTTTGCCCTCATTGGAGGGGAGGCGAGAAACAGGCAGCTCTCGCAGATCTGCGGGAACGCCGTGCTGCTCGTCGGTTTCGGCACGCCCGTGCTGGGGCTCATCCTCGCCCTCGTGTCCAGGCGGCGCGCCGCCACCATCGTGTTCGGCCTGGCCCTGCTCGCGGTGGCCGCTCTTTGGGCGTGGCTGGGGCTGCGCAAGTAGCCGAAAGAGTTGGTCAGCTGATGGGGTAGGCGTCTTCCAGTTCGTGACGATCGGCCGGAAGGAGCACTTCAACTACGACCAAGGGCCGGCCGGAGGCATCACGGACAGCCCCGAAGACCGCCAGTAGTGGCACATTCTTGGGCATGCCGAGTTGCTTGGCCTCCTGAGCAGTGGGCATCCGGGCGGTGATCTGCTCCACAATGTGATCGAAACGGACGCCCTTGCGCGATTTCAGATGCTCACGGATGCCCTGCGGCAACGGCTCGCCACTTGTGAGGTCGGTACCCTCCGACAGTTCCAGAGGCAGCCACAGCGAGACCAGCTCGGTCGGCTCGCCATCACGGACTACGAGGCGTCGGCGCAGGAACGCCTTGCTTTTGGGCTGTGCATCCAGCAACGCCGCCACCCGATTGGGCAGAGCGACGGCGCCAGCCTCGACCAGCTCACCGGGGGCGTTTGTCTCCGGGTTGGTCAGGTACGCCTGCCCGGGGCGGTTGGGCTCCAAGGCTGCCATCGCGGGACGGCCGCGCACGAAACGCCCCTTGCCCTGCTGGGACTCAATCCAGCCTTGCTCACGTAGCACCCGCAGTGCGGCGACAACGGTGGGGCGCGAGACGCCAAACTCTTGGATGAGCTGGTGTTCGCTGGGGAGGAGGGAGCCGGGTGGGTAGGTTCCCGCCTCGATACGCCGTTGAAGTGCTTGCACAAGCTGCGCATACTTCGGCGGTACGGACTCTAGCGACATTCTGACCGTCCAACACCCGACAGGTTGTTTTACCAAGTTTGAGCGTATCCCGACTCGGACCGCCTGTCCACGACGGTTCAGGTAACGGAAGCCGTCCAGCACGCGCCCCGGCAGGCTGGACCAGCAGCAGAGGCCGGGGGTAGCCCCTGCGGGTGACCCTGCCGCGCAGCCTGCCGGGACGATGAGGCGCGACGAGGCAGGGGAAAGAACGCCCGACCCCCTCCGATCGGGCACCGTCACCGCCTCGCCGCGCCCGTCTCAGAGACCCTTGACGTACTCGGCCAGGGTCGAAGCGGCTCCCTGCGGGTCATCGGTCGGGTGCCGCTTGTTGGTGTTGTCCCAGGAGTAGAAGGCCCCGCCGTACCCGACGAACACCCACACTGGCAACGCGCCGTCAGGGCGAACCACCATCAGAGCACTGTTGTTGTCGCGCAACTCTGCATGCACGCCAATCTCCGCGAGCCGATCACGCAACGTGATGAGCTTCACCGCCTCGTCGTGATGGCTGATCGCCTCATTGATCCTTTCCATCGAGACGGCCATGATCGGATTCATCTCCCGTTCCCTTCGGCCTGGCCTCTTCCGAGGCAGTCGAGACACTCCTGCTCCCCAATCCGTTCGGGCTCCGTCCCGTCGTTGCCGATCAGGAGAGCGCGGCGCGAGCTCCGCAGCTTGTAACCGAGCCCTCGACACGCAGGGCAGAGCCTTGCCTCGCTGTTCTCGTCTGGCCGGGTCACCGTCGCCATCTCCTTGCGAGTCGTTCGGTACTCCCTGTGGCGGAAGTCCGCTTGACGTACCGTGGTTGATTGATGGCAAGTCCACCGGCAAAGCAGAATGAGGGGACCTGCTAAGAGGCCCCCCTCTTAACCCCCTTTTCGATCCACCATCGGAAAGCAGGCCAGGTATGCCCGAGGCAACACCCAATGTGCTACTTCGGAACTGGCGGCAGCAGGCGGGTTTGACCCGTGCCGAAATGGCGAAAATGGTCAACCTCACCAAGAGCGGGATCAAGTACAACCTCGCCTGCGATGAGGAGCGCATACGCCGCTGGGAGGCGGGCGAGGTCACATGGCCGCGCGAGCCGTACCGACTGGCCTTGACCGAGGTCACCCACCAGGACCCGGAAGACCTGGGCTTCGCGCCCACCAAGCGCACCCGTACACACGTGGATTCCCCCAAAGCGGTTGATACCCTTGCAAATGCACCACGCGCTGTGAATCTCGTCGAAAGAGGAGAGGACGAGAACGTGCGACGCCGCGAATTCGTCGGCCTCACAGGGGCCGCCCTGTTCAGCTCAGTAGTCGGACAGCCCAGCCCCACCCAGGACACCGGCCTCAATATCGAAAATCTCGCCGCCGCACTCGTCGATTACTCCACTCCCGCAGACGGCCCGATCGACCTCGACGCACTCGCCACCGCAGTAAGCACCGCCAAGCGCAACTACCAGGCGTGCCGATACGCCCAGGTCACCGCCAAACTGCCAGCCCTGCTCAGCAAACTCCGCGCCGCCAGCACCACGCTGCACGGCGACGATCAGCTCCGCGCCCACATGCTGTGCGCCGAGGCATACCACGTGACCGCCTCCATCCTGCTCAAGCAGGAGGACAAGGGCCTCGCCTGGCTCGCCGCAGACCGCAGCGTCCAAGCCGCGCACGCCAGCCAGAGCCCCCTCATGATCGGCTCAAGCTCCCGCATCATCACCCACGCCCTGATGGATGGCGGGCACCACCGCGCCGCCACCGACGCCGCCCGCAGCGCAGCCCAACACATGGACGCCGACCTCACCACCCCGTCCCCCGACGACCTGTCGATCTACGGGTCCCTGCTGCTCCGCGGAGCCGTCGCAGCCGCTAACACCGGCGACCGGCAAAACACTGTCGAGCTCCTCGATGAAGCAGCCGAAGCAGGCACACGACTCGGCCACGACGCCAACCACATGTGGACCGCATTCGGCCCCAACAACGTCCTGTGCCACCGAGCCAACGTCGCCCTCCGCCTGGGAGACGCCGGCACCGCCATCGGCTACGCCCGCCAGGTCGAGCTGGACAAGCTCCCGATCAACGAACGCAAGGCCACGCTCCTGCTCGACACCTCCCGCGCCTTCCTCATGTGGAACCAGCACGACAAGGCCCTGCACATCCTGCGCGCCGCAGGCGAGATGGCCCCCGAGGAAATCACCGGCCGCCCCGCGGCTCTCCGGCTGGTACGTGACATCCTGGCAACCGCCCCGATCAGCGTCCGCCGCGAAGCCCGCGAATACGCGGCCACCCTGGGAGTCAGCGCGTGACCCAACCCGGCAAGGTTCTCTACATCATCGTCTGCGCCGCAGGACCCGCCCCCAACGTCGGCCGCCTCGTCACCCTCGCCCAAGACCAAGGCTGGATCGTGCAGATCATCGCCACCCCGCCGGCCCTGGACTTCGTCGACATCCCCGCATTGGAGAAGCAGACCGGCCACCCCGTCCGCAGCCGGTACCGCAAGCCGGACGAGCCGAAGTCGCCTCGTGCTGACGCGATCATCGTTGCTCCGGCGACCTACAACACGATCAACAAATTCGCCCAGGGCATCGCCGACACCTACGCCCTAGGCGTTCTTTCTGAGGCGCCAGGGTTGGGCATCCCTGTTGTGGTCCTGCCCTTTGTCAACAGCGCCCTCGCATCTCGCACACCCTTCCGCCGCAGCATCGAAGACCTACGCACCGATGGTGTGCGCGTCCTGTTCGGCGCAGGCCAATTCGAGCCGCATCCGCCGAGTTCGGGAGCCGACCGCATCGATGCCTACCCCTGGCAATGTGCACTCACTGAACTTGCCGAATTGATCTCATAGGTATCAAGCGGCGGCGCGGCGCGCCGCCGTACCCCGGCCCTCCGCACGGCCTGGTTGAGCCCGGCGTTGAGGTCGCCGAACTGCTCGCGCATGCGCGTGGCCACCGGGTTGAGCTGCCGCATGT